>CAUJFU010000270.1 GCA_963169055.1 Myxococcota bacterium
GGATCAGGTGGGGGCGTTGTGGCGTGTTTTCATGAGGCCGATGTATACGACAAAAGAGAAGAAGAAGCCAGAGAACCAACCTGTATCGTAAAGGATCTTGAGGGAAGGGACGGTGTATCCGACGAGGACGAAGGAGATACCGAGAGCGAGGGCGATCAAGGCGTGGGGGTTGAAACCGTGGATGTAGCGATAACGGCCCGTTTTTTTGTAGAGTTCATCGAGGGCGAGTTGTTTTTTGCGGAGGAAGAAATAATCAGCAAGAAGGATGGCGATGACAGGTCCGAGAAGTGCGCCGTAGGTAAGCAAGAAGCCGACGATCACGCCAAGGAGTTTCCACGGCATGATCAAGATACCGATGATCCCGGCCAACAGTCCGCCGATTCGGAAGGTGATGCGTTGAGGCCAGAGGTTGGCAAAGGAGTTGGCGGGGGAGATGATGTTGGCGGCGATATTGGTTGAGAGCGTGGCAAGGATGATCGCAAACTGCGAGAGGATGAGCAGAAAGGGCTTGTCTTCGAGGCGGGCAAGCAAGCGCACGGGATCCCACGGTGCGTCGGTGGCGATCAAGATATCATCGAAGATCAAGATCGCAGCGCAAGTGACGGCGACACCGATAAAAGAATACAAGACCATCGTGGTAGGGAGGCCCAAGAACTGCCCGACGATCTGGTCTTTTTGGGAGGTGGCGTAGCGCGTGATATCGGGGATATTGAGAGCGAGGGTGGCCCAAAAAGCCACCATCGCGGTTAGCCAAAAAAGATAGGTGGAAAGGGGCGTTTGTGTGTTTTTGGCGGGGAAGGCTGCATACAAAGGAGCGATCACAACGGAGCTAAGGTGCTTTTGGTTTGTGCCTTGAAACTGGATGGCGAGGGTGGTGGCGTCTTTGGACTGGGCGGCGGAGAAGTGGATCGGTTTGGGAGAGAGCGGCAAAAAGGGCGCTTTGTCGAGGGCGGCTTTCCATTTGTCTTCGTCGGTGGTTTCGGCTTTTGTGAGCAGTTTGGCGCGGTAGGCATGGGCGCGGATCTTTCCGTCTTTTCCGGCGAGCAAACGCAGATGCGCCGAGGTCGCTCCAGCTTTTTCTTTGACAAAGACGACGCTGGTTTCGCGAAAGACTTCGGAAGAAGAGAGCACTTTGGCGAATCCACCGCCGTTGCTGATGCCCCAATACAGCATCCCCAAGCCGATCAAGATCAGCAAGGGAGCCGACAACGTCTCAAGCCACTTGATGCTTTCCGTTCCTTTCCAGACGAAGAACATCTGGATGCCCCAAAAGACCATGAATCCGACAAATTGGGCGTTCCAAGATTGATTCCATGCGGGCTTTCCTGCGATGACCGCAAAGATCGCGATCATCGCGAGTCCACCGAGCCATGTTTGGATGCCAAACCAACCGCACGCAACGATGGCACGCAAGACGCTTGGGATATGGATCCCGTTGTATCCGAAGGATGCACGCCCAAGTACAGGAAAGGGGATGCCGTATTTCGTGCCTGCATGGCCGTTAAAGACCATCGGGATCGCGACGATCACGTTGCCAAGCAAGATCATCATCAACGCTTCTTTCCAAGAAAGGCCGCCGAGGATCATGTTGGAGGCAAGCATGTAGGTGGGGACGCAAACAGCCATGCCCACCCAAAGAGAAGCAAGGTGCCAAAGATTCCATGAGCGATGAGCAAGGGCGGTAGGCAAGAGATCTTCGTTGCTTAGGGCGGGATCAAGGTCGGATGTTTCGGTCAATTCGTAAATGTCATGTTCTGCGTGTAGCTTCGCCACGAGAAAACCCCTCTGGTTTGGTGGGATGGTTTGGAGGCCAAAGGTATCGGGTCTGTTTTGATCGGGTGTTGGTGGTGCGGTGAAGACTCGGGTGTCTTCGAGGAGCATACGATAATCCGAGATGTGTGTGCGAAGGGTAGGTGCGATCGGCGGTAGACGTCCTGTAATTGGGCAGCCACAGGGGGCTGCCCCTACGTGTTGGCGCACACAACGGGCGAATTTCGTGTCCGCCAACACCCGCACGATTGGACGTTGCGGTGTGGCGGATGTCGTATCAGGCGTCTTCGACGTAGCGGTCGGTGATATCGAGGCCGCGATCGATGATCGCGAAGGCTTCGTGTAGTTGTTCTTCGGTGATGCAAAGGGGAGGGTTGCACATAAACCCACCGAAGCGCAGGAAAGTGAAGAGACCTTCTTGGTGAAAGAACTTGGAGATGGCTTGCATGGCGGGGCTGGAGCCGTTGAAGGGGGCCATCGGATCGCCCTGTCGGTTCTTTTGGAGATCGATGATCCCAAATAGACCGATACATCGGCCTTCTTTGACGGAGGGGTGTTTGATCTTGAGGCGATCCATCTCGGTGCGCATCACACGGCCCATGCGTTCGGCGTTTTCGAGCATGCCTTCTTCTTCAAAGACTTCGATCACAGCGAGCGCAGTTTCCAGCAAGAAGGGGTGCGCGTTGTAAGTGAGTCCGCCCCAAAACACGTTTTCACGGAAGTGTTCGGCGATCGGGTCGCTGACCACCATACAGCCAAGGGGGGTATAGGAGCTTGTAAGTCCTTTGGCCATTGTCACGATATCGGGGATGATATCGCCGTGTTGGAATGCAAAGAGCTTGCCTGTGCGTCCCCAACCCGCCATCACTTCGTCGCAAACCAACAAGATCCCATGTTTTTTCAAGAGTGCGTGGAGACCTTGGAGGTAGCCTTCGGGGGGAGCGAGGATGCCGTTGGTGCCTGTGACGGTCTCGATGAACATCGCAGCGATGGTGTGAGGGCCTTCGTAAGTGATGATCTCTTCGAGGTATTTGAGGTTTTCACGGGTGATCTCGGCGTCGGTTTTGCCGAAGGAATAGTTGTACGGGTGAGGGTCCATGACGTGGATCACGCCGGGCATACCGGGTTCGTTGGGCCAACGTCGGGGGTCGCCTGTGAGTTGCATGGTGGCGTTGGTTCCGCCATGATAGCTGCGGTAGCGACTGATCAGTTTGTGTCGTCCCGTGTAGAGGCGAGCAGCGCGGATGGCGTTTTCGTTGGCTTCGGCCCCACCGAGGGTAAAGAAGGAGGTGTTGAGGTTGCCGGGCATGAGATCGGCGATCTTTTTGCCCAAGCGAGCGCGGGCTTCGGTGGCGGTTCCGGGGTGGACAAACAACACCCGATCCATCGCGGCTTTCATGGCGGCGACGACTTTGGGGTGGCTGTGTCCGATGTTGACGCTCATCAGTTGGCTGTTGAAGTCGATAAAGCGCTTGCCATCGGGAGTCCAGAAGTAGATCCCTTCGGCGTGAGAAACGGGGGTGGGATCGACTTTTCCGGTCGCAGACCACGAATACAGGGTGTATTTTTTACACCATTCGACCATTGTTTGGCTGTCCATGATATCGGCTCCTTAGCTCATCCAAGTGGCGTCGGGTTGAAGCGCCCACTTGGTCGTGATCTTGCGCGGTTTTGTCCAGAAATAATAGCCGTCGATACCAGTGATATCGCCGTGTCCAAACTTGCTGTTGTCCCATCCACCGAAAGAATAGGGTTCGCGTGGTACAGGTACTCCGATGTTGATTCCGCACATCCCGGCATTGATGCGGCTGGAAGCGTAGCGCGCTGTCGAGCCCGTGGTGGTGTAGATCGAGCCGCCGTTGGCGTATTCATGGGTGTTTTGAAGGTAGAGAGCTTCGTCGAGGGTTTTGGTGCGCACGATGCTGAGGATCGGCCCAAAGATCTCGTCTCGGTAAGCGGGCATCTCAGCCGTCACTTCGAGGATGGTGGGGGCGAGCCAGTGGCCGCCTTCTGCGCCTGCAACGGTGGCTCCACGCCCATCGAGCAATATCTTTCCGCCGAGTTTTTCGGTTTGTTCGATGTAGCCGTGGATGCGCTTGAGGCTTGTGGCGCTGATGATCGGCCCCATCTCTTCGCCCAGTTTGAGCGCACGCCCTTTGGTGACTACCGCGTCGATGATGTGTTGCACGTCACCGACCCCGATCATGGCGGATGCCGCCATGCAGCGTTGTCCTGAGACGCCCGTAAAGGAGCGCAGGATATCCATCGAGGTCATCTCGACTTCGGCATCGGGGACAACGATCAGATGGTTTTTGGCTCCACCAAGGCAGAGCATCCGACGGCCTGTTTGTGCGCCCCGTGTATAGAGCAGTTTGGCCACCTTGGTCGAACCCACAAAGGCCATCGCTTTGATCTCGGGGTGATCGCAAAGGGCTTCGACGACTTCTCTTGCGCCGTTGACGACGTTTAGGACGCCATCGGGGAGCCCGGCTTCGCGGAAGATCCGAGCCAACATATTCGCGCCGATCGGCACTTGTTCGGAGGGTTTGAGTACAAAGGAGTTGCCTGCGACGAGGGCTTGGGGAAGCATCCACATCGGCACCATCATGGGGAAGTTGAACGGCACGACCCCTGCGCATACACCGAGCGGTTCGTAGTGTGTCTCACAGGTGATCCCTCGGCTGACAAAGGAGATTCCGCCTGTTTGGATGTTGGGCAGAGAGCAACCAAATTCGAGGCATTCCACAGCTTTGGCGACGCTGGCGAGACCTTCTTCAAAGGTTTTGCCGTTTTCGTGAGAGATCAGCCACGCGAGATCGCGTGCGTCGCGTTCCATGATGGCCTTGGCGCGGTACAACACTTGGGCGCGCTCTTTCATCGGAGTGGCTTTCCATCCCGGAAATGCGGCTTTGGCTGCTTGAACAGCAGCATCGACATCGGAGGCTGCGCTCAATGCAACGTGCGTCATCACTTTGCCATGTCGCGGGTTGGTCACTTCCAACCGCGCTCCTGACGCAGCATCGACCCATTGGCCCCCAATCCAGTTTTTGACATCTTCGACGGTCTGGAAATCATAATTTTTGATGGTGAACACCTTGGCTCTCCTTTCGCTCTAGGGAAATCAGGCGAAGAGGCGAAGTATAGAACGCCATCCGCAAAAAACGCAAGCCTGCTATGTGTGCATCGCCGAAAGAGGCCGTCAATGGAGTGGTTTGGGGAGGTCTTTTGAAGAGGCCGTCGATGGAGTGGTTTGGGGAGATCTTTTGATCGGGCGGTTTCTTGGCAGAGTAGGATGTCGGCATCCTCTCAAGTACATTCCTTCGTGCAAGGTAGGATGCCCACGAGCGAAACAAGCGGATGTTCGTTGCTCGAACAACTGCTCATACAAACTTCTGTTGTTGTGTGAGCCTGTGCGTTCGCGGCTCGATGTCCCGATACACGGGCGGTTCGCGAACCGCCCCTACGCAAACATGGCCTTGCATCGAACACGGATGGAACGAAAGAATCGTAGAGAAAGCAAACGCAAACATACCTAAAAAGACGGAGGATACGACCTCCGTGTAGGGTGTGATCAAAGGTAGGGGCGTATGCAATACGCCCTTGCCCCATTCACGGGGATTTTGATCGCTGTGTACGAGCAGACAACCTGCGGATG
>CAUJFU010000271.1 GCA_963169055.1 Myxococcota bacterium
CGGGAAACCGTGGATGCCTGTCTTTCTGCCTTGCGCCAAAGTACCGCGCACACGGTCGATATCACAGGCGGCGCACCCGAACTGAACCCCCATTTTCGTTATCTTGTCGATGAATGCGTCAAGATGGGAAAGCACGTGATCGATCGTTGCAATCTCACGGTGCTGTTGACGGAGCGTTGCCGTGATCTTCCTGCGTGGCTGGCCGAGCGGGGCGTGGAGGTGGTGTGTTCTTTGCCGCATTACCGCAAACGCAACACCGACGCGCAGCGCGGTGATGGAACCTACGAAAGATCGTTGGATGCTTTGCGTCGACTCAACGCCGTCGGGTACGGACAAGGAGATCCCGCACGTCGCTTGACTTTGATGGTGAATCCTGTAGGGGCCTATCTGCCGGGCGATCAGTGCGCGATGGAGCGCGAATGGAAAGAAGCTTTGTTGCGCAATCACGGCATCGCTTTCGACCGTCTGATCGCGCTAACCAATATGCCGATCGCTCGCTATCTCGAATGGTTGCTCGAACGTGATCAACTCGCCGAGTACATGGAGGTGTTGTTGCGGGCCTTCAACCCTTCGACGGTTGCGGGGGTGATGTGCCGAAACACGCTTTCTGTCGGGTGGGACGGGCGTTTGTACGATTGCGACTTTAATCAGATGTTGGAGCTGCCCTGTGAGATACCTGATGCGGCCTCTCCACATATCCAACAATTCAACGCTTTGCCCCTACAATCGAGGCGGATCGTCACAGGTCGCCATTGCTTCGGTTGCACCGCAGGCGCAGGAAGCTCTTGCGGCGGAGCCATTGAGTGAGAACGAAGACAAGGTATGTTTGATCTGTATTCGCATCCCTACCGTGACGCACTTTTTCGCTGGTATCAGGCTTATCGCTGTGTTGCAGGTGAACACGAAGCTTTGATGATCACGCCCGACGTCCGAACTCTGCGTCTCGTGTTGCTATTGCCTGTGCGCGAAGATACTTCTCATCGAGAATTGCAACACCTTTGGATGTACCGTTTGCTCAACACGTTTCCTTCGATCCAAGTCGAGCGTGTTGTTGCGATATCGCCCGAAGAATCCGCCGATTTGTTTGAGCAAGGAGAAGCCCTACGCAGCATGGAAAGTGCCTCTCGGTTGGAGGACTTTGATATCTTGCTTGCGATCCTTGATCAACCCGAAGATATCTTGCGTCTGCTGCGTATCTTGGAGCAAGCAAAGATCCCAGCGAAGGCCGAACACCGCAAAAAAAAGCCTTTGTTGTACGGGGTGGGGCGTCTGGGGAGCCTTTTGGATGGTGTGAGTGATGCAGATCGTATGGGTCATTTTAACCATGCGGATCATGTCGATGATTCCGAGGTTTCGCACCCATCGGTTTTGTTGGGGTGGTTGGATGCGTTTTTGATCGGCGATCCGCTGACGTTGTTGTTGACGTACGCGCCGCGTTGGCAAGCGCAAAAGCAATCCAAGGCCGCGTACGAGCTACCCACAGGCGCGATTCCAACCGCGTCGAGTTGGCCGATACAGCTTGCGATTCCTGCGGTGGATGCGCTGTCTGAGCAGGAACGTGCGCTTTTATGGGCGTTGGGCCAATGGCATTTACAGGGCTGCGCTTTTTGTCGAGATGCGCTGCTGCGTGAAACAGCGGATACAACGCTGTCTCGCTTGTTGCAATGTTTTCTCGATCTACTTCAACCCGGCCCACAAACGCCCGCTTGGGAACGTTGGGAACTTTGGCTTGTACTGGCTCATCAAGCACACCGCGACGCGATGTCTCGGCCTTTTGGGGCCATCCACCGCCCAACGCTTGCTCGAACCAAAAAAGCCGCTTCTGCGATGCAATCTAAGGACGGCGAGGTCGGTTCTCTACGACAATCCGAGGGAAGCGAGGCCGGTTCCCGACAAGCCGAGGACGGCGAGGTCGGTTCTCTACGACAATCCGAGGGAAGCGAGGTCGGTTCTTCACGACAAGCCGAGGACGGCGAGGTCGGTTCTTCACGACAAGCCGAGGACGGCGAGGTCGGTTCTTCAAACGCAGAAGATGCCACGGCGATATTGTTTGAAAAACAACGATGGAAAGAGGCATTGCGCGCATTGGGGCTGGATGGTTGGCTGGATCGGATGATGTATCGGCAAGATGAATGGGCGTTATGTATGGCATGGGATGCCTATCCATCGGGCTTAGCGGGGTCGCAAGAACAAGAAGAAGAGGCTTGGTATGACTCTTCTCTCGCTTTTTTGCCGTGGATGTGGCGAGAGCGTATGGCGCAGCGTCACACGCGAGTTCCGTTGGATCTTTTGTTGGGAGTTCCAAATAGAGGTCCACAAGAGGCGCTGGCATGGGCGCGGATCGGTAGAAAAGCGACACAGATCAGTAAACTTTACCAGCGCAACGGGAGAGTTCGACTCTTTGTGCATTCTTGGCTGCCGCGTCGTACTTCAGAAGCTACGAGATATCCGCTGCTTTCGCATGATGCGTGGAAGGATATGCTTGCGGCTCTCGATCAATTGGCCGAGGCGTGGGACTTTCGCATCAAAGCACCTGCTGCGTGGCGTCGGACGTTTTCTGCGATGGTTTTGACCAATGCTGCGGGCTGTTCTTTGCTGGCGGAGATGTTGTCTCATGCCGCGATCGATCTTCAAGAGGACGACACAAAGGCGGAGTCCCTTTGGCAAACGTGCTTGCAAGCGTGGAAGGTAGAGATTGCCTCGGTTGCTTCTGTGGTTTCCGAAGATCCCAAGTCATCGGAGTTGTCGAAGTCATCGGAGTTGTCGAAACCACCAGAGCTATCGAAACCATCGGAGTTGTCGAAGTCATCGGAGGTTGTTGGAGCGCATTGTTTGGCTTGCGGTACTCCGCACGAAGAGATGCGCCGTTTCTCGCTTGTGTTGCGCGAACACGCTGAGAGGCTTCTTGTGCCGCAAGAGCGGGCCAAGCGTGAGGCTCCATCGGTGATCATCCCTAGCAATCCGAATCAATATCGCTGCCGTTTGCGTTATGCGCGGACAGGCTATGCCACGTTGATGACGCAAAAAGACTTTCTCCCAATGTTGCACGCGACGTTTCGACGCAGCGGACTTCCTTTTTTGCGTGAGACGGGTGACACGGTGACGGTGCGTTTTGCCCATGACTTGCCGTTGGGGGCCTCTTCGTTGGCGGAGTACGTCGATCTGTCATTTTATACGATGCCTCCGCTGGAGACGATGCTTGCAAGCCTGCAAGAGCACGCGATCGAAGGGCTGTCGTTTCTTTCGGTGGTGCCGCTACATGCGCGTCTTTTGGGCGTCAGCAAAGTGATCTCTGCTTGGCAATACTTTTGTTTGTTGCCCGCAGCGCAACGTCCCGAAGCTTGGCAGGAGATCATCTCGCAGCGGATATCTCAGCCTTGTTCTTTTGTTCGCAAGGAACAAACCTACACCGCCGATCTGCAAACGGTGGTTCCTTCGTGGGAGATCGTAGCGGGGGGATCGCGCATTCCGACCTCGTGGGGGCCGTGGTTGGGCGATGGTTTGGTGATCACCTTTCAAGATACGCAAGGCAAAAGCCCTCGTCCTTCCGAAGTTTTTGCGCACCTATTGGGTGTCACACCTGCGACTTGGCAGATCCTCCGTCTCGAAAGTGGCCGCCTCGTCAACGGGGTTTTGGTCACGCCGATGCAGGAAATCGTGTAGTTGGTGGATATTTTTTTGAGCAAACAGAGGAGGCACTGATGGTAACGATGCCCATTCTAAAGGAGCGCGGCCATCTGCTGGTCATGATCGGCGAAAAAAGGGCCATTATCGATACAGGGGCACCGATCAGCATCTCGGCTGAACCATTTGATTTCCTTGGGATGCGCCATTCCCCTCCTTCGAACGTCATGGGCGCAACACCGCGTAGCCTGTCCGATATGGCGGGGTTTCAGATCGATATCCTGATCGGTTGTGACATCCTCTCCCCCCACACCGTGTGTTTTCGATGGGGCGACGGTGTGATGGAAGTCGGTGAGCATATCCAGCACAGCCCTGTTGTCTCGAAGATGGATGCGCTGATGGGAATTCCAGTTTTTCCGTTGATGATCCAAGGGCTAAGAACCAAGGCGCTTTTCGACACGGGGGCGCACCTTTCTTACATCACCCCCAAACTCGTTGATGGGCTTATTTCGTTGGGTCAACGACACGACTTTCACCCGCTCGCCGGTCAGTTTGTTGTGCCAACGTACCGTGTCGCTACAGCTTTGGACGAAATCACGTTGGACATCGAATATGGCGTTCTTTCCGGTTCTTTATCCGAGATGTTAGAGCGGACGATGGCGATGTCAGATTCACTTGCTGTCATCGGAACACAAATCCTTGATTATTTTGATTGTACAATTTCTTGGACGCAGCAGCAGATATCTTGGAAAAGGAGATAGAGCGGGCAGACACGACTACACGCCGACGTAACGGTTTGCGAGATCAGACTATCGCCTCCAAAAAAGCCGCAGGTACGCCAACAGCAAAAAGATCCCGCCAAGCCATCCCAACGAAGCATCCCCCTCTTGCGAACATCCGCATCCTCCCGTTTTTTCGTGATCCACGTCACCCAAATCCGCAGAGTCTCCGCCATCGTTCGCGTTTCCGTCCGATACATGGGCTTCTTGGTTTGCGTTTCCGTCCGATACAGGGGCTTCTTGTTGCGTTGGGAGCTCGTTGGGCAGAGGGGTTTCGGTGGATGGTTCTTGGGGACTCGGTGGTTCGGAGGCATCGGAGGCGTCTTGGGTGATGGATTCGGGGCAAGCACCGTCACAAGCCAAAGCTTCGGAAGAAGGCTCGGTTTGCGTGGGTTCTGTGGTGGGTTCTGGCGTAGAAGATTCTGTGGTGGGTTCTACTGTGGGTTCGGTGGTGGATTCTTGGGGCGGAAGGGGCGTTCCTGATTCAAAAGCACCGATGTCTGGGGCTGCTCCGAGGATTTGTGTTGTATTGATCCCGTCGATCCGTTGTCCTTTGTCGATCATCGCGCTTGCTGCCGCAGGGCGATAATCTCCGAGGGCTTCGTTGACAAAGCGCGGCAAAGCCTCCACGCCGTGCGATTGAAGTTGGGTTGCTTGTTGAAAAGAGCGCAGATCGTTATAGCGTACATTCTTCCATTTGATACGGGGTTCCCCTGAGGGTCGTGTACTCCAAAACAGATCATAGTCCATATCCACAGGGCCGAGGAATTGCGATAGCGAGTGTTCGATCACATAACGCTCTGAAAACCAGAGGTTATTGCGTGTGACTAGAAAGCCGAAGGGGACGCTTGGTGCGATGGGTTGAGCGTCTGTGTTTGGCGTGGGCAGTGCGGTGGTGTGGTAGATCAACATCCACCCCGTGCTGCCGTTGTTTAACTTGAGTGCATGGGCTTTGAAGCCAGCCACCAAAGTTCGGATCACCCACGTGGGTCCGATGCGGATCGGAGCGAGGGATACCCCGTTGTGTGTTTCTTGGATGTGGTTGCGCACAAAACGCACATTGACGCAAGCGCCTTCGGGTTCTAGTCCATCGTCGCCGATCTTTTGGATCTTGTTGTCGTACACATCGGTGTCCCGAGCCAGCAGATCGTCTGTATCGCTGAAGCTACCGACATAAACACCGTTAAAGATCCCTTCGATGCGGTTGCGGCGAACGATGTTGCCTCGACCATGCGTGACGCTAATCCCCGATGCCTCGGCGGTGTGTGCTTTGACAGACGCCCAGTCCCAAAGCCACGGCCCGTTGTCTGTGATGTGGTTGTCTTCGATCACGTTTTCGCTTGCGCTGCTGGCTTTGCGGATCTCGATCCCGCCGTTGATGTGGTGAATTGTGTTTTGTTGGATCCAACTTCGGGTGGTGTTGCGTACGTCGATGCCCACTCGGCTGAAGTAGCGGATCTCAAATCCTCGTACGATGATATCGCTGGTGTCATACAGAAAAAAGCCCACTTCATGGATCGATGCAAAGATCTTCGCTTTGCTTGGATCGGAGCGATCAGGCAAACGCAAATACAGCCGTTTGTTGGTTTGGTCGACAAAAAATCCACCTTTTATCAAGCCATTCTTTCCTATTTGGCGGCCATTTTCTGCTTTCAGATCGTTTAGTTGATCGTAATCATAGAGGCGCAAATTTCCCGAAGCGAGATAGGTCGATAGGGTGGTAAAAGGTGTCGAATAGATTCCATCACCTTCTGCACGCCAAGCAGGGTTGTTGGCGATGGTAGGATCGGAGCCATCCAAGATCACGCCTTGGCCTTCGGCCAAGAAAGTGATCGGTTGGGTGATGGTTCCTTTGCGATCGATCATCACGGTGCCGCGATACACGCCCGGTAAGACGTGGACCGTGTCGCCCGGATTGATGCGCTTGGCCGCTTCTTGGAGCGTTGCTAGCGGTGCATTTTGCTGACCTGTTTGTGCGTCATTGCCACGCACGGCATCGACATAAAGATGGCGCCCCGTCGTTGGGGAAGCAGGCGGCTTATCTGCGCGGGTTTTGGTACTGAGCGAGACGATCTTTCCGCCCCCATCGGGATCTTGCACCTCCACACGAAGCTCGTACTCTGTTTCCGCACGAAGATCAAAGAGACTTCCTGCAAAACGGCGTCCACTGATTCGCATCAAGGAATGTCCTTTTTGCCATGCGGTCGCGGAGCGTTCTCGGTATTCGAGTTGTGCGGTGGCGTTGGTGTTGTCGTCTCCTTGGTACGCAACGATCAACCCAATCGATTGGATGGTCGCGTAGGCTTCGCCCTGTCCTGCGACGATCGCATCTGCTGCAAAGGCTGGAGTGTTCGGCAAAATAAGCCAAAAGAGTATCCATCTGATAAGGTTCCAGAGGTTTTGGGAGCGGTATATTCGACAGATTCTTTCCATTTGGGATCCTTTGGTTTTTTTGTGTTCGAACTATTTCGATACGATATAGGTCGTTGTGTTTGTGTTTGTGGGGTTCCACCCCACACCCCGCAAGGGAGCTTTGCCCCCTTGACCCCACGTTGGCGGGGTGATCCGATGTTTTTCAAACAAACAGTCGTGCCGCTTGAATGTTCGCGAACACGGGGGTTTTGTCAACAAGTCGTCCCTCAACAAGCCACTTCTTTTGAGAACAGAGATCCGCATCCAGCCGACTGGCGGAAAGATGGCAAGGCGAGTGGGATGAGGCTTTGTTGGGCTGTCCTTTGCGCGGTCTGTTTTTCACCACACGGCCAAGCGTTGAAAAGGGGCGTGCGGTAAGCGAATGTGTCGTGGATGCGGCCCGGAACGGAGAAATGTCGATGCTGTCTTATTATCGTTTGCTTTATCAATTGGACGGAGAGCAGGCTTTTTTGCTTTGGTTCTCGAACGGTAGCGATGGTGTGGTTGTGCGAGATGGACGGCTGCTGTCTTTTTCCGACGAAACGGTGCTGTATCGCTTTGCAAGGCAATATGGATTGAATTGGATCGATGAAGCGCCGATTCTTCACGATCTGGATGAGATTCAACGCTGGGTGTTGTGTCCGCGAGGTCGAACGCTTGATTGTTCCGCAGTGCTGATGGCTTGGAACCTTTTTGTGGATCTCGCTCGTTCGTTGTCCGATGCGGGCTTTGGCTTGTTGGAAGTGGACGGTGCGCACGAGGGTCTTTATCGGAAATTGTTTTTTGGCAACAATCTTTCTGCGATCACGCCCGAAGGCGAACGCTATGATCCGACATGGTCAGGGAGCGAGGTGGTTGAGATCGCGAATCTCCTCGCTCTTGGTCTTGAATTGTTCCGACAAGCACGCGATAAAGTAGCAAGATAAGCCGTCTGTTGATTTTGATTTCGATGCTTTGTGGTCGGATGCACGAGACCCGACATGGGCAGAGAGTTAAGGCTTTAGCGGCGTGGCGATGCAAAAAAAAGGAGCTTTTTGTGAATTTATTGTTTGTTTGTACGGCAAATCGTCTGCGAAGTACGACCGCCGAAGAGGTGTTTTCTCGGTATGAAGGGATCCACGCCATCGGTTGCGGCACAAACAAGGATGCACCCACGCCGATATCGGGCGATCTTGTCGAGTGGGCGGATGTGATCTTTGTGATGGAACGCTACCACCGCAACAAGGTCGCCAAGCAGTTTCGGGAGATGTTGAGGGACAAAAAGCTCGTGTGTTTGGATATCCCCGATGAATTCGAGCGGATGGATCCTGTCTTAATCCAATTGCTCGAAGAAGGCGTGGCCCGATCTGTTCGGTTGGTGCGCTCGGTGTGATGGGTTTATACGAGACCCGAAAGATGTGTGATCGAAGGATAGGTGCGATCTGCTGTAACTGCCCTGTGGTTGGGCAGCCACGGGGGGGCTAACACTCAAACACATCGTCTGTGCTGTCGGAAAGACAGCACGTTTGTACGTAAAAAGGCAAACAAAACGCAAAAAAGCGGAGGTTCGTTGCTCGAACAACTGCTCATACAAACTTCTGTTGTTGTGTGAGCCTGTCCGTTCGCTGCTCGATGTCCCGATACACGGGCGGTTCGCGAACCGCCCCATTGGCATCAGGTTAAGCAACGACATCGGAGGAATGAGCGTCTTGTGGTTCCCCCTCACCCCCCCGGCCCCGCCCTCTCCCCGCTGTCGCGGAGGCGAGGTGGGGTGAAGAAGGCGGAACATCCGAAAGGATGGTGAAGAATTGAAAATCTTGTCTTGCATAGAAGACGGATGGAACGAAAGAATCGTAGAGAATAGAAAACAATCATGCATAAAAGTACGGATTATCCGAATGAGCTGCATGATTCTTTCCCCCTCTCTACGCAGCGATTCCTAGCGCGACCGCGTGGAGAGGGGGGTGACGCGAAGCGTCGGGGGGTGAGGTCACGCGAATACAACCACCTTCCCCCCAAACAAACCTATTTCTAGACACCCTATCACGGCGCTAGGACTT
>CAUJFU010000272.1 GCA_963169055.1 Myxococcota bacterium
GGGCTGTGGACCACGACGATAATCTTTGGGTTGAAGATGGCCTGTATCACGGAAGCGCTTGAGCCAATTTTGGACGGTAGCCAAGCACACACAGAAACGACGGGCCAATTCACGTTGCGAGCCTTCGCCGTTTTTGTAAGCATTGATCACACGGATACGTAAATCGTTAGAATAAGGACGCATGGAAAACTCCTTGTGGATCGGATGCAAGGGTGGAGAGCCGCGAAGACCAAGTAGCGACGGGATGGGTCGGGCTTGGCTTGGCGAGCGCTTGGTGGCGTTGAATGAGATATTTTTTCGAGAGGTGTTGTGTTTCGGCGATCCGTTGCGGTATCCACGGTCGCGCATAAGGATAAGACAACCCCAATTCAATCAAGGCACAGGTGCCGTACTCGGCACGCGAAGAGAGACGCACGATTCGCTCCTTCGCCATCGCTTCAAGCGGTAGATTCGACCTTTGCGCGTGATCTCCATCTGAGTGACTCTGCTCGACGGTTCGACACCCTCAGAAAAAACAAACCTTGTGTGGGCTGCTTCGTTTGAAGCGGTCGCCGCTCGTTTGGATACGCCATGCGCCCAAAAAGCCCAACAACACAAAGAAATTGCTTTGGAGTGTGTTTTCAGAGAACACTCTTCATCGACACGACACAAAGAAGCCGAAGCCAACGCCGTTTTGAACCGACAGCCTCAGCCCTGCGGGTTCAACTTCCCCTCTCTTCCGCAGTTTACGGCGTAGAGGAAGTGGAAAACGCTGGGTGTTTTTAACAAAAAAACCAAACCGAAAACCGTGTGGAAACAGCCAGCAACGCAAGCCTTCCACAAACAACCAATGAACCCAAAAAACCAAATAGCACAAAGAGCCGAACAGATTACATGATTCGATCTCTTGAGCGTCCTGCGACGTCAACTTTCCCTCCGAGCCGAGAGTGGTGTGCGGATGCAAACACCGAAGCATCGGCACAACACAAACCAACGTAGAGAAAGTGGATGGCGTAGAATCGCTTTTCCAATCACCCGTCGATACGGGTCAGGGTGTGGGATAGCACACGCCCCTTTGCGCGTCAATCTTTTTTTCGGGGGCTACAGATCGGCATCGCTTGTGGATGGGATCTACACGATCAAGACGCGCCAGTCCTCTACACAAACGGCGAGCTTTGTGTAGGATACGGGAGCGCAATCGAGTTACCGCGCATCGAAACTCAAAAGATGCGCTGCATCGGGAGATTTGTTGGATGAATGTTGCGATCATGGTGTCCGTTGACGCCAAAGAAAGCTACGAACTCTTTGTACCGGGACTGTCTTTGCAGCGCTTTCGTGGGGCCAGCCTCGCCGAGCAGCTAGAAAACGTCGCCCTTCACTTGATGGAACGAGTTCCGCGCTGGCCGATTCGAGATATGCCCTTGTTGGCTTTTTGCCCTTATATCGAGCTACGCAAGATCAAGGTCGAGATCGATCTGCGCCCCTTTAAACAAAAGCTCAAAAAGACATGGACAGGGCGTTTTGCGGTGGTTCTGAGCCGCTGGCCGGGGGACGGCTTCTACACAGCTGTGATCCCGCGCCTAAGCAATCAACGCTTTGCGCTGATGCGTACGGCTTATCTCGAACACGCCGTCAAGCACTTTGTCGAAGCATGGGTCGAAGAGACGGGAAAGATCGAGCTAGACGAATATATCTGTCGCTCTTACGAGTATCTCGAAGTGTTGGATGTCGAGTTGGACTACCCAACGATCTTGCCGTCACATCCGAAGAAAAACAAAAACAAGACCAAAAAACCCAAACCGGGCGAACCCAAACAAAAGCGTAAGCGCGAGATCGTCGCGCCCACCACCTTGCGCGAAGTCGGGCTGAACCTCAGCCATCGCGCCATCGATGATCGCCTATCTCCCGCATTTGGCCGCGATACGCTCGTCAAGCAGATCCTCCAATTGCTCCAACGAGAAGGTGCTGCAATCTTGCTTGTTGGCCCGTCAGGTGTAGGAAAAACAGCGATCATCCACGAAGTTGTCCGCAGTCTTGCAAAGCAAGAACTCCCGATTCAAGAGCGAAACGACATCTGGGAGATCGATGGAAACCGTCTGATCGCAGGAATGAGCGTGGTGGGAGCATGGGAACAACGCTGCCAAAATATGGTCCACGAACTCCAAGCCCGCAACGATATCCTCTATGTCAACGATCTTCCTTCGCTCGTCTACACGGGGCGTTCCGCACACTCGGACACTCACGTCGCTCAGTACCTCGAACCCCACCTCGCACGCGGTGATTTCCGTATCCTCGGCGAATGCACTCCCGAACGCCTTGAAGCCACCCGCGAAGAAGCTCCCGGATTCTTCGCACGTTTCCGCATCCTTCAGATCCCCGAACTCCCCGAAAAAGACACTCTCTCGGTACTCGTTCACGCCACACGCCGCTTTGAAACACTCGAAGATATCGTGATCGCCCCCGATACCCTTATCACAACACTCGCTCTCACTCGGCGCTTCCAAGCCCACGAATGTTTCCCGGGAAAGGCCATCACGCTCTTGCGTCGGTTGATCTCCGACCATCAAGATATCACCGAAGATTCCTTTGGCCGCCGCTCGATCCAACGCGAACAACTCGTCCGCTTTTTTGAGCGCCAAACCGGCCTACCCGGCTTCATCCTCTGGGAACAACAAGCCCGCGCCACCAGCGATATCCGCAGCCACTTTGAGCGCCGCATCATCGCCCAACAATCCGCTGTCCACGCTGTGACGGATGTCGTCACCACCCTCCAACAAGGACTTAATGATCCCGAAAGACCCCTTGCGACCATGCTTTTCGTCGGCCCCACAGGTGTCGGTAAAACCGAAACCGCCAAAGCCCTCGCGGCTTATCTCTTTGGCCGAGAAGACCGCATGATCCGCTTTGATATGTCCGAATTCATGGATGGATGGGCTGTTTCGCGTCTAATCGGCGACCGCTATCAACCCGACGGCGAACTCACCCGCCGCGTCCAACAACAGCCCTTTAGTGTGATCCTGCTTGATGAGATCGAAAAGGGCCATCCTGCCGTCTTTGACGCCATGCTCCAAGTCCTCGGTGAAGGCCGCTTGACCAACGCCGCAGGACGCACCGTCAACTTCTGCAACACCGTTGTGATCATGACTTCCAACCTCGGCGTGCGCGAAGCCAACCGCTCTCTCGGCTTTGCAGGCCCCGACGAAGAACAGATGGACACCCATTATCGCAAAGCCGCCGAAGGCTTCTTTCGCCCCGAATTCTTCAACCGCATCGATCGCATCGTCCCTTTTCGTCGCCTCGGTCGAGACGCCATCGCTCCCCTTGTCCAACGCCTTCTCCAAGATATCTTGGGCCGCCGTGGACTTCGTCGCAGCCAAGTCATGGTCCAAGTCGATCCCGCACTCGTCGAACTGCTGATCGATCTGGGCTTTGATCCCCAGTACGGCGCACGCTCCATGAAACGCTTGCTTGAGCAGCGCCTCACCGTCCCGCTCGCCAAACGTCTCGTCGAATCACCTCCTGCACAAAACACCTTGATCCAAGTCTTTGAACAAGAAAAAGATATCGCGATGGAGATCTGGAACCTCGAAGAACCCCGAGTCGAACTCTTGCCCAGTCTCCAACCCGTTCAACGCTTTGAAGAACTCAAACCCCGCTTTGAAGGTGTCACAAAGGGCTTTACCCTACTCTCCAACGACCCGATGATCCAAAAACTTCAAGCCGAACACACCCAACTCGTTCACGCCTTTAACGCCCAAACACACGCTTTCCACAATCAACCCCCCGAAACCTCCCTCTCTCCAACGCTCCCCTCCCAACAACAAGAACGCCTCAACTTCCTCGGCGAACTTCTTGACGAGATCCGCCAAATTCAAGGAGCCATCGAGCATTTTCAAGAAGAATACCTCGCCACTTTCCATTTCCAAGAAGTCGTCGAGTACGGCGTCATGAGCACCGTCAAGCACGAATACCGACGTATGCGCTCCGACTTTGTCTCCGAACAACCCATCGGCAGCGACCCCCAACGCTTGCTTCCTTTCGCACGACAAGCCATCGACGATCTACGCTTGCGCTTTGCAAGCCTGCTGTTTCGCGCACAAAACGCGCACCGCTTCCAAGGCAACCACGTTCTCTTGCGCATCCTACCCATGACCGAA
>CAUJFU010000273.1 GCA_963169055.1 Myxococcota bacterium
AAAAGTGCCGAGGACTTTGACAACCAAGACGATGCGTATGTTTTTGAATCCACAGGGATCGCCTCTTCGCTTGCCGAAGCGCCGAAAAGCAACGCACAGATCCGCACTTCTCTTCCGACCAAAGAGACCAAAAAAGACCCAATGATCGGCAAGATGATCGGGAGTCGTTTTGCGCTGCGCAAGAAATTGGGGCAAGGTGGGATGGGGGCGGTGTACCAAGCCACCGATCAAAAAACCAACGAAGAAGTGGCGGTCAAGATCCTGCCGATGCAACTCAGCACCGATCAAAGTGTGCTGGATCGTTTTAAGCGAGAATCACGGGTACAACTCTCTCTCGAACATCCGCACATTGTCCGAACGGTCTCTTCTGGCCAAGAAGACGAGATGGGCTGCTTTCTTGCGATGGAGCTGTTGCGCGGTCAAGACTTTCGTGAGTTTCGCGTTGAAACAGGGCGAAAAAAACTCAACCCCCCTGAGATCGTATGCTTTTTTGATCAGCTTTGTGATGCGCTTGCTTATACGCACCAGCGCGGGATCGTTCACCGCGACCTCAAGCCGGGCAACATCTTTTTGCGTGAAAGCCCCAAGGGACCGCTCGAAGACCTTTGTTTGATCGACTTTGGGATCGCCAAACTCAACAGCGAAGACGCCCAACAGCTAACCGTCACGGGGATGTTTCTCGGCACTCCCAGTTATATGTCCCCCGAACAAGCCGCAGGGCAGACCGATATCGACCATCGTTCCGATGTCTACAGCGTCGGCATTATTTTGTACGAGTGCCTTGTGGGGATCCCTCCGTTTTTTGGCGACAACATGGTCAAGATCCTGATGGATCACCTGTACACACAGCCTCCGCCGCTCACGCAGATCCGGCCAGATATGATCTTTCCGCCTAGGCTGCAAAAATTGGTGGAACGTTGCCTCTCGAAATCGCGGGAAAAACGGCCTGATTCGGTACTGGATGTCAGCCGCGAACTTCGAGAGATCCTTGCAGGAGTCCAACACTTCGAGAAGGACGGTAGCGAAACCTTCAAAGCAGAAGAACTCACTGCGCGTTCTCTCAAGCCGATCCTTGAACCCGAAGAACTCCGTCAAGAAGCCAACAAACTGCTCAAAGGGCTCGGGCAGCCCGAACTTCCCAACGATCCGCTGCCCATCGAAGAGATGCTTGGGCGTCTTGCCAAGCATCTGCGAAAATGTGAAGAACCCCGCTTAAATCTCTCTGAATTGATGATGGAACTTTTGCTCGAAGACTATTCCAACAAAGACGGTCAGATCATGGGAGAGTCCGAGGATTCAGGCTTTGAAGAAGAAGCTCTCTCTCGGCCTGCGTTGCCGACAGCGAACGGCAACGCACCCGGCAGCCAAACGATCGGGCGGATGCAGATCTTGACGGTGGCTGGGTCTCGGCCTTCGGAGAGTCGCTCGGACCTTCCCGCTGTCAAAAAAAATGCCGAACGCTCGGCCACACCGACCACACCGCAACATACAAAAGACCAGATCTTGTCGCTTGAAGAACTCGAAAGTCGTCACCCCAGCCTTGCTTCCAAATCTCCCGCCCAGCGAGGCGCTTATCAACGCAAGCAGCCCGATTTTTCCAAAAATCAGCGACCTCGCTCGCGTGCGTTGTTTTGGCTGTTGCTTGTTGCTGTGATGGCGTTGGCAGCCATCGGCTTTTATCTTCTTCAACGAAACGTCAGTCAGCCCGCAAATATCGACGGAAAAGCTCCGACCCACCGTGTTTTTGCGGCCACACAACGCGCTGCTCGTTCTGCTCCCGCGCTTCAAAAACGCGCTGCTCGTTCTGCTTCCGCGCTTCAAAAACGCGCTGCTCGTTCTACCCCCCCATCCCAAGAACGTGCTGTTCGTTCTGCTGCTGTGTTCCAAGCACGCCCGATTCATGGGCGCTTTTCCCCCTTTCGCCTTCGGCGTCTGTTGGCTTTCTCTTCTCTTGCTTTGACACGCGAGACCCACCATGCGCAATGACCGCAAGATCTTCAACCTTCAAGACGCTCCGCTGCCCAAACAAGACGAAGTCCTTGATGTCTTGCGTCAACTTCGTGCGGTTGCCAACGCGCACAAGATGTATCCCCCCGGCCACCAGATGCTGCGCCGCATCAATACCCGCCTTTACGAAGAAGTCCAACGCCTCTGCCAAAAGATGCCATTCTTGGCTTTGCTCTTTAGTGCCGAAGGGACCGAACTCAACGGCGAACTGCTCAACCGACCTACCCCAGAGCGTCAGTTTGGTCGTGAGTTTTCTGCGCATTTCCAAACCATCGGCATCAATACGCTGGTGATCCCGCCCGAGGTCCATCGCAACGAACTGGGTGATTTTTTTGAGATCACTCTGCGCCATAACCCTGATGTGGACGGAGCGTTGGATGTGGATGGGTTGACGCTGCGCTTTCCAAGCCTCCCGATCAACCGACAGATCCTGCGGCGTGGTAGTGCGAACAAAGTCCGCGACAAGATGTCTCTGCGCGAACTTATGGCCAGTATGGATCGCGAGAGCTTGTTAAAAGAGCTGGGCTTACAACCTGATCAGATTCCCCCTGAATTACAAGAACTGTTTGACGAAAAAGATCGAACGGATCAAGGGAAGCAAAAAGAAGAAAATTTCAAAAAAGAAGGCGAGGCTTTTGCGCAATATGTTCGTTCGGGGCGTTTTATTCTTGATCTGTTTCAAGCGAACCCGACTTCCGAACAATGGCCGACGATCCAAGGCGCAAATCCGACGCGTGGAAGCATGGCTGATCTGTCGAGTGTCCAGTCTCCCGCGCTCTCCAACAGTGCGCTTTCTTCGGTGTATTCGCCGTCGTCTTCTTTTCCTGCCGCTTCTGATGCGCAACCGCTAAGTTTGGTCGATCTGCCTGCCATTCAAGGCAAACCTCTTTCGGATGATCTTGCACCGCTTCAGCGTGTGGACTGGAACGCTCTTTCGCAACAATCCGATGTGCGTTTTCCGAGCCATTGGCAACCCGCAGCGCTCGCCGCGAGCGATGGTTTTGAAGACTTTATCCGATCAGGAAAAGCTCAAGATTACCTCCAAGCCTTCCTCGCACAACAACACCAACAGGCGGGTGTTTCCCTTCCCAACGCGAACTTACCCCCCGGAAGTTCGGGCTTTGATCCGCTTCTTGTTCAGCAACAGATCCAGTCCGCCTTGCAACAATTTCATCTGTCTTCGCAGCGTCTTTCTGATGAACAGATGCGACACGCCTACCAAGAACAGATCGCCAACCAACTCGCACACACGCCCCCTGATGTTCTCGCGCAGTATGTGATGCAGCTTTCGCATACGGAGCCTTTTCAGGCCGCGCTGCGCCAATCGTTGCTTTCTTCGCTGCCACCCGAACGCCTCGAAGCCTCGCAAGAAGCCTTGCTTGCTCAAATCCGCCAATCTCCTTCCAAAGAATTTGTGGAAGGAGGGGTGGGAGTTTTGCAAGAATTTATCGATCAACAGATCGAACAAGGGGTTTATTCGGGGCTCAAAAAGCTACTCAACCGACTCGATGAGGGAGAGGCGGACGATTCGATTAGCGTGAAAGCAGGACTTCAAAAGCTTCTGGATCATGTAGCTGAACCCCAACACGTCCATCAACTGATCGAGGATGGCAAACAACGCGGAAACAAAGATGCCCGCGAAGTCCTTGCCGAACTCGCACAGCAGGCGCTTCCGCAATGTCTTGACGAGCTTTCCGAAAAAGCAGCCGATGACCCAAGTGCTTTTCAACAGCAAGTCGAACTTTTGATCGAAGTGGCGCGCAATGCACCATCACAAAAGCGAGACAGTGCGTTTCAGTCCTTGTTTGAGCGGATGCGTTCGGGGCTGGTGTTGGATGAGCAACAGGATGTTATCCTCGAATTGAGTCGTCGTTTTGCGCCGAAGATTTTTGAAGACTACCTGCTACACCGTCTGACTGAGCCGTTGCAGCGGGCAGAGCGACAGCGGTTGCTCAATCAGGCTATTGCGCATGACTCTCCGAAGGTTCGGGCGTTTTTGCTCAAGATGCTTCAAGCGCGTGCGCTGTGTCACCTTCCCGAGCTGGAGGAGCTGGTTCTTCAGTATCTCCAACGTACGCAATCGATTGATGGGCTGGTTTGGTTGGCGCAAGAACTCGAACAAGCGGAAAGAGCACCGGGATTGCGCCATAGTGCGGTGTGGATGCTCGGTCTGTTTCATGATGACAAAAGCATTGGGCTGATCAAGCGGATCTTGTTGGAAAAGCGCAAAAAAACCTTTGCTTATAGCGATGATATGCGCTTTCAAGCGCTTCATACACTCACGCGCTTCCCACGCCCCCAAGTGTTGGTTCTTCTTCAAAAGATGCGTGAGGACAACCATCCTTTGATCAAAGCCTACGCGGCGCAGATGACCTCGGATACTACGCCCGAAGAAGAATCCGCTGCACGAACGATGTACTTTACGGATCTTGAACTCAGCCACCACACCTTTGTCGGCCAAAGCGCTTTGACAACGCCCAATCTGATCTTGATCGGTGTGGCGTTGGCGTTGGGGTTGCTGCTTGGCTTGATTGTCAAGTGGCTGCTTGGTTGAGGTCGGGGCGTGGGGAGTTTTCGGGGCGTAGATAGTTTCGCCAGTCCACTTGTAGAAATTCGCAGGCTGCGTGGCAAAAGAGCTTGGCTTTTGTTTCTGGATCGAGATCGGCCATGTCTTCGATGTATTTGCCGTGTTCGAGATCGCCGAGGGGGAAAGGGTAGTCTGTGCCGTGGGCGATGCGTTGGGGGCCGATGAGCTTGAGTAGATAGCGCAAGACTTCGGGATCGTGGGTGATTCCATCGACCCAGAAGTGTCCGAGGTAGGAGCGGGGTGGGCGGACGTGGTGGAGATTGACGAGATCCGGGCGGCAGTTGTAGCCGTGTTCGATCCGCCCCAATGTTGCGGGAAAAGAACCGCCTCCGTGAGCGAAAAGAACCCGTAGATCGGGATAACGGTCAAAGATCCCGCCGAACATCATGGAGCAGATCGCACGCGAGGTTTCTGCGGGCATCCCCACCAGCCAAGGGAGCCAGTATTTGCGCATACTGGCCTCGCCCATCATCTCCCAAGGATGAACCAACAAACAGGCCCCCAAAGATTGGGCGGCTTCGTAGAACGGGTAAAAGACAGGATCATCCAAGTTGCGGTCGAGGATATGCGAAGCGATCTCCAAACCCGGCATCTTGAGTTCTCGGATACATCGAGTCATCTCTTGGATAGCGAGATCGGTATCTTGCATCGGGACGGTCCCAAGGGCGACAAAGCGCTTGGGGTAGCGTTGTTGAACTTCGGCGAGGTGGTTGTTGACGATCTGGCACCAATCAAGGGTGTGTTCGGGTTTGGCCCAGTAATAAAACAACACAGGCACCGTACAAAGCACCATCACATCGACATTCCAGCGATCCATGTCGCGCAGGATCGCTTCGGGACTCCAACAGTTTTCCTCGATTTCCCTAAAAAATTGGCCATCATCTCGCAGCATCCGCGCAAATCCCGCACGATGGTGATCGAGTTGAATGAACCCTCCATAGCCATAACGCTCTTTGAGATCGGGCCAGCGTTCGGGCAAGATATGGGCGTGGATATCGATCTTCATGCAGCCTCCGCTTTTTTTGGGGGTTCCATGATCGCGTGACATGACTTGCAGGTGCGGTGTTCTTCGTTTCCATAGAATCGCGCAAAGATCGGTGGTAGCTGTTTGACGATGTCGGTAAGATCGACATATTCTTCGTAGAGTTTGTTTTGGCAGGATTCGCAAAACCACAAGAATCCGTCTTTTTCACCGTTCCTGCGTTTTCTTTCGATCACAAGTCCGACGCTTCCAGCTGTCCGTTGGGGAGAATGAGGGATACGTGGTGGCAGCAAGAAGATCTCACCTGCGCGGATGGGGATATCTTTGATCTGGCCGGATTCTTCGACCCGCAAGACGATATCACCTTCGAGTTGGTAAAAGAACTCTTCGCCCTCGTTGTAGTGAAAGTCTTTTCGGGCGTTGGGTCCACCCACAACCATGACGATAAACTCGGTGTTTTCGTAGACGACGGCGTTTCCGACGGGTGGTTTGAGCAGATGGCGGTGATCTTCGATCCACGCGGCAAAGTCGAGCGGTGGCATCAACGGCATGGGCCTCTCCTTGGTTTCAGGCTTTTTCTTGGAGCGCACTCGTTTCTTTCTTTGCATGGGGTGTGAGCGATCTGCGTCTACGAGCGGCCCGCGAAGTCGAGCGCATCATAACGTCTTTTCATCCAGAAGCGCAACGAAGCGTGATGTCGCGCACATCTCGAAACTTTTTGGTGGAGAGCGCGATGCTGTGTGAAAGCTTGCAGCGTGTTTTGTGATCGCGCTGCGAAACGTGTGTAAAGGAGTCCCGCTGTGCGTATTTTTGATCAACGTCCCAAAACCCCGGCTGCTTCGCAAACTTCAGCTACACAAACTCCGCAAAAGTCGGAGGCCACCCAAGAAACAACCACTCCATCGTCAACGCCCTCTTCTTCTTTGGGGGCACGCCTACAATCCGCTTTTGACAAAGGAACGCAGGCCGCAGCCCAACTGCTCGGTCAAGCCGCACAAGCTTTTTCGCAAGA
This sequence comes from Myxococcota bacterium, assembly GCA_963169055.1. GTDB lineage: Bacteria > Myxococcota_C > UBA6777 > UBA6777 > UBA6777 > JAKLKB01. The sequence goes on from CAUJFU010000273.1 coordinate 6,589, forward strand.
AGCTCCCGCGCCCAAAGGGGACGCGCAACTTTCGCAAGGACTCCAACAACAGCTCAAATCCGCGCACGTTCAACAGCTTCCGCTTTCCTCGGGCAAGCCTATCCCTGCGGCTGCGCCTTCTTTTGTGCCGACAGGTGGCATCCAAGGCTCTCTTCAACAGGCACGCTTGAATCAAGAAGGTGGGTTCGGCGCAGGACCCGGGACGAGCGGTGCGGTGGAAGATCGTTTTTACAAAAAAGGCGTCACAGGCTCCGATCTGAGCCCTACAAGCGATCAGATGAGCAAAAAAGTCGATTTGCTTGGTGACAAAAGCGCCCGGATGGAGGCTTTGAAGGGATTCACGCAATACGATCGGGAGGTGAGTAGCGGAGCCGACGGCAATTCTTGTGGGGCCACTTGCATCGTTGCGGGAGCCGTCCTTCAAGGCGGGCAAAAGGGCCTTCAAGATCTCGTGCGTGTGATCGAAAAACGCGAGAACAAAACGCTCGAGCAGCTCAACGGCAAGTGGAAAGAGTTGCCGTTTGGCGAGTATCATAAACTGCCCGGTATCAAGGAACGGATCAACAATAATACGGTCACGCAACAAGACCTCGCCGATCTCAAGACCATCGTGTACAAACAGCTTTTAAAAGCTGACAAAGACAATGGCTCTAAGTACGACAACGAACTGATCGCAACTCGTTCTCTTCAAGACTACGTCAACACAGATGTCGCCTTTATTGGCAAAGATCGCCCACTCAAGGGCATGTTCGATCAGATGAACATCAAATTGATCGATACAACAGGGGATGGAAACGGCAACCACTTTGCTTTGTTTTTTAATGATGGAAAAGGCAGCGGTGAAAACGCCCTCTACGATCCTTGGCCGCAGAAATCAGGCAGCCAGATCACAACCAACTCTGCGGAGATGTTGGTGTACCATCAAAATGTCAAGGACGCGACGCGCTAATGTTTGGCTCGCAAGATCTGAATGCTTTTTTGGGCGGAGTGGATGAGTTCGACGAGGACTGGCAGTTGTTTTTCAGCGCGATCCTCGAATGGGTGGGCGACTAATTCGCTAATTGTATTACGAAAAAAAGTAAGCTCTGGATCTTCTCGGTCGTAGAGTTTTTGAACGGCACTTTGTCCGCTTGTTAATGCCTTGGTGAGCGATTCGGTCAAGGTTTGTTCCCAAACAGCAACGGTTTTACTCGCATGATCTGCAAAGGCCGCGAGGTTCGAGGAACTTTCTTTGATGGCCTCTGCGGCTTGTTGAAGGTATCGGTCTGCCTCGACAAGATCCTCGTATGCACTTGCAAAGCGTTCGCTCTGAGGCATTCGTGCGAGAGCCTCTTGTTGTTCTTGCTGTTGCTTTTGTGCGAGGCCCTCTCCCCACTGGTATCCGCATTGTTGGCAGGTGAGTACCCCGTCCTTGACGGCAATGTTTTTGGAGGCGCATGCTGAACAGTTCCCGTCGTATTTGTCCGCTTTTTTTTGATTCAGCCACTCGGCGATACCGGCGACGAGGCCGACCACGATCATCAACGCCACAACGATCAATGCACCATCGGGAGAAAGTTTTTTCGCCATGAAAAGAAACATAGGCGAACCAAACAGGGGCGATGATGTTTGGGCGTGAGGGTCGGCTGCGGCGAGCGTGGGAGTCCACAGCAAGGCCGTTGCACAAAGGACGAGACCACAGCGCAGCGCTAAGGAAGGGTTTTTTTCAAACACGGTGTGCTCCTTGTACGGGTGATTTTTTATAAGAGGCGACCGGTGGGGTCTTCGTTGTAGGAGTGAAGGACGCGCATATAGTTGACACGCTCGAAGGCTTGGGGTTGACGGACGTTGTGGTGGCTCATGCTGCCTTGCATTTGTTGGATCGATTCGTATTCGTGTTGTTCCATCCAGCGCTGTAGGTCGTTGAGGATGATCGGGATACGGCCAAGGCCATGACGCAAAAGCTCAGAGGCCATCATGGCGACGCGAGCACCGGCCATCATGGCTTTGAGGACGTCGAGGTGGTTGTGGACGCCCGATGTGATGGCCAGATCCGCTTTGATTTTTGCGTAAAGGATGGAGGTCCACCACAAAGGCAAACGCAGGTCATCGGAGGTGCTAAGGACGAGGCGAGGGGCGACTTCGAGGGTATCGAGATCAAAGTCAGGTTGGTAAAAGCGGTTGAACAAGACCAGTCCGTTGGCTCCGTGTTGTGCGAGCTGTTGGGCCGTATGAGGGAGAGAAGAAAAGAACGGGTGGAGCTTGACGGCAAGCGGGATCGAGACGTGCGCACGAATGGCTTTGATGATCTCGATGTATTGGGCTTCTTGTTCGGAGGCGGAGACGTTTGGGTTGGTGGGGATGTGGTAGAGATTGAGTTCGAGGGCGTCTGCACCGGCTTCTTGGATCAGCGCAGCAAAATCCACCCATCCACCGAGAGATGTGCAGTTGAGACTGCCGATGATCGGGAGTTCGAGAGTTTCTTTGGCTTTGTTGATCAGTTCGAGGTATTGATCGGGACCGCTCGCGTAGTTGGGGTGTTCGGGCCAATAAGACGTGACATCGCTGACGCTTTCTCGGCCATAGTCAAGGAGGTTGTGGAGGGTTTCGGATTCGATGTGAAGTTGTTCTTCAAAGAGAGAAAACATCACGACAGCGGAAGCGCCCGCATCTTCGAGGCGTCGGAGGCCATCGAGATCATGCGAAAGCGGCGAAGCAGAGGGGACAAGCGGGTGCTTGAGTGTCATGCCAAGGTAATTGGTTTTGAGATCCATCGCTTGTTCTCCTCGGTTATGCGGGGGTTGAAGGGGTTGATGGAGCGGTCGTGGGTTCTGTGGCCTCTTGGGCGAGCTGCGCGTAGCGAGTCCATCGATCTTGGATATCGCCTTCGAGTTCGCGCAGCAAGAGGGCTGCGGTGTCGGGATGGCTTTGCGTGAGCATGCGGTAGCGTAGCTCGTTGTACAGGTACTGTTTGAGCGGAGTACTGGGGGCTTTGGAGTCGAGTTGCAAGGGGGCTTGGCGTTGGCTGATCAGGGTGGGATCGAAGCGATACAACAACCAATATCCCGAACTGACGGCGAGTTGCTGTTGTTCGATCACTCGCGTCATGTCGATGCCGTGTGCAATACACGGACTGTAGGCAAGGATCAGGGATGGGCCGTTGTAGGCTTCGGCTTCGCGGAAGGCTTTGAGGGTGTGCGATTCGTCCGCTCCCATCGCGATGCTGGCGACGTAGATCGAGCGGTAGCTCATGGCGAGCATCCCGAGGTCTTTTTTGGGGGTGCGTTTGCCTGCGGCGGCGAACTTGGCGACAGCTCCGCGTGGTGTGGACTTGGAGGATTGGCCGCCTGTGTTGGAGTAGACTTCGGTGTCGAGTACAAGAACATTGATGTTGAGGCCCGAGGAAAGGACATGATCGAGTCCACCAAATCCGATATCATAAGCCCATCCGTCGCCTCCGACGATCCAGACATCGCGTGGGATCAAGGCATCGGCGACGCTAAGCAGATCGCGAGAAGCCATGTCATCACGCCCTTGCAGCCGTTGTTTGAGCAGGGCGACACGTTCTCGCTGAGCGTCGATGGATGGATCGTCTCGATCTTGGGGAGCAAGCAAAGCTTCCGCAAGCGAGTCTCCAAGGGGTGCGGCGAGTTGTTTGACGAGCTGTTGTGCGTAAGCGGTTTGTTGGTCGATGGCGAGGCGCATCCCAAGGCCAAATTCGGCGTTGTCTTCAAACAGCGAGTTGCTCCATGCAGGGCCACGTCCTGCGGCGTTGGTACGCCAAGGAGTGGTGGGTAAGTTTCCGCCGTAGATGCTCGAACATCCAGTTGCGTTGGCGATCACGGATCGATCGCCAAACAGTTGGCTGAGCAGATGGAGGTACGGGGTTTCGCCACAACCTGCGCACGCACCTGAGAATTCAAAGAGTGGTTCGAGGAGTTGGACATCTTTGACTTTGTTGTGGTGGAGAAGATGACGCGGGGTTTCGGGGAGGGTTTCAAAAAACTCCCATTGTTGGTGGGCTTGGTCGCGTCGTTCGCGCAAAGGTTCCATATTGATGGCTTTTCGGCTGACTTTGCTTTTGTCTTTGACAGGACAGATCTCGACGCAAAGAGTGCAACCTGTACAGTCCTCAGTAGAGATTGCGAGCGTGTAGAGTTGTGTGGGAGCCTCCTTCCAACGGGCTTTTGTGCTTTTGAAGCCATCAGGGGCGTTGGCAAGGGCCGAGGCATCGTAGCGTTTGGCGCGGATGACGGAGTGCGGGCAAACGATCACGCATTTTCCGCATTGGATACACAGATCTTCTTCCCAAACGGGCGTAGAAAGAGCGAGGCCGCGTTTTTCCCATTGCGCGGTACTGAGCGGATAAGTGCCGTCGATCGGAAGGGCGCTGACGGGGAGTTGGTCGCCTTGTCCTGCGATCATGGGAGCGAGGACTTCTTGGACAAATTGGGGAGCGCGTGGCGAGACGGCGGGAGAAAGGGTCTTTTGTGAAGAAGGAGCGTCGGGAAGCGGTACAGAGTGCAGCGCGGAGAGTGCGTTGTCGACGGCTTGTTCGTTTTTGCGGAGGACAAAAGCACCGCGCTTTCCGTAGGTTTTTTGAATGGCGTCTTTGATGCGCTGAATGGCGTCTTCAAGGGGCAAGATCGGGCAGAGGGCAAAGAAACAGGCTTGCATGATGGTATTGATGCGATTGCCAAGGCCGAGTGATTGGGCGATCTGGTAGCCGTCGATCACATAAAAGCGGATCTGCCGATCGATCATCTGTTGTTGGACGGGGCGAGGGAGTTGTTCCCAGATCGCTTCGGGACCATAGGGGCTGTTGAGCAGGAGGGTGGCCCCTTTCTTGGCGTAATCGAGGATCGGAAAGCGCTCGATCTGTCCGAACTGATGGACCCCAAGAAAGTCTGCTTGCTCGATCAGATAAGTGCTTTTGATCGGCTGCTTGCCAAAGCGTAAGTGCGATATCGTGCGTGCGCCTGACTTTTTGGAATCGTAAACAAAGTAGGCTTGGGCGTAGAGGTCGGTGGCTTCGCCGATGATCTTGATCGAGTTTTTGTTTGCGCCGACGGTTCCGTCTGAACCAAGGCCCCAAAAAATGGCTTGGGTAGTGTCTTGTTGAGGGGTAGTAAAGCGAGGATCTTCGACGAGGCTGTTGTGCGTGATATCGTCGAGAATACCGACGCTAAAGTGCCGTTTGGGCTTGGCTTGTCGGGCCTCTTCCAAGACAGCCTTGACCATCCGAGGCGTAAATTCTTTGGAGCCAAGGCCATAACGACCGCCGATGATCTTGGGGAGGCGTTCGCATTGCTCGGACTGTACGGCTTCAACAAGGGCAGAGACAACGCTTTCATAGAGCGGTTCGCCTACAGCAGCGGGTTCTTTGGTGCGATCGAGGACAGCGATGCTTTGGACGCTTTGAGGCAAGACGGATAGCAGGTGCTGGATCGAAAAAGGCTGAAAGAGGCGGACTTTGATCAGGCCGACGGTATCGCCTTGTTGGTTGAGGGCGGTGATGGTTTCTTCGGCGGTTTCTGCGCCAGAACCCATGATGACCATGACGCGGTCAGGTTGTGGGTGTCCGACGTAATCAAACAGCCGATAGGCACGGCCTGTTAATGCAGCGAAGCGATCCATTGCGGACTGCACGATGGCGGGGGTTTGTGCATAAAAGCGGTTGGCGGCCTCTCGGCTTTGAAAGAACACATCGGGATTTTGGGCGGTTCCGCGCAGAACGGGATGTTCGGGGGAGAGGGCGCGTTGTCGGTGAGCGGCGATGTCGGCGGGGTTGATCATCTGTCGGATGATCTCATCGCGGATGCGCTCGATCTTCATCACTTCGTGGGAAGTACGAAAGCCGTCAAAGATGTGCATAAAAGGAAGGCGGCTTTTAAGGGTACTGGCTTGTGCGATCAAGGCCATGTCATGGACTTCTTGGACGGAGCCTGAAAATAGCATCGGCCATGCGGTGGAGCGGGCGGCCATCACGTCGCTGTGATCGCCAAAGATCGAAAGGGCGTGCGTGGCGATGGCGCGTGCTGCGATGTGAAAGACGGCGCTGGTCAACTCACCCGCGATCTTAAACATGTTGGGCAACATCAAAAGCAGCCCTTGGCTGGCAGTAAATGTCGTCGTGAGCGCGCCTGCTTGGAGCGCTCCGTGTACTGCGCCTGCGGCTCCCCCTTCGCTTTGCATCTCTTGAATGCGAGGGATCTCTCCCCAAAGATTGGTTTGCCCTTCAGACGCCCATGTATCGGCAAATTCTCCCATCGCAGAGGATGGTGTGATCGGATAGATTGCGATCACTTCGTTGCATTTGTAGGCGATCTCTGCGGCGGCTTCGTTGCCATCCATCGTGGCGTAGCGTTCGTCGTGACTCATCTTTCGCTCCTTTTGATGCCTTCTTGTCGTACACACCAAGACAGGCTATCGAAGATCCGCCACGATGCTTTTGATCTGCATCAAACACAGTTTTAAGGAGAGATCGAGTGACAGAGAGAATCCACTTGGTGCGTGCAAAGAAAACGGATCTTGAGGTGTTGTTGCCGATGGTGGAAGCCTTCCATACGCTGTTTGGGATCAAGCACACAGCAGAGAGTCGCCGTTGTGC
>CAUJFU010000274.1 GCA_963169055.1 Myxococcota bacterium
TGCGTTATCTCGACCGACATCCGAGCCTTGCGCCTATGTTGGCGGTGACCTTGGTCACCTTTGCCTTGTTTGGAGGGGCGGCAGCGGTGTATTTTCTGGTTCGGTTGTTTTAGACGGATATCTGGCGTTTTTTGATGGGCGGGCTAGGCGCGGGGGTGGCAGCGGTTGTAGACATCGCGTATGCGGGAGCGGTTGATGTGGGTGTAGATCTGTGTGGTGACGATCTCGGTGTGCCCGAGAAGGCTTTGAACAGCCCGTAGATCGGCTCCGTGTTCGAGAAGATGGGTGGCGAAAGAGTGGCGGATCTTGTGGGGGCAGATCGGGCGTTCGATCCCGGCACATCGGGCATAATGGCGGATATTTTTCCAGAAAGCTTGGCGGGTGAGTGCGCCGCCGCGTGTGGTGACAAATAGGTAATCACTTTGGTGGTCTTTGAGCAGTTTGGCGCGTGCGGATTCGAGATAGCGGACGGTGCGTTCTTGGGCGGCTTGACCGATGGGGACAATGCGCTCTTTTCGCCCTTTGCCGAATACGACGATGTATCCGACTTCAAAGTCGATATCGGCGAGGCGTAGCGAGCAAAGTTCGGTGACTCGGACGCCTGTGGCATACAGCAGTTCGAGCATCGCTGCGTCGCGGATCTGTGTGGCCGATGGGGAGGGGCTTGACGAAGGTTGTGCGAGCAATTTTTCCACTTCGTCTTGGGTGAGATAATCGGGAAGCTTTCGGCCATGACGGGGGATCTCGACGGTCGCGCAAGGATTGCGCATCAGGATATCTTCTGCGACGAGGAACTTAAAAAAGCCGCGCAACGAAATCAAAAAACGCGCTTGGCTGCGGGGTTTGATGCCTTCTTCGGTGACGTGCAACAGGTAGTCTAACAGCGTGGTGGGGGTGACTTCTTTGAGATCGCTGATCTGTTGGCCTTGGAGAAAGCGAAAGAATTTACGGATGTCGCGTTGGTAGGAATCGATGCTGTGGGGGGTCAGTCCTTTTTCAACGCGGATATAGTGGAGATAAAGTTGAAGAACCTGCTCCATCGGGTTTCCTCGTTTCTTCTCGGGTTGCTTCTGTGCAGTGGATCGTGTGAAGTCGGCCTCTTGGGGAAACAGGCCCACCAAGAACACAAGCATTGTGGGGTGTTAGGCTCAGAATGTCAAAGTTTCCGAGCGCGCAGATCAACGCTGAGGGTGTGTGGGAGGACGGATGGAAGGGGAAAAGTGTTTGTGTTCTCGGTCTGAGCGGGGGCGACTCGTTGGGGCCGAGGAGGGGCTTGAGCGAGGAGCAAAGCAAGACAATAACGCCGCATAACGAGGGATCTTTTGGAGGGGAGCGAAGTCGTTGTCTTTGCAGGCCAGTTTGCGATAGGCGGGTTGTTGGAGTAGCGGCTTTAAAAGGGCGATGGCTTGTTCTAGCCGACCGAGTAGGCTGTAGGTGCAAGCGAGGTTGTAGCGTGCATCCGAAAATTGCGGATCGAGCAGGGCCGCACGAGAAAAGTCTTGGGCGGCTTCTTGGTAGCGTTTTTGATCGTGGGCGCGGTATCCGCGTGCATGAAAAAGTTGCGCTAGGTGCGTATCAAGCGCCCAAAGATAGCGTTGTGTGATCCAATGCCCGCCTTGGTGGAGGCCATAATCGATCTCGATCCAACACCACCGTTGATGACAAGAGAGGCGCCGAATATGCGCTTGTTCGGGGGCTGCGAGTGCAGGAGTGAGCGAGCGGTGATACTCGTTGAACAGAGCCAGCGCGAGGTGTGGAGCCTCGCCTTGTGGAGTGCGGAAAGACACAAAAAGGCGGGTGGATGGGGGCCAATGAGCGCGCATCAATGGGTGGGTTGTGAGAAGCGCGGTGGGATCGAGTGCAAGCCGCATATCTCGAAGCGGGACGGAGAGCGAAGGCGGAGAAAGCCACCGCCAGCGCGATGCGCCCTGTTGAGAAGGCCAACGGCGTCTTGCGATCTGTTGGGCGATCGTCCACAGCGCCGCTTCGATGGCTTTGGGATCAGAGAGAGTGTGCGTTGCAAACAACGCAAACAGCGGATGTTGTGGGGACAACGTTGCGGGAGGGCGCAATGTCTCTTGATGGCGTTCAAGGAAGGTCTCGGGCGCTTGGTAGCGGGTGAAGAGAAGGGTCGGTGTTTGTTGATCGCCGCGTAAGAATTCGACTTCGATCCGCTCTGCGGTTTGCGGATTCCAAGCGAGTATGCGGCGGATATGCACGATCGGCGGGGGATTGCAATGGTGGCCTGCAAGCAACACGCTCCAACCCGCCCACCAGAAAAGGCACGCGAAAACCTTTCTTTCTGTGCATGGGTTTGTTATCTTGAGGCGCATGGGGCTTTGATGTCTCAAGTTCAACGTTTCGTTTGCGAGAAGGCGGCTGTCGATGTTGGACCGCAACACGTTTTCACCATACACCAAACAAATCCGCACACGCCAACTTTTTCGGCGACCACGACGCTTGCTTTCGTGGGCATGGTTTGTGGGCTGCGCTCCAACACACGCACAGCCCTCATCCGCAAGCTGCTTGCTTTCGTGGGCATGGGTGGTGGGTCTTGGGCTGCTGTTGGCGGGATGTCAAACCACGCAGCACAACCTTCAAGGGTACGAGTCTTTGTGGGGTAGCAAAACCCCCATGCCATCGCCGATTCGTCACGATCCTCCTCGACCTCACAAACCCCATCCCCGCTACCTCGGGAGTGCGCAAGCTTACACGGCTTATCTGCGCGGGCGACTTTTGGCCCAAGATCAACACCACCACAACGCGATCAAAGCCTTCAAGATCGCGCTCGTCCATGACGCCAACTCCGCTTTTTTGCACCACACCATCGCCCAACAATACACGCAACTCGGCGAGTGGGTGCAAGCCGTGTTTTGGGCAAGACGAGCCATCGAACAACAAAAGAATTACGCTCCCGCACATCACCTCTTGGGTCGCATCTATTGGATTCAGCGCAATCAAGCCCTTGCCATCGCCTCTTACAAACAAGCGATCCTGTCCGAACCCCGTTATCTCGCTGCTTACCTCGATCTCGAACAACTTTTGTCGAAGGCCGACCAAGCCCAACCACGCAAGAGCCTTCTCGAATCCTTGATCCGTCACCGTCCTGACGCTCACCAAGGCTATTTTCTCCTCGCCAAGATCCACCAAGCCGCCGGTGATATCGAACGCGCTTTGCAACTCTTCCAAGAAGCCGTCAATCGCCAACCTTCGCACGTCGAAGCCCTGTATCACATGGCGCAGATCTACGAAAAGCAAAAGAACACGGATGCTGCGATCCGTTGTTATCTGTTGCTGTTGGACTACCAACCCGAAGCATGGCAAGCCCGCATGGAACTCGCCGCACGTTGGTTGCTGCGACGTGCGGCTTTTGATGCGCAACGCGCCGCTTACCAACTGCGCTACGTGATGCGCGAAGCCACACAGATGGAGTCCTACGAGCGGGCTTTTCGGATCGGTGTCACCTTGTACGAAAAACAGCTTTTCGCCGATGCCATCGCTTGGTTGCGACGGGCCTTGCGCCTTCATCGCCAAGACTTCGTGGGCGGGATGTCTGCACCCCAAGACAAACTTTACCGCGCACACGCCCAAAATATCCGCTTTTACTTGGGGATGGCATGGCGCGCCGAAGGGCAGCCCCAAAAAGCCCTCCTGACTTTTCGACGCCTTCGCCCCGTCTCGAAAAATATCCGCCTTGAAACACAAGCCTATCAAATCGAATTGCTCGCTGAGTTGGGCCGTTATCGCGAATCTCGCGAATCGCTCAAACGCTTCCGACCTCCCAAAAGCTCGATGCGTCGGTGGATTCGCCTCTCTCAAGCCTTTGCCGAACGCGCCTCCCTCGAAGATCTTGACGCCGAGATCCGCGAGTTCCAAGAACGCATGAAAGAAGCCCCTGCTCCCGAAGAAGGATTGATGCACCTCAGTTATCTGCTGTTTAAACAAGGCCGCTATGCCCCTTGTGAGCAAGAGCTGAAAAAAATCCTCGCCAAAAATCCCCGTCACGCTGGAGCTTTGAACTTTCTTGGATACTTGCTTGCTGAACAGGGTATCCGTCTGCCCGAAGCTGAAAAGCTCGTCGCAACGGCACTTCAGATCGAAGCCGACAATCCTTCTTATCTCGATAGCCTTGGATGGGTTTATGTGCAGATGAGGCAGTGGGCCAAAGCCGAAGAAGCTCTCCACAAAGCCAGCGAGCGCCTCCCCCGTGATCCTGCTGTCTTGGCGCACCTTGCCACGCTTTATCAACGTACAGGCCGTTGGCAAAAAGCCCTTGGGGCCTTTCGCCGCGCTCGCGCTCTACGCCCCGAACCTTCGCTCCAACGCAAGATCGAATCCAACATCCAAGCCCTTCGGCGACGACTCCCCAAAGTCGATATCTCCCGATCTTCCCGACGTTCTCAGCGTCCCTCATCCCCTTGATGTCGATCCCTTCCTATCCGATCTGGAGGTTGCCTTTGTTGCGTGTTGTTGTTTTGTGCCTCTCGTTGTTGTTGTTGACTGCTTGCCCAAACAAGCACACGATCCATTCGTCGCCGTCCGATGATGCCGCTCGGGAAGCCATGCTTCAGCAGATTCTTTTGCAACGCGCCTCGCTGCTTTCTCTCGAAGGTAGCGCCAAACTGCGCATCTCCGAATCAGGAAAAAAACGCCGCATCTTCCGCCTTTTTTACATGATGAAACGCCCCAACCAGCTTTATCTGGAGATCACGGCTGCGCTTCAACAGCCCGGAGCGATCATCACCAGCGACGGAAAGCGTTTTGCCCTACACAACCTGCTCCAGAAAGAATTCTTACAAGGCCCTGCCGAACGCCTCCCAAGCCTCCTCGAATCGTACCTGCCCACCACCTTGCCGCTTGATCAACTGATCCTTGCTTTACTCGGTGATCCCCCCATCCTTCCGGCAAAACAGCGGCGGTGGTCCAAAGAAAAGGGCCTGTGGCTGCTCTCTCTCCAAGGCGATGCACACAAACAAACGCTCTGGATCGACGAACAAGCCCGACAGATCGTGCGTGTCGTCTTTGATTGGGACAAAAAGCCCGCACTCACGCTCGAATACGACGGCTTTCGTGGGAGCCCTGCTCTCCCTCGAACCGTTGCTTTTGCCCTGCGTTCGCGTGGATTGAAGGCCGATTGGGTCTTCTTAGAACAAAAACGCAACACACAGCTTCCCGAGAAGAACTTTCAACAAAAAGTCCCCGCAGATGTCCCTGTTCGTGAGATCGCCGTTGTGCGCTGACCCCCCTCTTCTCTCCCACACAAACCACCCCATGCGTTGCAAAGGAAATGGATACGATGCTTCGGTTCTTTCGTTTGGTCTTTGCTTTGCCTCGGCTCTCTCTTCTGTTCCTTGCCTTGGGCATCTTTGGTGGGGCCGCCTCTCTCGCGTTTGCGAACCCGCCCACCACACGCCCTTTTTCCCCTCCCTCCGAACGCCCCAGCTTGGGAACTTCGCAGACAGCGCAACAGCGGCGCATCGCAGATGAAAAAGCGCGGCGCGCCAAAGACCCCTTGGTTCGGCGGATTCAGCAGATCGGTGGTTCTCTGGCGTCTTCGTTGATCCAGCACGGCCTTGACCCCGATAACCCTTGGATGTTGGCGCACATGCTGTTGGCCTTTGGCAAGGATCTGCGTATGCCCGATGGCAAGCTTGTGATCGAACGCATCGTCGAATCCGCTCTCCAATTTCGTGAAGTCAAGGGGCAAAAGATCCCGTATTTTCCGAAGGGAGATGACAGCCATCGGATCGAACCCCACCCCTTTATGCACACCAAGATCATGCTCGCTCTCGGTGTGCCGTGGGATTATCGCTTCAAAGTACACGGTCAAAGCGTCACGCTCGGGCAACTTCATCAGGGACTCGTGCAATCGTTCCCTGCGGCGCTCAACGAGCACCAGATCCCGGAGTTTGCGTGGGCCTTTGATGCCATGTATGGCCGATTACCCAACCAAGCTTGGGAGTGGACCAATGCCGAGGGAGAAAAAGTCTCGTTCCTGCCGTTGTTGCGCAGCGCCTTGTTGCAACTAGAAGCCGATACGCGCTTTTTACGCGAACTCAAAGCCCAAGGCGTCACCGTGATCCAAAAAAAGCGCCAAGGTGTACACGCCCATGCTTGCGGTGGGATGCACTTTATCCAAGCGATGATCCGATGGTCTGCATTTCCCGGTTTCCAAGGGCGCTTGCAGCCCTATCTCGCCAACCAGATCGATCTCGTTTTTTATCGGATGCAAGGCGAAGTTGCGCTTTACCAAGGGATGCTCAAACAATACGCCTCGACCGATTCCAAAGACCCCAACGCCAACTACTACCGCTTTTTGCTCAATCTCCAACAAATGAAGTTCCTTGGTCATGCGCTTGAAACGTTGATGCTCGCCTATCGATGGGGGGTATGGCGCCCGACCACTCCACAACGAAAGGCCACCCGCGAAGGAGTGATCCAGCTACTTAACGCCATCGAAACACTCCAATCTCTCGGCTTTTACAACAACCCCCTCCCGATCAAACAAAAGGCCTATCAGTTTTACCTCGATCTGATCGGTGATGCGGGGCACGCCGTCCACGCTCTTCGCCTCATGCCTCACGCCATGTTCGAGCCTTAACCCGAAAACCTACCTTCGGTTAGGTCTGCTCAAGATCCATCAGTTTGAGGATGGAAGAGGCGCCTTGATAAGCGTCAAGGGCTTCGAGGAGGTCGTCAGGTTGGGAGGCGGAGACGATCAAACCGCGATGATCGGAGTGGACAAAGCCCTCTGCGATCGCGTGATCGATGAATTGCAACAAGGCATCGAAGTATCCTTCGACATTCAACAGGCCGATGGGCTTTTGATGGATGCCAATCTGCGACCATGTGATCACCTCGAACAGTTCTTCAAAAGTCCCGTATCCGCCCGGCATCGCGATGAAAGCGTCCGACATCGTCGCCATCTTGGCCTTGCGCGTGTGCATGGTGTCGACGATGTGCATCTCTTGTGCGCCTTGGTGGACAATCTCTTTGTGAGCGAGCTTTTCGGGGATCACTCCCACGACATAACCGCCACCTTCGAGTACAGCATCGGCGATCTTCCCCATCAACCCGATGCTTCCGCCGCCATACACCAAGCGAATGTTTCGTTGCACAAGCAACCTTCCCAAGTGTTGCGCTTCTTTTCCATAGCGAGGGCGTTTCCCTTCGCGTGAACCGCAAAAAACACAGATGCTTTCAAATCGCTTTTCCATGCACTGCTCTCCTTTTTGCTCTTCTTTTTCTGGGAGGATCTTACGATGCCTTTGGTTGTTTTGATGCGTTGGCCGCTTTGCTTGGCTCTTTGGATCGGTATCTTGTCTGCCTGTAAGAAGCAACCTGAGCCGCTGCCCACATCGCCCCAAACCACCGCCGTCACAAATAAACCCGTCACCACCGAGCCTACACCCGCCCAACACACCGCGCCTCACGTGGTGTTGTTTCTTGGGGACTCCTTGACTGCGGGCTTTCAGTTGGATCGTGCCGAGGCTTTTCCTGCGCTGGTCGAGGCCGCATGGATCAAGGCGGGCAAGCCTTGGCGCGCACGAAACAGCGGAATCAGCGGCGATACGACTGCGGGCGTGTTGAGTCGACTCGCGTGGGTACTCAAACCCGATGTCCACACGGTCTTTCTGGCGATCGGTGGAAACGACGGGCTGCGCGGAATGGATCTTTCGGCCTCTCGTGAAAATCTCGATAAGATCATCCGACGCTGTAAAGAAGCTAAAAAACAAGTCGTGATGGCAGGAATTCAATTGCCCACGAACTACGGGCCTGATTATCGCAAACGCTTCGCAGAGATGTACACGCAAGTCGCTCAACAATACAAACTCCCGCTGATGCCGTTTTTGCTCAAAGATGTCGGGGGCGTCGCGGCCCTCAATCTCCCCGATGGCATCCATCCCAACCCCAAAGGCCACCAGATCATCGCACGCAATCTCCTCCATTTCTTTCAAGAAAAACACCTTTTGCCCTAAACAACATACTTTTTTAACATCCCGCCGCTACTTGTTGTTTGCCTGATGAATCCAACGCATTGCCCTTTGATCGCGTTATCTCGTTTGGATCGGAGTGGCTTGTGGACAAAAAAGCCGTGTTCGTGGCCTATCAAGCGGAGCAGTTGTTGTGTTGAAAAACCTGTGCTCACCCCGCCAACATGGGGTCAAGGGGGCGGCGCTCCCTTGTGGGGTGTGGGGCAAAGCCCCATAAACACCGAACCAGCGGCAAAGCCCCATAAACACCGAACCAGCGGCAAAGCCCCGCAAACACCGAACCAGCGGCAAAGCCCCACAAACACCGCACCGACCGCGAAGTTCTATCCAAAAAGGAGTGTAGTTGTGCAGATCGCCGATTCTTCCGTATCTTCTCAGGCTCTTTCTTCTGCAAAAGAAGTTCTTCTCGAAGTCCTCGATCTTCACAAGTCCTATCTTTCGGGGGGACGGCCATTGGAGATATTGAAAGGCGTGTCGTTATCGATTCATCGGGGCGAGAGCATCGCCTTGACGGGATCGAGCGGGAGCGGGAAGTCGACGTTGTTGAGCCTCCTTGCAGGGTTGGATCGTTTGACAAAAGGGCAGATCCGTTTGCGTGGACAAGCGATGCAGGATTGGGATGAAGATCAGCTTGCACGTTGGCGGCGAGAAGAAGTGGGGTTTGTCTTCCAAGACTTTCGTTTGATCAAAAGTTTTACGGCGTTTGAAAATGTCTCGTTGCCGTTGGAGATCCTCGGATGGGACGGTCAGAGGGCGCGAGAACGCGCCGAACAGCTTCTTGATCAACTCAAGATCCGCGAACGAGCAGGGCATTTCCCGCATCAACTTTCGGGAGGAGAGCAACAGCGCGTGGCGATCGCACGAGCTTATGCGCATCGACCGCTGCTGATCTTTGCGGATGAACCGACGGGAAACCTCGATCCCGAAACCTCGCAACAAGTCCTCGATAGCTTCCTCCAACTCAACGATGAAGAAGGAACCACCTTGATCATGGTGACGCACGATATGAGCATCGCACAGCGGATGCAGCGGCATCTTCCTTTGCGTGCGGGACGCATCGATGAGACCTCATCCTCCCCGTCGCTGCGCGTTTAAGGGGGAGCGTCTTTTTCGATAGGATAGGCCGGTTGTTTTGTTTTTTTGGGGTGCCACCCCACACCCCGCCAAATACAGTCGCCCCATGACCCCGGATTGGCGAAAAGATCACTGCTTTCCAGACCAACGACGCTCTCGCTTGGAGGGCCGCGAACACGGGGGTTTTTCATCATACGAAATCCGCCCATCGTGTGATCGTAAAACGTAGGGGCAGCAAGGTGTGGCTGCCCAACCGTAGGGGGGTTGGCGAACCGCCCCGACCAGAAGCGATACAACAAAATGCGGGTAAAGTAAAAATCACAACCAAGAGAGCTTTAGAGG
>CAUJFU010000275.1 GCA_963169055.1 Myxococcota bacterium
CAGACCGATACCTTCAAGCAGATCGGCACCCCCAAAGTCGATATCCTTTTTGTGATCGACGATTCCAACTCGATGCTCGATAACCAAAACAACCTCTCCGCCAACCTATCCTCTTTCTTCCAATGGGCCTCGCGTCTCCAAGTCGACTATCATATCGCCGTCACCACAACCGATGCGGATTGTGGCGTTCCCGGTAGCAAGTACAAACTCGGAAGCGACGGGCTTTGTAAACGTGACAGCCGCCCTGCCATCCCCGCTACAGGCTGTTTTCGTGGGACACCGACCGTCGTCACGCCACAAACCCCCAACGGACCGCAAAAATTTGCAGACAACGTCAAAGTCGGACTGCAAGGCTCAGGCACAGAACAAGGCTTGACCGCTTCGTATTATGCGTTTCAATCCGACCGACTGAGCGGATGCAACAAGGGCTTTTATCGCAGCGAAGCCGCTCTTTCGATCATCTATGTGTCCGATGAGACGGACTCTTCCCCCGAAGCTGTCCAGTTCTATGTCAACTTTTTCCGATCCCTCAAAGGAATTCGTGGCGACGATGTACGCGCTTCGTCGGTCGTCGGGCAGATGCCAGATGGTTGCACTCCTCCCTCGGGAACCAAAGTCAAGGCTGCTCCGCGTTATTGGGAGATCGCCTCTTTGATGAAAGGGGTGCAAGCCTCGATATGCGACCAAAACTGGGCCAATACCCTCAATCAACTCGGGGCCGTCACCTTTGGTCTGCGTAGCGAATTTTTCTTGTCACGTCCCGCTGATCCCGCCACCATCCAAGTCAAAGTAGACGGCCAAAGCATCGCACAAGGCGCGTCAGGATGGACGTTCAACGCCAACGCCAACAGCATCTCTTTCTCTGTCTCTTCGACCCCCCAAGTCGGCTCCACCATCACCGTGACCTACAAAGCCCGCTGCCTCGCCCCCTAATCCTCTTCGGCTTCTTTCTTGATCTGACTTCGGATAGAGACTTCTTGTTTTGTGGGGTGTCTCCCCACGCCCCACTTCCTTAGCGCGGCTCCCTTGACCCCGTATGGACGGTGTGATCCGACGTTTTTCAAACCAATGGCGGCTCCGCTTGAAGTGCCGCGAACATGGGGGGTTTTGTCTACTGCGTAAGCCCTCTCCGAGCGAGAGATGACCCATATCGGTAGGTTTTGTTTGCGCACGGCGTTCTTGATGCTGGTTGCTAGATCGGCTAGGCTAGGCGGCGACAAAGTTTTCGAGGCGGTACAACTTGGCAAAAGGCACGAAGGAGCGAGAGCGATGCAAGTCCTATCCTTGGGCAAAAGCGATGTGGGTTTGGTGCGAGAACACAACGAAGATTATTACATCGTAGATGAAGATTTGGGCTTGTATCTTGTGTGCGATGGGATGGGAGGACACGCCGCTGGCGAAGTGGCTTCGCAGATGGCAGCCGAAACAGTGCAACAAGTGTTGGGTGAGTCAAAAGCGTTCTTGAAGGGATTTACGGGAAGTCCCGCAGAACGGGAACAATTGACGGTTTTGGTGCGCAATGCGGTGGCGAAGGCTTGTCAGGTGGTGTTCGATCACGGCCAAGCCAATCCTGCTTGTGCGCGGATGGGGACGACGTTGACCTTTATGGTCGTGGCCGATAACGTCGCAGCCGTCGGACACGTCGGTGATAGCCGTTTGTATGTGCGCCGCCAAGATCGCGTGTTTAAGCTTACCAACGATCACACTTTGGTTGCAGAGCTTGTCTTTTCGGGGGTTCTCAGTCCAGAAAAAGCCATGACCGATCCGCGCTCCAACATCCTCACACGCGCCATCGGTTTGCAACGCGAAGTGCGCGTGGATGGTTTGATCTTTGATTTGATGCCGGGTGATACGTACTTGCTTTGCTCGGATGGTCTAAGCGGATCGGTGTTTGATCCGAATGAACTGAACGATCTGATGAGCCGCGCTACCCTCGACGGGATCGCGGGTGAGATGATCCATCTGGCCCGTTTGCGCGATGGTTCGGACAATATCACAACGGTGCTTTTGCGCGTTGCGGAGCAAGTCAGCGGAGAAGCCCAAGCGTGGGGCGAAGAAGTGACGCTTCGCCTCCAGATCATTAAGCAAGTTCCTCTATTCCAAGATCTCGATCTTTCCGAGCGTATGAAAGTGATGAGTCTCGCACGCATCGAGCATTGCGAGGCGGGGGATCTCTTGATCGAACAAGGCAGTGATAGCGACTGCATGTACATCACGCTTGAAGGGCAACTGGTGGTGACACGCGGAGAAGTCGAGATCGCGATCTTGAACCAAGGCGATCACGTCGGAGAGATGGCGCTTTTGAGCAAAAAGCCCCGTTCCGCAAGTGTGCGTGCAGTCGAAGCCTCGCGCCTTGTGGTGATCGATCGCGAACCCTTCTTGAAGCTGCTTCACGAAGAACCCTCGCTCGGGATCAAGCTCTTGCTGCGCATCACGCAAACGCTCAGCGACCGCATCGACGAGATCAACGAACAGATCCAAGTCTTTGTACTTTAAGCCACCCGAATCCATCCACCATTTCTCAGCGAGGCTTTTCCATGAAGATCCCACAACACGCTCGTTCTCAAGAAGAATTATTCGCCCAGTTGGAGTCTTTTCGTCAACACGATCTCAAGTGGCGAGAAGGCCGCGCATGGGGCTATGTGTACGACGCTGGCCGCGAAGTCGAAGATGTCGCCAAAAAAGCCTTTATGATGTACCTGTCCGAAAATGGCCTTGATCCGACTTCTTTTCCAAGCCTTGCGATCTTGGAAAATCAGATCATCTCGATGGCTCGGGATCATCTGCACGGTGACCAAGAGGTGGTGGGAAACTTTACGAGCGGAGGAACAGAAAGCATCCTGTTGGCGCTCAAAACCGCTCGTGACCGCTTTTTCGATCTGCATCCCGAGGTTGGACAGCCCGAGATGATCTTGCCGATATCGGCCCACGCTGCTTTTTACAAAGCCGCCCATTATCTCGGTGTCAAGATCGTCCAAACCCCGATCGATCCAGACACCAAGCGCGCAGAGGTGGAGGCCATCCGCGCTGCCATTACGCCGCGAACGGCGTTGATTGTGGCTTCGGCTACTTGCTACGCATGGGGAGTGGTCGATCCCATCGAAGAGATCGCCAAGATTGCACAAGAACACGATCTGTTGTTTCATGTCGACGGCTGTATCGGTGGCTTCTTGTTGCAGTATTATCGGCGTCTTGGCGAAGATATCCCACTGTTTGACTTCCGTATCCCCGGTGTGACGTCGATCTCGATGGATCTACACAAATACGCTTTTGCCCCCAAAGGCGCATCCGTGGTCTTGCACCGCAACAAATCTTTGCGCAAGTATCAGATCTTTGCGTGCGCTTCGTGGACGGGCTACACCATCGTCAATACCGCTGTGCAAAGCTCCAAGTCTGGGGGGCCGATGGCGGCAGCATGGGCCGTGATGAACTTTATCGGCGATGATGGTTATATGCGTTATGCTCGGGAGATCTTGGAGGAACAGAAAAAACTGGTGCAAGGGATCCAAGCGATCCCCGATCTTTGTCTGCCTGTGATTCCCCAGATGCCGCTGATCGCGGTCGACTCGCAAACCGTGAATATCTTCCATGTCATCGACGAGATGAAGTTCAAAGGTTGGTACGTACAGCCTCAGCTCGGTTATCAAGGCCACCGCGCTTGCTTGCATCTCTTGGTGAGTCCTTCGCATCGAGGGCAAGCTGATGGCTTCCTTGTGGATCTCGCTGTAGCCGTAGAGCTTGCCAAACAACAACCCGAAAGCGAACTTGTGGCCCAAGTCAAAGAGATGTTCGGTCAGATCACGCCCGATCAGATCACCGAAGAAGTCTTACAAGGGATGCTTGGGATGGCGGGCATTCAAAAAGCCGGACTGCCCGAACGTCTGGCCGAAGTGAACGAAGTGCTCGACGCCATGCCTTCCGCTTTGACGGAACGCCTGTTGACCGCGTTTATGAACGACCTTTTTACGCCAACCAAGTAGCCAGAGAATGGACCCAACACAAGCACGCGCCCGATACACCAAGAAGAGAGGCGCGTTTTGAGAGATAGGAGCATGCGATGGCAGATAATAAGATGATCACGACGTTGGTCAGTGGGATCTCGGTGCTGGTGGTGGGTGTGGGCGGTTATTTTACGATGGTATTTTCTCCGAAAAAGCCCACGCATCCGCAGCAGATGGCCCCTGTCTCAGATCGCCGATCTTCCGCACTCGACGTTCGCCAAGACCCGAACGCGCCGACCGGAACGTCAGGATCCTCAAAGCAAGGTGGGACGGGCGCTTCGGTCGCATCGCCCCAAAAAGGGACGAGCGCAAAAGCAGCGACCCCCACGCCTCCTGCGGTGCGTGTGCGCCTTCGCTACGAAGTGCTGTTGCGCAGCCGTTCGATCCACAAAGTGTCAGCGCAAGGGCAGATCGAACAAGAAACATTGACGGTGGCGCAGTTGGTGGAGGCGGGAGAACAGGCGCAACGCGAAGATCGCGATCTGGTGCTGCGCGTTCAGGGCGATGCCAAGGCCCAATGGGTGCAGGATGTCAAACGAGCGCTCTCTCAAAAAAACATTCCGTTTAGTATCGCCAACGAATTTTAATGGATTGTGTGCGATGCGAGCAAAGGGCGATCGTTTGCCGCATGAGACGTGAGCAGTACCGTAGGCGCAGGTTCTGTTTGTGGTGCGTGGAGAATGGGCGAAGCGCGAGCAAAAGAAAGGGCGCGTTCTGATGTGGGTCGAAGACTTTGTCACGGTGGTGTTGAGTGTGTTTTGGTTGTTGTGGATCGGCTTCTTGTTTTTGAAAGCTCGGGGGATCCGACGCGAACTGCGAGAGCAAGAAGAGATCTTGCGCCGCAGCTATCAAAAAGCACCCGAAGAAGCGTACCTTGAGCCGTTGGCTTATCTACAAGCAAGCGGTTGGAAGGCCAGTGATGCGCTCTCTCGTCACGATATGATCTCGCGTTGGCGCGCAAGTGCGCAATCTGCCCGACAACGGGTGGCTGCGTATATCGAGATGATGCCGCAGATCGGTCTGCTTGGAACCGTCGTCAGTTTGCTGTTGGCTGCGACCTTTTTTGACTTCGATACGCGAACTTTGGGGTTCGCGCTGAACACCACGATCATGGGCTTGATCGGAGCGCTGTTTGGTCGTTGGTGGATCGAAAACCCCGCTGAAGAATCGTTTTACAACGTCTTGGAACTCCTTCAAAATCGTGAGGTGGTGTCGCGGTTGGTTCATGTGATCGCACGCCCCCATCCCACCGAAGACGCAGAGCCTGCGCTTCCGACCCACTCTATCTCCTCGAAGCTACCGAGCGAAACGACGCCTTCTGTCTCGCCCGATTCACCGAGCGGAGCGAGAGGATAACCATGCGTCGATCCAAACTCGATTTGTTGCCGTTGGTAGATATCATCTTGATCTTGTTGTTTGCTTTTTCGATCAACTTGCGAAAAAAAGACGATGCAGCGCAAAAGGCGCACCAGCGGCAGATTTCGAGTGCGCAACAACAGATCCGTGCTTTGCGGAAACAGCGCGATCAACAGCATCAAAAAGCTCACCGTCTCAGTCAAGATCGAACGCAGATCGATGCGGATATGCGGAACTTACAAGCGTTGGTGTCGCGCCTACAGCAGACGATGGAGCGTTTGCAATCGCGACAGGCGGAGCTGCAACGTTTGCGAGAAGCGACGCAAAGCAAGATCAATGCGATGGAGCGGGACTTACAAACGACGCAGAAGCAGCGCGATTTGTTGGGGCAGGATAAACAACGCCTCGAACGTCTGCGCGCTCGGTTGGAGCGAGAGCTCCGTCAAACCAAGCAGCAGCTTGCGCGTCTGCAAGAAAAGCATCGCGTTCTCGAAGAGATGCACCGCAAAGAACGCGAAGAAGCGAGAGCACTCGCAGCAAAACTCTCCCGCGCCGATGAAGAACGCAAGCGCTTGGAAGATCAGCTTCGTGCCGCCGATGCGCGCTTTCGCATCGCGACGATGGAAGCCCGAGAGATGGCTGTTCAAGTGGCACGTTTGAAAGAGCAGTTGGCAAGCAAAGAGGCGGCGTTGCAAGTCGCACAAAGCGAACTCCAAGCATTGCGCACCCAACAAGCCAAAGAACAAGATCGCCAACGCAAGATGGCCCTTGCGCATGGTGTATTGGAACAAGAAAGCGTGCGTTTGCGAGCGCAGATCAAAGCGCTTGAAGCGCGCCTTGCGAAGTCGATCTTGCTCGAAGATCGGCTGTCTCAGCACGACAAATCACAACAAGCCTCCAGACGGGCGTTGCAGCGTTTGCAGCAAGAGCTTGCGGCTTTGCGCGAGCAGGTTGCTGTGTTGCAGCGCCAGAATGAATCGCTTCGTACACAAGTCTCTGTCGCGCAGCGCGAAGAAGAAAAGCAACAACAGCAACAAAAGACATTGCAAAGCCGCTTTGAAGAAACCCAACGCGCTCGTTTTCAAGCAGAAGCCCTCGCTGCACAACGCAACAAAGAGATCGCTTTGCTGCGCGAAGATCAAAAGCGCTTGCGTCTTTTGGTCGAGCGCTACGAGATCCACAAAGTCCGTAGCGATGCCCAAGCCACCCAACTCAAACAGCAGCTTCAAACAGGCGAGGCGCAGCGCACCCAACTGCTCACGGAGCGCAAACGGCTCGAAGATCGCCAAAAAGAGATGCAAGCCGCGTTATCGACGTACAAGATCTTCGGTCATCACGAAGCCCGCGAACAGATCGGCATCGTCAAAGGGATGCGGATCTTTTTCCCTGTGATCTTTGTGTACATCAAAAATGATCGGATTGTTGGCTACAAACGCTTGCATGCGTTGAGGATGACGCCGTTTGGTGAGCCGATCGAGCTTTCACGGCGTGCGTCGAAGACCGACCGCTTGATGTATCGTGGAAAATTAGAACCCGGTTTTCGGGCTTTTGCACGTCTTGAAAAACGTCTACCCACCGAGGTTTCGAGCAGCACAGAAGTGATCTATGTGATCGTCTTTGATGCGCAGTGTTCGTTGGCTGTGACCCAAGGACTCGAAGATGAACATCAACGGTATTACAGCGAGATGCGAGTGATCTGGCAGCTTTAGCGGAGAAGGCGATGGATATCTTGTTTATCGATATCTCGAAGATCTTGGGGGAGAGTCTTGCAGCGCGCCTTGCTTCGGAGGCTTTAGAGAAACGCTGGAAAAAACACAAAGAAGCTGCCGATCTGCGACGCCAAGAGATCGCAACCCTCCAAGGCTCCCTCTACACGGCTGCTTTGGAAGAGATCGAAGCAGCCTTGGGCCTCGTCATGCAAGAACTCGAAGAACAGCGCCAACTGTTGCGCCACGAAGTGCTCGAAAAAGCGACGTTTTTTGCTTCGACGATCGCGATCCAGCGCGGTGCAAAGGCTGTTTTGCACAAAGATCGTGCGTTGTATTTCGATCCCACCTTGGATATCACGGAAGAGATCATGGAACGACTCGATCAAGCCGCCCAGCGCAAAGACAAAACCGAGTAGGGGGAGTGTGGGAATAGGTGGTGTGGGGCGCGGGGATAGCTGATGTGGGGCGCGGGGATGGCTGATGTGGGGCGCGGGGATGGCTGATGTGGGGCGCGGCCCCATACGCGCCTTGTTAAGGCGGAAACACCGGAGAGTCGAGGATGATCGCTCTTTCTTTTGTCGGCCCCCCATGTGCGTTCGCTGCTCGATGTCCCGATACACGGGCGGTTCGCGAACCGCCCCTACGCAAACAT
>CAUJFU010000276.1 GCA_963169055.1 Myxococcota bacterium
ATCGTTGAAACCAGACGCCATACCAGATGGTGTCCATGATGAGCAGGGCATCCGAGCCAAGCAAGGCATCGACGTAGGAGGCGGGTGGGGAGGGTGGGGCGGGTGGGGCGGAGGGGAAGGCTTCGAGCGTGTCTTGGGTGGGGCGTGCGTCTTCGGCAAAAGAGGCGGATGGAGGGGGTTTGGGGGAACGTCGTTCGAGCGTGTGAGTACGGGAAGGGGGGGGATTGTGTGTGCGGACAGGCTCGGTGTCGGTATAATGGGGCGTTTTGTAAGGATGGAGTGTGTGTTCTTCAGGGCTGTTGGGTCGGGCGATAGCGGTGGGGAGGTCGTCGTCGCTGGCGGTGGGAAGTTCGGTGAAACGTGGAGATGTAGCGTTGGAAATGTCGGTGGAATGGGAGTTTAAAGCGTTGGAAAGGTCGGTGGAACGGGAGTTTGCAGCGTTGGAAAGGTCGGCGAATCGTTGTGCTGCGGTGGGGTGCATGGCGGTATCTTCGGCATCAAGGGAGCTGGTGTGGACTTCGACGCCGATATCTTCGGAGAGCCGTTGAGAAGAAAGGGGTGTGGGCGTTTTTTTGCGAGGCGCGGTGGATGGGGAATTTCCGCCGTTTTGGTTGTGCAAGGGGGAGATCATGGTAGCGCCTTCGTCGTCGTCGTCTCCAGCATTGGGAAGGGCGATATCGTCGGTGCCATCGGTGTTTTGGTTCGAGCCAGAGGGGTGGGTGGAGGCCAAGAGTAGCTTGCGCAAGCGGGCGGCAGGATCAAAGAGCGTGGGGCCTTCGTGTTCTTCTTCGTGGGAGTGGTGGTTGCGGGCGTTGGGAGGGAGCATACTTTCGTGGAGGGTGTGTTCGTCATCGAGGGCGTTTTGTTCTTGGAGGCGGATTTGTGGGGCGGTAGGTTCGGGGGGAAAGATGCTGGCGTCGGGTAGAGGGTGTTCAGGGACGCCAAGGGAGATGGTGCGGTTGTTGCGGGGTTCGAGGTTGCGGACAGCGGCCATCGCGGAATCTTCTTGGTAACCGGAAGTTCTGGAGATCGCGGAGGCAGGCCGAGTATCCAAGACCCCTTGAAGGCCGGGGAGTCGTTGGGTTTCGCGGGTCTCTTCGCGAGGGATCGAGGCTCGTTTGATCAAAGGAAGGGCTTCTTTGAGCAGAGACCAGACTTCTTCCATGTCATCGGGGCGTTCGTCGACGTGCTTGGAGAGCAGCCAGTCGAGGAGGTCTTGGAGTTCGTTAGGAAAAGCAGAACCAAGGGGTGGGGGTGGGGTGTAGATGTGATGGTGGCGCATCTCTTCGGGATTGCGGCCTTGGAAGGGGGTTTGGCCGGTCAACATCTCGTACAGGATGATGCCGAAGGAGTAGATATCGGAGCGGTGATCGATGTGTTGGCCTTGGGCTTGTTCGGGGGAGAAGTAGCGGGGAGTGCCGAGGATGTGGCCGCTTTGGGTGAGGTTGATGCGTTCGGTTTCTTCGGGGAGGGTGATCTTGGCGATACCAAAGTCGAGGATCTTGACTAGTTGGCGACCGGGTCGAGGAACGATCATGATGTTGTCGGGCTTGAGGTCGCGGTGAACGACGCCGAGGCGATGGGCTGCAGCGAGTGCGTGGCAGATCTGTTCGGACAAGACCGCGACTTTTTCAGCGTGAAAAGGTGCTTCCTGATCGAGGCATTGTCGGAGGCTTTCGCCGTCAAGGTATTCCATGACAAAGTAAGGGCCGATGCCGGGTTCGACATCAAAATCGGCGATAAAGACGACGTTTTCGTGAGCGATACGTGCAGCGGTACGGGCTTCTCGCAAGAATCGCTCGGAGGATTCTTTGCTTGAGCCAAGGACAGGGTGCAAGATCTTGACAGCAAAGGGGGTTCCGAGCTTGCGGTGTTCGGCTTTGTAGACGACACCACAAGCGCCAGCGCCGAGCTTTTGTTGGAGACAATAGTTGCCGAGTTGTCGGTTGATCAGTGGGTCCACGTTGCTATCCAAGGGGGACGGGCGATTAGATACCCCGCAAGAGCAGGCTATCTCGGCCCGGTTGTGTGTAAAGGATATAGATCACGACAGCCACCCAAAGGAAGAGATTAAGCAAGAAAGGGATATCGCGAAGAAGTTCTTGGGTGGGGCTTTCGGTTTTGGCTCCGCGCTCGATTAGCTGTAAAAAACGCACGATCCCAAAGACCACGAAGGGGATGGCGTAGATTAGATAGGGCGTTTGAAATCGTTTGAGGGTGGTGGGATCGAGCGTATAGCCGCAGTAAGCCAGAACGGTGAGCGAGGCCACCAACCCAAGCAAAAGATCCAGTTGTGCGACGTCATAACGCTCCAAGACAGCGCGTTGTTGGGTTGCACTTTCGCCGTAAGTCGATAGCTCGTGGCGGCGTTTTCCAAGCGCAAGGTACAACGCCAACAAAAAGCCACAGCCCACCAACCATGCGGAAACAACGACGTTAATCGCACTTGCGCCTGCCAACAAACGCAACAAAAAGCCGTTGGCAATCAACAAAACATCCAGATAAGCCACATGTTTCAAACGCAGCGAATAGGCGATGTTAAAGATCCCGTACAAAAGGGCCACAACAAAAAACCAAAAGCCCAACACGATCCAGCCAAGTCCCAAAGACAAGCCCCCCAATATCGGCCATAAACGGCGAGCCGATGCCTCTGGCAATGCACCGCTCGCGATGGGACGGTGTTTTTTGTGCGGGTGGAGCCGATCTTTTTCCACATCCATCAAGTCGTTGAGGATGTAAATCGCTCCCGATAATACGCAAAACAATCCCACCCCAAAAGTCGCTCGCCACAAAGATTCGATGTCAAACAAGCGCAGCGAAAAAAGCAACGGTGCATACAAGAAGAAGTTTTTGACCCATTGATGGGGTCGCATGGCTCGCAAGACTGCTACAAGCATCGAAGACTCCGCCACAAAAAACATAGCGCACACGACAAAGCAAGACACTTCCCAACCTTCCGAGATGTTCCTGCGCTCTTTGCTCTTAACCTGTTTGAAGCGCCTTGCCAAGCCTTTGTTTTGTGCCTCCTCCGTGTTCTCGGGACGCAAGAGCAGAGACCGTGGTTGATTTGAGAGGTCTCTCTCGTGCATACTGAGAGGTCTCTCTCGTGCATACTGAGAGCTTTGAGTATCGTTTGGTTTGAGCAAGGGTTTGTGGGTGCGTTTGGAGGTCGAAGATGCGAGCGTATTGGTTTGGGCGTGGTTTGTGGGGTCGAAGCCTCTTGCTTTTGGGGTGGTTGTTTGTGTTTTCGGCGTGTTCTTCTTCAGGCAACAGCGGATGTAGCTGTATGTCTGAGATCCCGGGGGGCTTTCCAGAGGCCGCAAAGCTCGACAACATCGTCCAGCTCAAAGTGACCGATCGCGGCTTTCAGTTTATTGGGCAAAATACCAACGCGCTGGTGAAACAGTTTTTGCCCAACGGTTTGAGTTTTAATGTCCCTCCCGATACAAGCGGCGATCCAAAGATCTGTCACAAAGGCGGAACCTGCACTGTCAACGGCAAGATCAATAGCGCGACCATCACACCCACCCCCCCAAAAACGTTGAAAGCCAAGATCAACCTCGATATGACTTCCAACAAGATCCCGATCAGCTACAAGCTGCTGCTGACGATCAATTGCGATCTCGAAGTCACGATCTCGAAAAAAGATATCAGTATCGATCTCAACCTCAGTATCGATCCGCGCAACAAAGGTCTGCGGATCGATCTGGGGACGCCGTCATTTTCGTTGGAAAACAAAGATTTCAAGCTAAGCGGAAACGTCGGTTGTTCGTTGATTAACGCGCTCAAAGGATTGTTTACAGGCTTGATCGAGAAAGAAGTGAAAAAAGCATTCAAAGATGCGATCGATGGGGCGACTTGTATGTCTTGCAAACAAGACAGTGAGTGCGGTTTTGGGACGACTTGCAAAGACGAGATCTGCACCGATGGCAAAGCGTGTTTACCGATGGTGATGGGGTTTGAAGGCCGTATCGCGACGAGTACGCTGCTTGGGGAGTTTGGGAATCCGACCGCGCAGCCTGTGGACATGGCGATGCAGATGGGCGGAAGCGTGGATGTGCAGACTTCGGGGATGCGCCTTGGCAGTCTTGGAGGGAGCCAAAGCGCGCCGCACGCTTGTATCAAAGCGCCGAACTTTCCCAAGCTGCCGTCTCCTGCGGCGCTGACTTTTCCTGCGATGGCTCCCGATGGAAACCCGTACATGGTGGGCGTGGGGATCTCTCAGACGATGCTGACCCAGTTTATGCGGGATTTGTATCAAAGCGGTGCGTTGTGTTTGCGTCTAGACAGCGGCATCAGCGACCAATTGGGGACGTTCTTTCGCGCCCAAGGCATCGGGGCAGCGGTAAGTCCTTCGCTGCTGCAACTTGTCGGCAAAGACAATCCCCCGTTGTATATCGTCCTCCAACCGAACGAGCCGATCGATCTGTCCGTTGGCAAGGGCGAGATCACCAAAGACAAAGACGGAAACGCCGTCGTCAAAGAGCCGCTTTTGGAGATGCGTATCCCGAAGCTTGATTTCACGTTTTACATGGTGCTTTACGACCGATGGGTTCGGCTTTTGACCTTCCGTACTGATATCGTTTTGCCGATGGCGCTCGAAGCGCGACCGAACAACAAGATCGGGCTGTTGCTTGGCGATCTCAAACAAGCCTTCCAAAACCCCCAAGTTCTCAACTCGAACTTGATCAAAGAAAAAAATGAAGACGTTGCCACCAACTTTGCTTCGACGCTCCAAGCGCTGATCCCCGTATTGATCGGCCAAATCGGCTCGACAGAGTTTGATATCCCTGAGATTCAAGGCTTCAAGCTATCGATCCGTGGGATGACGGGAGTCGTCCCTCGAACAGATCGCCCTGATCGATTCCAATTCCTCGGATTGTTCGCAGATCTAGCTCTTGCGCCACCTGCGATCCCACAGATGCCCGCAGCGCGAACCTTGGCCTTGCGTCCTACAATGCCGCTGATCCCTCCGTCGCTGTGGTCTGATCTCAAGTCGGCACGACCGATCCGCGATTATCCCTCCGTATCGATCGATATCTTGGATGGCGACCCTGTGTGGGCTTACGCTGTGCGCGTCAACCAAGGCCCGTGGCAGGCTTTTGTGGCAAGCCAGCGCTTGCGCGTAGAAAGCCCACAATTTTTGATGCAAGGCGAGCATTCTGTGATGGTTCGTGCGCGGCGCATCGATCAGCCCCAAGGGACCGAAGTGGCGATCGGTTCTGTCCCGATCAGCGTGGATTATACGCCGCCTGCGATCAAGGCACACATCCAATCCCAAGGGATCTTTCTTGAAGCCGTCGATCATGGCGATCCCTACGCGCCTGTTCGCTTCTCTTATCGCCTCAACGGTCAAACGCTATGGTCTCCCACCGAGGCATTTTTGTCGGCTACACAGATGATTCCAAACTCCACGGTGTATCTACGCGCCCAAGACGCCGCAGGAAACATCACCACGCTTCCCCCCATCGACTGGAAACCCACGCTCCATCGAGCCGAACAGCACGTCGTGGCCTTGCCTCGCCTAGGTTTCCCTTCGCCCTTTTTGTCCGACAAAGCCTCGCCCCATTCGCCCCCGCCTGCGTGGGGATGTCAAGCCATGCCCCTCTCGCCCGTCGCTTGGATGATGTGGTTCGGTTTGTTGTTTTTCTTGCGAGCGCGGCGAAA
>CAUJFU010000277.1 GCA_963169055.1 Myxococcota bacterium
GACGACACGTCTTCTTTGATGGGGGGGGCCGTTATCCCGACGGTTAGGGCGTCGTGAGCGTGCGTGGGGTGTGCGGGGTGGCGCGTTGGAGGCGCGGGGGGTTGTGGGGATGACCGATGTATTCGGCGATTTTTTGGAAGCTATCGCGTGAAAAGAAAAAGGTGACGTGGCCGTGAGACTCTTTGAACAGGGTGGGTTGGCCCCATCTGTGCCAAAGCTCTTGGACTTTGTGGGGATAGACGACCTGATCGTGCATAGAATTGATCAGCAATATGCGGTCGCGTTCGAGACGCGGGGTGTAGTGGGTGAGGCGAAGCGGTTCGAGTAGCGGAAGCAGCGCATCTTGGGGGATATGCGCGATCATCTGACGCCCTGCCTTGATCATCGGCGAGTTCATCAGCGTGTATCCGAGATCGACGAGGGGAGCCGCCAAGCTCAATGATTCGAGGGAGTCTTCGAGCGAGGCAACCAAACCTGCGGTATATCCGCCAAGACTGATCCCCAACAAGCCGATTCGAGCGTACCCTTCGGCGCGCAGACCCGCGATCAGCTTGCGTGTGTCTGCGACGCCTTGACGCAAGGCATCCAACAAGATCGAAAGATCCGCATCAATGACGCGGGTTCCAGAGAAATAACCGCGTGGTGATCGACGCATATGGTAGGGCAGTTCGATCATGTGCGTTGAGATCCCGTAGCGTAGGAGTTCGCGAGCCACCCACATCGACTGTTGGTGGCCGGGAGTAATCCAGCCATGCAAGAGGATGATATGCGATCCACGTCGATGGTCGGGGTGGAGTAGGCTTACACCGCGCACGCGGTCGTTGGTAAAGTCTCCGCTTGGGCGTCCCGAAAGAAAAGAAAATTCAGCCTCGATACTCTCGCGGCGACGGGCTTTTGGAGTGAGCCAACCTTTTTCAGGCGGCGTGGTGTCGCCGTCCCCAAAAAAGCTTTCAGGAGCGTGGGCAGGGAATTCGTGGAAGTAGCGTTGAAGGGTTTCAAGTTCGATGCGGTGGTTGGCTTGTTTGATCAGCACGTTGTTCACAAACCAAGAAGTCACTTGCTCCACACTTGTCGCAAAAGGACGCCACATGTCTCTCTCCTTCACACTGATACATCTTGTTCGTCTTGTCTGTGCCTGCCTTCGCTTTGGGCGGCGGATGCTTCGTTTTGGCATCCTTTCCCACAAAAGGCCAAAAAGCAGTACAAACGACCTTTTTTTTGACAAAGCACGATGCGTGCCTTTTTGTGCTTCTTGCTCTCGGCAAGGCGCAAAGCATGAGGACACCGATGTTTAAGGCTGCGTGTTGATCCAACACTCACCTACACAACAGCCTTGTTGATCAACGGAGCGACTTGTCGACAAAACCCCCCGTGTTCGCGGCACTCCAAGCGGAGTCGTTGTTTGTTTGAAAAACGCCTGCTCGTTCCGCCAACATGGGGTCAAGGGGACGGAGTTCTATGGCGGGGGATGGGGTGGAACCCCATAAACCCCCCCGAAGTTTCTGGTGAGCGAATAGTGCGGGCAGATGAGAGAGAGCTAATAAGCGGCGGGTATTCCGAACTTTCGGGGATCAGAGGCGGCGATGCGTTGGTGGTGGGCGTTGACAAAGACGGCTTGGACGGCGGTGTAGCCTTGGGGCCAGAGGCGGACGGTGTGTTGTCGTGCGCGCAATGCGCCGATGATATCGTCGGAGAAGGATTTTTCCATAAAGAGCAGGGGAGGAAACCATTGGTGGTGGATGCGTGGGGCCGAGACGGCGTAGGCGGGATCTTTGCCTGCGAGCAGGATGTGTAGGAGGGCTTGTAGAGTGCCTGTGATGATCGTGGGGCCGCCTGAGGCTCCGATGCTGAGGACGGGTTGGCCGTTTCGTGCGACAAGAGTGGGGGACATACTCGATAGCGGGCGCTTGTGGGGGGCTACAGCGTTGGCAGCGCCTTGGATCAGGCCGAAGGCGTTGGGTTTTCCGGGATCTGTCGAAAAGTCATCCATCTGATTGTTGAGCAAGATGCCGGAGCGTTCGGTGACGACTTGGGAACCGAAGCTGGTGTTGATGGTGGTGGTGAGAGCGACAGCGTTTCCGTTGGCGTCGATGACGCTGATATGGGAGGTTCCACCGTCACGGTGGGCGGCGGAGGGCGGGAGTTTTGGGCTTCCATAACTGCGCCAAGGCAATACGGCATTTTTTTGAATGCGGGCGGCGAGGGACTTGGCGTAGGTGGGCGAGCGGAGGTAGGCCAACGGAACTTGAACAAAGTCTGTATCGCCCAAGTATCGGGCGCGATCAGCGAAAGAGTGCTTGAGGGCTTCGGTGAGCGTGTGATAATCACCCGAAGGATCGGCGAGCCATGTTTTGATCGGAAATCGTTGGAGGATCTGGAGGGTTTGGAGCATGGTGATCCCACCCGAAGAAGGCGGTGGCATCAAGAAGATATCATAGCCTTGCCAGCGGGTGTGGAGGGCGGTGCGTTGTTTGGGCCGGTAGTTTGCGAGATCTTGGAGTGTCAAGATCCCGCCGTTGCGACGGACGGTTTCTACGATATCTTGAGCGATCCATCCTCGATAAAACACATCGGGTCCGTGTTGAGCGATCGCATCGAGTGTTTTGGCGAGGCGGGGCCGTTTGAGGCGGGTGCCTTGTTGGAGCGGTTCTCCGCCAGCGGCATAGATCAAGTTGAGTCTCGGCCAACGACGAAGTTGTGTGCGGTGGGCAGCGAGTCCGCGTGCGAGGTGAGGGCCGACGGGAAAGCCTGCTTTGGCGAGGTGGATGGCGGGCATGAGGACTTGTGCGAGAGAAAGTTTGCCCCATAATCGGACGGCTTGGGCGCAACCAGCGACTTCTCCGGGTACTCCGACGGCAAGCCCTCCTTCGCGGCTGGCGTTTTGGGGAAGGCCGGGCTGTGTGTACATCTTGGCATGAGCAGAAGCGGGGGCTGTTTCACGAAAGTCCAAAACATGGGCTTTTTGGTCTTTTCCGTGGCGAAGGTACATCAAAAATCCCCCACCACCGATGCCGGAACCTGCGGGGCTGACGACACCCAGCGCAAACGCCGCAGCACAGGCTGCATCGATCGCGTTTCCACCCGCCTTTAAGATCGCTACCCCTGCGTGCGACGCGAGTTCATGATCGGCAGCTACCGCGCCATGTTGTCCTGCGGCTCGGTACACCGCGTGTCCTTTGTTTTTTTCGTGTGGGCGATTTGCCGTTGGACGGGAAGAACCGACAGGGGAAGGCAACGTCGGGGGGGCTGCGTGAGCAACGGAGGCAAGCCATAAGCCCCCCACAAGCCCAACGAACAATCCGCGAAAACGGCGAGTCCTCCGAGAGCATTGTTCTCTCCGCGAGGAGCAATCGAAAGCGTCCACTAACATCCGCGACTGTTACCTTTTCGTTAACAAATGTTGAACACTTGCTAAGCAAAGCGCCGAAGGATCGGCGGTCGTAACCGACAAAGCCCGCAGGAAGATCCCGCGAGCACCTTGGTGATCTCGATCCACATCCGCACCACATCGACA
>CAUJFU010000278.1 GCA_963169055.1 Myxococcota bacterium
CCGCCCGTGTATCGGGACATCGAGCAGCGAACGGACAGGCTCACACAACCACAGAAGTTTGTATGAGCAGTTGTTCGAGCAACGAACCTCCGCTTTTTTGCGTTTTGTTTGCCTTTTTACGTACAAACCTACGGTCTTTCCGACAGCACAGACGAAGTGTCCGAGTGTTAGCCACGGGGGGCTGCCCCTACATATTCGGTGTACACAATGAGCGGATTTCGTATAACGGTGGTTTCTCACCCAGACAGCTTTGTCGCTTGAAAGGGTACGGTGCTCCTTTTTTCAAAACTGCGTCGCGGTGGGGGTCCGAAGTGTCTTAGTTGTTTTGTGCGCCCTGCTTGATCCAGTCTTCGAATTTCTGGATCTCGTCTGCGGCCAGCGCTCCGCCCCTTGGCATCCGCGCCCCAGAAGGCGGATTGGGTTTCAATTTCAACAACAGGTAGCTGTTGTTTGGATCGTTGGGAATCACATACGTTGAGGAAGGATCGCTCTTGCGTTTGACGTTGACAATGCTTGCGTGAAGGTTGTTTCCATCGATATTGAGCTGCCCGCTGCCACCGTGACAACCAAGGCAACCGTTGTTTTGGATGATCGGCAGCAGATCTTTTTGCAAAGAGATCCCTGTGGATGTTTCAGGCGCAGGTTCGGGGTTTGCTTCGGGCGCGGGTTCGGGGTTTGCTTCGGGCGCGGGTTCGGGGTTTGCTTCGGGCGTAGGTTCGGGGTTTGCCTCGGGGTTTGCTTCTTGACCTGCTTCGGGGGTTGCTTCGGCTTGCGCTTCGGGGGTTGTTTCTTGGCCTGCTTCGGGGGTTGCTTCTTGTGCGGGTTCAACGGTTTTTTCGGCAGATGGGGGGCCACCACAGCCCGCCACAAACGAGACAGCAGGGACAGAAACAGCGATCAATAGGGCCAACAAGAAACCAAGGGGATGTTTTGCTTTCGTGGGGGTAAGCATTACGTCACACTCCATTTCGAGAATGAAACACATATCCATTTTGATGACAAACAAAGGCCACGCGGCCATCCCGAAGAATGAACGGTTCGATACAAGAAGGCAAGCAACCGATTAGATGGATGGGGTGGGATGGAGGACTCGGTGGAGGGTATCGAGAAGTGTTTGAGCGTTGTACGGCTTGGGTAAGAAATGTCGAACGCCCGCATCCGCAGCGCGGGCCACACCGCCATTTCCGTCCAGACCGCTTGCCGCGATAATCAGCACATGGGGATTCATTCGCATCAAAGCACGGATGGTGGTTGGGCCGTCCATGATCGGCATCATAATGTCGGTTAACACCAGCGCGATCTCATCGCCCCTGCGGGCATACACAGCGACCGCATCCGCCCCATCCGTCGCAGTCACCACCCGATATCCAAAGACCTCAAGGGTCTGTTCCGTGATCTCGCGCACAGAGCGTTCATCATCCACCACCAAGATCAATTCGCCATTTCCGCGCTTAAGCTCGGTCGCGGCTTTGTTGAATGCGGATAGACCACCCTGTTGGGCCGCAGGAAAATACAAACGAAAAGTGGTTCCTTTGCCCACTTCCGAGTAGACATTCACAAAGCCCCCATGACTGCGCATGATCGCATCCACCGTGGAAAGCCCCAGACCTGTCCCCTTGCCGACTTCCTTGGTGGTAAAGAATGGATCGAAGATCTTTTGCATCACTTCTTTGTTCATCCCCACGCCTGTATCCGAGATCGACACACGCACATACTTCCCCACCAACACATCTTCACTCATCGCGGCATAATGCTCATCCAACGCCACGTTCTCGGCAGAAACCATGATCAAGCCGCCCTGAGGCATGGCGTCTCGAGCGTTCACAAAAAGGTTCAACATGACCTGATGGATCTGTGTTGGATCACCATGGATCGGCCAAAGTTCGGGCGGAAACGCTGTACGCATCGTGATGGTTTTGGGGAAGGTATCCCGAACCACGCGCACCAGTTCGGAAACCACCCGATCCAACGAGATCGCCACCTTCGCACCTTCGACGCCCCGCGCAAACGCCAACACTTGCTTGACCATCTCGGCTCCGCGCTGTGCGCTGGCCTCGATCGTTGCGAGGGTATCCATCAACATCGTCTCTCGGATCTCAGAACGTAGCACATCGATCGCAAGCAAGATCGGCGTCAACACATTGTTCAGATCGTGCGCGATCCCGCTCGCCAAAGTACCGATGCTCTCCATCCGCTGCGCTCGTAAAAATTGCGCCAAGAGTTTTTTTCGCTCCGTGATATCCGTGTTGATGCTCAACACACGGTGGGGCCTCCCTTGTGCGTCGCGCAACAAAGACAAACGGCACTCCATCACACACGTCGTCCCATCTTTTTTGCGGTGAACGGTTTCTCCGGTCCATTCGTTCGAGAGCAACAGGTTTTGCATCGCCTCGTCAAACCGAGAAAAATCCGTACACAACAGCGCTTTGCTTGATGCTCCGACCATCTCCTGTTTGGTCCAACCGTACACGCGCTCGGCTCCGTGGTTGGCATACAGGATCGTGTGATCCAATGCGCGCACCAAGATCGCATCTTGCGCACGATCCAACAGCTCGGCTTGCTCTCGCAATCGCTCGATGTTTTCCAAAAACGGCGTCTCATCCGCCATCCCGCCCACCATCCGAACCGCACGCCCTTTTCCGTCGCGTGCAATCAACGCACGATCCATCACCCACGCATACGTCCCATCACTGCGCTGAAATCGATAGTGCGCTTGCCAAGTTTCCTCTCGACTCTCCAACGCACGCTCGATCCCGCCCATCACGCGGTCGTGATCTTCTGGATGAATCCGACGTTTCCATAACGCGATATCCGACCCCAACTCCGCAGGCGACAAACCAAAAGCCTTGTGGACTCCATCACTCCACCAAAGCACATCCGCCAACAGATCCCAGTCCCAGATCACGTCGCTTGTGGCGCGGGCCGCACTCCGAAACAGCGCCTCCATTCGGCGCAGATCATCGATATCGCTTGACGAACCGTACCAACGCCGCGCTCTCCCATCCTCCGAGATCAGCGGCATCGCCTGCACAAGATGCCAACGATACACCCCATCGTGCCGACGCAAACGATATTCGCAATGATACGGCTGCTTCGACGAAAACGCTTTCCACCATTTTTCGACCGCCTCTGCTGCATCTTCGGGATGCAACACGCCCGCCCAGTCGCCTCGCGCCAACACCTCATAAGGCACGTTGCTATAACGCGTAAAACGCGACGTCACATAATCCACTTCGCCCTTCTCATTCGCCGTCCACACCATCGTCGGCATCGCTTCCGCAAGATGATGAAACGCTGCCTCGCTCTCCAACAACGCTTGTTCCGCCCGCTCCAACACCCCCTGATCATGTTCTTCTAAAAAGGCCCGCGTGGCCTCCATGGCCTCTTCTTCTCCATAAGACGCAATGGTACGAATCCGCTCCAGTACCTCGCCAAGATGCTTCTTCTCTCGCTCTATCGGACACATACCATCACCCATACCCTGCTTAAACAGCCCACGCTCACCCAAATTCCACCCGCTCGCTGCACTTCACAGACTTTTTCCTAAGGACATCTACCGAGAGAGGCTCTTGATCTCCCTAATTGGCAGAAAGCGTGGTGTGTGCTGAATTGAAAACGATTAACCACCACGATCTCCATATCGACCAAGGAGAGAAAACGTGAAACGCTTGTCTTTTGCCATTTGCTGTCTGTTTTTGTGTAGCCTCGCAACCCCCCTATCGTACGCATCCCCACCCACAACACAACCCAACCCCTCTTCTTCCCCCACAACCTCTCCCACCCAAAAAGCCCAAACCACCGAGGAAAAAAAACACACACCATCCCCCAAACACACACCATCCCCTAAACACACACCATCCCCTAAAAAACGCCGCGCCCCTCCCGCCTACGAAGCCATCACGGTTGGGACACGACAACACGAAGACGCCTTCCGTTCGCCACGAAGCTACAACCTTCTCGACCGCAAGCGTCTCGAAGAAAAGCGGCCTCGCAGCGTTCCCGAAGCCCTCCAAGAAGAAGCTGGGATCTTTGTCCAAAAAACCAGCCACGGCGCAGGCGCTCCGATCTTGCGCGGAACCATCGGCCCCCAAGTCCTGCTCGTCATGGACGGGATCCGACTCAACAACTCGACGTATCGCTCAGGCCCCAACCAATACCTCAACGTCATCGATCCGTGGTCTCTCCAACGCATCGAAGTCTTGCGTGGCCCGGCTTCGTTGGCTTATGGAACCCAAGCCTTCGGTGGCGTGATCCGCCTCGAAAGCCAACGCCCGCTGCTTTCGTCCTCAGGCTCCCCTCTCTTTGGAGCCGAAGCCATCGGACGCTACGGCAGCAGCGACAACGAACGTACAGGGCACGCTGCCTTTCAGTTCTCGGCAGGTGGCCTTGGCCTCCATGCAGGCGTCACATACAACGACTTTGGCGACTTGCGGGCAGGGGGCGTCTTGACCAGCCCCAGCAACACCACCCTCCAACGCAGCAAAACGCCCTTTGGCGACTTGATCACCGACAGCCAAACAGGCGCACAAGCCTACAGCGCCTATCGTGCGCTGTTTGTGGATCTGCACGCCGAAGCCCGCCTGCACGACCGATGGACGCTTTCAGCCGTCTACCAACGTGCCATGATCTTTGATGCGGGACGCGCCGATCAGCTAGCCAGCGGCGATCTGCGCTTCTACGACAACACCCGCGATCTCGCGTATCTGCGTATCAAAGGCCGTGTTGACGAGTGGAACACGCGCATCCAACTGGCCCTTTCTTTTCAAAATCAGCACGAAGAACTCGAACGCCCCCGCTATGACAAAGAAACCCTGCTAAAGCTTTTGCGCACAGATCGGGGCAAAG
The DNA here is from genome assembly GCA_963169055.1 of Myxococcota bacterium. Lineage (GTDB taxonomy): Bacteria > Myxococcota_C > UBA6777 > UBA6777 > UBA6777 > JAKLKB01. Next base: position 4,846 of record CAUJFU010000278.1, read on the forward strand.
ACAACACCATGACGTTTGGCTCCCAACTGTTCGCAGAGACGAGGCCCACGACATGGCTGATCTTGCACTACGGCTTCGAGCATTACAGCGATCTGATCGCAACAGAAGCGTCTCGTGATGGAACTCCCCGAACACCCGAACTCGCCAACGGTTCCACCTACCACACCCTCGGAGGATACCTGCACGGTCGCGCCAAGCTGTGGGGATGGGAACCCGAAAGCGGCTTGTACCTTCAACTGGGTGGGCGCATTGGCGGAGACATGGCAAATGCCCCTGCTCGCGACAACATCGAAGCCATCGCTTTCCATCAGATCAATTACGCGCTTGCAGGTAGCGTCCAATTCCTCTACCGACGCTTTCTCAACGTCAGCTTTTCGTATTCGGAGGGGCAGCGTTCCCCCAACATCCAAGAAACCACAACGCTCGGAGACACGGGCAATTCCTTTGAAGTCCCCAACCCTTCTCTACGGCCCGAGATATCACGCAGTCTTGAATGGATGATCCGAGGCCAATACCACAAACGCATCACGGCTTGGGTCAGCGGTTATTATAGCTTTTGGCAAGATCTGATCACCCGCGAAAAAACCACTTACAAGGATCAAGACACCATCGACGGAAAACCTGTCGAACGCAACATCAACCGCCAACGCGCCGATGTCATGGGCGTAGAAAGCGGCTTGAACCTCTGGATCGTCGCAGGATGGAGCGTCTCGGCATCGCTGACATGGACACGCGGGATCAGCTATCTTGACAATGGACAAACAGAACCTGTCTCCCGCATCCCACCGCTGTTTTCCACTCTTGCGATGCGCTATCACTTCGGAGATGTCGCCTTCTTGGAGTTTTTTGCGCTGCTTGCCACCACCCAAGATCAGCTTTCGGCCCGCGACAAAACTGACACTCGCATCCCCGAAGGCGGAACCCCGGGATGGTACACCCTCAACTTGCGCGGTGCCGCCAACCTACACCGAAACATCCGCCTCACGCTCCTGATCGAAAACTTGCTCAACTCCCCTTACAAATATCACGGATCAGGCATCCTCGCCCCCGGCCTCAGCGCACGCCTCTCCCTCGAAGCCCGCCTATAATACGACGTCCGAAATTCCTACCTACCCGCATTGATCGAGTTTTCGCCTCAGGTGATTCACACCCGCCTCGGTCTCGTGCTAGGTTGGCTCTCCTCATGTACAAAAGTATGTTTGGGAGGTTGTGTAGTGTGCAGCAAGTGGTATTGGGCGATATGGGTTCTTTTTCTTACAAAACAGGCCGAAGCACGAAGTGCCCGAGAGATCCTTTACCACGCAAAAGGCGACTGGCGACTGGCGTGGATCGACGCACACCGTCCCCGAGTTCTGCGAGAGGCCACCTACGGCCCGGTAGCATGGCGCATGAGAAGCTCGTTCAATGATCAACCTTTGCTCGGCTTGAGTGCAGGGCGTGAGGGGATGGCAGGTTATACAAAACGATGCGTCTTGAGATGGGGACTCCACAAATGGAAGACGCCCCGCTGTGTGGCCGGATTCAACGAAGAGATCGTCGACATGGTCTGGACTGATTTAGACGGGGACGGTATCCAAGGAATCGTCGTGATGATCCAAACGGCACAAGGTGACGGTCGACTGGTGGGAATCGATGCCCAAACGGGCCAGTCCATGCGTTTGCAGATCGAGCGCATCCGAGGGCCTTGGGCTCTCGATAGCGCCGATGTCGACGGTGATGGACGCGAAGAATTGTTGATCGGTATGTTTCGCCCCGCCTACTTTGATCGCGTGATCCGAAGACGTCTTTGGCTCTATACCTATCTTCCCAAAGAAGGCGCTCTTTTTCCCTTTTGGAGAGGTTCGCGTTTTTCTCGACCTTGGCTTGATTTTGCTACGATCAAAGGGGATCATCTTCGTATCGTTCCATCGACATCAGCGCAAGGATGGTGTTCTGCAACACAAGCCCCCATCCCCACACAATCCACCACCAAGCCGATCGCAAGAGCGCGTCTTCGTCCCCACAAAAAAGCTACCCCACGCAGATCATCAAAGCCGCACACCTCGCCCTCGAATCCAAATCCCCTCTCGAAAAAGCCCGTCAAAGCGTGGCTTGCAGTGTTAGAGTCCGCCAAAGGGTACCCGCAACGAGTGATGCTTTATCGCTGGCAATCCTTTGGTTTTGTAGGCGAAGAATACGCGACGCTTGTAAGTTCATGGCACGAAATGCGCGGATATTGCAGCACTCAACAAGACTGCTTCTTGTGGATGCTTGCGCAGGCACCTTCCCAATCGCTCGTGTCCACTGAGCGATTGTCGTTTTTAGCCGCTCTGTTGTCTCGCAAGACCCCCTAGCGCTTCGCTGCAAACAGACGAGCGAGATGACAGCCGATGGCCTCCGAGACAACACAATCCCCCCAACGAAGGAGAAGAGATGCTATCTCAGAAAAAACGCGTTTTTTTGTTTTTTGTTGTGCCCGTGTTCTTTGCGATCGCGTGGCTCAACACACAAGCGCGTGCGCAAAACCCGTATACTCTGCCTTGGATCGTAGCCCAACTCAAACAACACCAACCCCTTGACCCCGCAGCTTTGCGCAAAGCCTTGCACCAAGAAATGACGCCCACACAGATCCTCGACTCTCTCCAAAGTGCGGAAGATATCCGTCTCTTGCGCAATACTTATTTCGCACTCGCGGGGGTGCGTTTCCGCTCCAAAGATCTTCAATTGCTCTTTCGCCACCAACCTTGGTATCGGGGAGTTCGTGCGGCTGCAAGTGGGCGACTCCATTCCACCGCACTCAAAAATGTCCGCCTGTTGGTTCGCATGGAAAAAGCCCGACGCCAAGCTCCTTCCGCCCCGCCGCCCTCTCCATCGCTCCCCTCGTCCGCCACAGGACCGATCTGGGAAAACGGGAAATTTCGATTGGATCGCATCGCCAATCTCCAACAATTCGGAACATTTACCCCCGCCCAACGTGCCGCGTTGGAAAAACACGGTTTTTTCTTGGCTCCCACATATGCTTCTCATGCCTTCCATATCTACGAAAAAAATGACTACCTACGCATCCCAAGCTACGTCACAACGGATCTTGCCATCGATCTAACGCACACGTTCTTTGACAACGCCCTGCGCAATCTCGAAGAGTCGATCCTTCTCCCGCGACTCACCACGTGGTGCGCGGCTCTCCTTCAAACTGCGAAACAACAACTCGCCCAAGCCAGATCACCCTCCCTCCGAGCTGCTGCACAACAACACACGATCTATTGGGCCGTCGCTGTACGCTTGTTTGGAGGCAAAGCCGCCGTCCCTGCCGACCTTGAGGCCGCTGTACAGTCCACCGTTTCAAAGCTCACGCTTGCTCGCGGTGGCAAAGAAGCTGTCGCAGGTTCCCCCCATAAGCTCGATATCAGCGCTTTCCAAGTACGCGGCCATTACACGCGCAGCCCTGAACTCGGACAATACTTTCGCGCCATGAGTTGGCTCGGCAAAGTTGCGTGGCCTTTTGAACCCATCCCCCAACCCGCCACCACCCTACAAGCTGCCCTCTTGTTGCAAGCCATCGACAACACACGCATCGCCAACCAACCCGCCCTCAACGAATTCTCCGCCCTCGAACGCGTGATCAACACCTTTGTCGGTGCTTCTGATGCTGCCTCTCCTGCCCGCGCCATCGCACATTATCGCGATGCCTACGGAACGCTCTCTGATCCCAACCGACTCACCGAAACTTCGGCCATGTCACGCTTTCACGAAAAGATGCGCACGCTTGGAAAAACGGCCATCCAAGTCCAAGCAGGCCAAGGGCAGATGCCTACAGCCCCACAACTTCGGGTGATGGGGCAACGCGCTTTTGCGGATTCCTTACACATCCAAAAAGTCGCCCTGCAACCCAGAAAACGCCTCTTGTTTTCTGGTCTTGATGTGGCTGCTGCGATGGGATCTTTGCGAGCCCTGCAACTGCTCAAACAACACGACGCAGAAGCCAAGCATTGGGCAGGCTTCGATCAAGCTTTCGCCAAAGGGCGTGCGCTCTTCCAATCCACCATGCAAAAGCAACAAACCACCGACGCTTATCACGGCACTTTGTTTTCTCTCCAAGCCCTCTTTGCCCCCCCCACGCTCTCGGCTTTTCCTACGCTCAAACGTCCTGCGTGGTCTCTGCGCGTCTTGCAAACGGCCCTCGCTGGATGGGCCGAACTTCGCCACGATACCCTACTCTACGGCTCGCCGATGGGAGCCGAGTGCGGCCTTGATGATCAACCTCCCCCACCCACCAGTGCTGTCGAACCCTATCCCAAAGTATACGCCCGCCTCGACGCGATGATCGACCGCCTCAGCAAACAACTCCAATCCAGCGGGATCGATCTCCAACGAAACCCCACCCCGCAAAACTACGCGATGTCCGCCGTCGGCCACAAGATCAAGGTGATCCGAGGCTTCTTGCAAACGCTCAAACAACTCGCTGAAAAACAACAAAAGGGCCAACCCTTTACTCGCCAAGAAGACGAAGAACTCGCAGTGATTGGTGGAACAATCGAGTCTGCTCTTTTGACTTTCTCGGATAAACAAGTGCTTGAGCCGCGAGACAAGGAGATGGCTGTGGTCGCCGATATCGCCGTGATCCACAACCGGGCTTTCCACGTCGCAGTCGGAAAGCCCGATGCTATCTACATGATCGCACAAGTCAAAGGAAAATGGATTCTTCTACGCGGCGCGACCATGTCCTACTACGAGTTCTTACGCCCCGCTTCGCAGCGTCTCACCGACGAAGCTTGGCGCAAAGAACTCCACGAAGGAAAAGCCCCCACACGCCCCGCTTGGCTCGACGAGATCTTGGCAGGCCCCAAAACGGACCTTCCGAAACCCACCAAAACACGCGACTCCTGTCAGTACAACGGCGCACGCATCAGACTGTGACACGGTGAGAGGGCTTCTGTGGGATAGCATCCCACACCCCGCGAGGCAGCGAAGCCCTATGGATTCCGTGTTGGCGGAGTGAATCGGTGTTTTTCAAACCAACGGCTTTGCTGCTCTTACGCCCACGAACGCGGAAGTTTTGTACGCGGCATCAGCCCCGCGTCGATCTCTTCTGGCCTTTTCTCTTTTTGCTTTCCCTCTGTTGCCTCACCCACACGCCACCCCAAGCCAGCCCTCCCTATCCCGCCAAGAGAAACCAACACCCCAAATCCAGAAGCCTCCATCTCACCAGCACGAATCTGCACCCCACCAAGGCGGAAACAACGCGATCGGTCTTGGTTTTGCTCGGCGATATCCTACTCGCCCGTCGGGTGAGCTTTCCAACCCCACAGCAACAGAAAGCAGCACGCCGAATGTGGCAAGACGCAGATAGAGTGGTGGGAAATCTAGAAACCGTGTTGGGGCCGTGTATTTCGCAAGGAACGCTGCAAGATCCACGATTATGCACGGATATCCCGCGCCTTCGGAGCCTTCGCAAGATCGGTATCCATGCCGTCACACTCGCCAACAATCATATGCTCGACGCTGGTCCCAAAGGACTCCAACATACAAGACAAACCCTCGAACGATGGGGAATCGCAACGAGCCACCCCACAAAAGCCTGTCTTGGGCAAGAAAACTTCCAGATCCTTCGCCTCCACGTCGGCCCTTACCCCTTGATCTTGCTTGCGATCAACACCCTCAGGCCGCGTGTTCTGCCTGCAAGCTTCCCACCACTGCCCACACCACAACAGATCCGTCGCTGCATCCGCACGTTCGCCCAAACCAACACCGTGATCGTTTCTTTTCATGGAGGCCAAGAATACAGCCCATCTCCATCGCCCACAGACGCCGCCCTATTTCGCATCGCTTGGAAAGCTGGAGCAAGGGCGATCCTCGGCCATCATCCGCACGTTCCACGTGCGTTTGTCGTCGTTCGCGGAGTGCCTCTCGCGTGGGGGCTGGGTAATGCAATCAGCGATCAGCGCCATCCTGCGGCAGTCCGCACGGGCTTGCTCTTGCGGCTTTCTTTTTCAGGCCCCCACCATGCTCCGATCATTTCGGCAACAACGCACCGCTTCGAGATCGCCCAAAGTTGGCCTCGCGCCTTCGGTTCCAAATCTCCCCCCCCGACCGCGTTGTTCGAAAAACCAAACCCACCGCCCAAACGCCAGACGCTTGCGCCTATGTTGCGTTAGGATTTTTTGTGTAGCAAAAGCTGCGAAAGGGTAAGCCTTGGCGCAAACAATACACCTCTCGCTCTGTTGGGGCAAAGTCATCAAAGATGATCGGTTCGAATTCGGGGCGCAACACAAAGCGCGGATCTTCGGCGAACATCGCTTCGACAATCTCAGCATAAGGCAACACGTCGGTTTTGATGCTCAACACCCCGTCATCCGTCAACAAAGGATAAAGCAGGTCGAGAAAAACAGGGGTGAGCAGCCTTCGTGGGATGTGTTTGCGCTTCCACCACGGGTCGGGGAAAAACACAAATGCGCGGTCAATGCTGCGTTCGGGCAACAGCGACGGTAACGCAGCTCGACTATCCTCGAAGCATATCCGCAAGTTCGTGAGGCCCTGTTGGTGGATCCTGTCCGCCATATCGATGCAGAGATGCTTGTGGATCTCGAAGCCAAGAAAGTGTTTGTGTGGAAAACGAGCCGCTCGGTGGCGTAAAAACCCCCCCCGACCAAAACCGATCTCGACTTCGAGAGGGGTGTGGCGCAAAAACGCCGATTTGTCGGCTTCTTCGGCAGCATCTTCAGGATGACGGCGGATCTCTGGGGCGGGTTGAAAGGTCAGATCATGAGCAAACCCTTGGCGTGTGGGCATACGGGTGATATCACCCCCATAAATCCCCTTCCCGCGCTGGATCTGCTCGCGTACAGCTTCGGTTCTTTTTGGATCGATGGTAAAAGTGCGATTCTTTCCAGTTCGCATCGTTGGTCCATTTTCTGTTTGTTGGGTTGGATGAAAGCTGTGTGATGTGGGTGAAGCGGCGCATCTTTTTGGTTGGCAGAGCATCTTGACTTGAGTGTCCGTCCGCATTGAATATGCCGAACATCGGGCTGTTTTGTATCAAGAGCCCGACTCCGCAGACCACGAAAAAACATAGAGATGCCACAGATTCACGGCTCACGCAAATAAAAAGGAGAAAGCAAAGATGCCGGAGCTACCCGAGGTTGAGACGGTTCGACGTGGTTTAGAGCGGGTGTTGTTGGGACAACAGATCGTGGGGGGAGAAGTTTTGTTGGCGCGGAGTTTCTCGGGAGTGTGGTCGGATCTGATGGGGCGGATGGTGCGCGAAGTGGGGCGGCGTGGAAAGGTCTTGTTGATCGGACTCGATCAAGGAAAAACAGCGTTGGTGCATTTGCGGATGACAGGACAATTGATCTACCAACCTCAAGACGGCAGTCCACGCGAAGGCGGCGGGCATCCAAGCGTTGCGCTGATCCGCAAACTTCCCAATGCTCATACCCGTGTGATCTGGGAGATGTCGAGCGGGGCTCGCCTATTTTTCAACGATCAACGGACGTTTGGATCGATCAAGCTCTTGGAGGATACAGAACTGCCGACGGAACCTTTTCTTGCGAAGTTGGGGCCTGAACCGTGGGACAAGGCTTTTTCTATTGCAGCCTTGCATCGGGCATTTCAACGCAGAAGCCGTTCCTCCGTCAAAGCGGTGTTGTTGGATCAAGAAGTGGTCGCAGGGATCGGGAACATCTACGCGGATGAGGCGCTGTTTTTGAGCGGAATTCACCCTGCCACTCCCGCAGGTGCGCTCTCGCAAACGCAGATCAAGCCGCTGATCGCAAAGATACGCGAAGTCTTGGAGCGCGGGATCGAGTACGGTGGAGTTTCTGCCCGTGATTACGTCAACGCCGAAGGTCTGCGCGGTCGTATGCAAGAACAGTTGTATGTATATGGTCGCGATGGGATGTCCTGCAAGCTGTGTGGAATAACCCTCCAAAAGCTCCGAACAGCGGGTCGAGGAACCCATGTCTGCCCTCGATGTCAAAGCCAACCCTAATACGAAATCCGCCCGTTGTGTGATCGCAAAACGTAGGGGCAGCCCCCTGTGGCACTTGGTCAAACTAATTCCATTCGTCTGCGGATGCGGTTAAACTTTTTACTTTGATAGGACTTACGCAGTTCGATACGAAAAAGGCCCATGTTCGGGCGTGGGCGGTTCGCGAACCGCCCCTACGACGTTCTGATATCTCAGGGTTTCC
>CAUJFU010000279.1 GCA_963169055.1 Myxococcota bacterium
TTTCGATCCCTGACGACAAGCAACTCACCTTGCCTTTGCGCATCGAACCCAACGAAACGGCGACGATTACGATCCGTTATGCGCCCCAAACATCGGGTGTGGCGCGTGGGGATGTGCGTATCCTGAGCGATGCCAAGAACGTCGAGCAAGACGGATACAACCACATCACCTTGGCGTCGAGTCTGGTCTCTGCGGATATCTTGGCGACGCCCAACCCGCTGGACTTTGGTGATGTTCCGCCCGGAGATACCAAGATCCTTAGCACCATCCTTTCCAACAAAGGACAAGCCGATCTCACCATCTCGGAACTCTCTTTTGTGAGCAATGCCGCGCAAGAACTGGCGATTACAACGCCGGTCACCTTCCCTTTGAAGATAGAACCCGGAAAAGACTTCGATTTACAGATCAGTTATTCTCCAAAAAGTGCGCGTGTCGATGAAATCTTGATCGTCAAGAACGATACAGGCCGACCCAACTACGAGATCCGCATCGTTGGGCAACGTGCTGCCCCCAAGATCGAAGTCGATCCGACGTTGTTGACTTTTACCAACTTGCTTGGGACCAAAGACACCAAAACCTTTTTGATCCGCAACGTGGGGGGGCAAGATCTGGAGATCTCGGGCCTTGCTTTGGCCGCAGGAAGCAGCCAAGACTTCTCTTTGAAAAATCCGCCCACAACGCCGTTTTCGTTGAAGGCCAAAGAAGAGATCAAAGTCGAGGTCGAATACCACTCCCAAGATATCCAAGACGACCAAGGCGCGGTCGAGATCAAAAGCAATGATCCCGATAGTCCGACGGTTCGCGTTTCCCTTCAAGCCGTTGCCAAAGGTTGCGATCTGAAAGCCACACCCGGCAAATTGTCTTTTACACGTCCTTCCAATCTGACGGTCACGATCAGTAACGTTGGAAACGAGCCTTGCAACTACAAAAGCGCAAGCTTTTCGCCCACCACCAGCAAAGAGTTTTCTTTCTTTTTGCCTCCCCCCGCTGCTCAAGCCCTTGCACCCGGAAAAGTCTTTCAGATCGTGGTGCGCTTTTCGCCCACCGATAACGTCGATGACAAGGGCGCTTTATTGATCGAGTCGGATGATCCCGATGCTCCGAGTCTTGAAGTGCCGCTTGAATCAAAAGTCCCCACAGGCAGCGAGTGCGAGATCTCGATCTCTCCCACCACCATCCAATACGGATTCGTGGGCCTTGGCCGCGCACAAACCCGCCAAGTCTTGCTCGAAAACAAAGGGTGGGGAGAGTGTCTTGTTTCGCAAGCCAACTTGGTCGTGAACCCCTCGCAGGTCTTTTCGCTTGGAACGCCCTTCAATCCGCAAGGTGAAAAGATCCCCGCAGGCCAGTTCTTCCGCATCGATGTGGTTTTTACGCCCAAATCAGGCACTTCTTTCCAAGGCGAGCTGGAGATATCCTCGAATGATGGGGCGAATCCCAAATCCAAAGTCAACTTGATCGGAACCACGGGACAATTGTGCATCGAAGCACTCCCCGATCCGCTCGACTTTGGCACCATCCAACAACAATGCTCCTCGCTCAAACAAACACTCGAAGTCTACAATATCTGTAGCCAAGCCGTCCAATTGACGGGCATCAAGTTCGGTGCAGGAACCAACCAGCCCAACCAAGAATTCTTTATCCGTTCGGCCCCCAATATGCCGCAGTCTCTGCCTTTTGGACAATCGATTCAACTTCAATTGACCTACGCCCCCCGCAATCTGGGCCCCGACACAGGAACCTTGGAGATCGCCAACTCCACACCCGCCCAATCTCCGATCATCGTTTCTTTGATCGGAAAAGGCGTCGACTCCAACGAACAGACCGACACCTTCCAACAACTCAACAAACCTGAGATCGATCTTTTGTTGGTGATCGATGACTCCTGTTCCATGTCGGACAAGCAAAGCAACCTCTCCAACAACCTCAACACCTTTATGCAATGGGCCTCAACGCTCCAAGCCGACTATCACCTCGGCGTGATCACCACAGACACGGTCGCCTCGACGGCAGGCTGTTTGCGTGGGACACCCAAGTTTGTGACGCCCGCAACACCCAACGCGATCACCGCCTTCCAAAACAACGTGCGTGTCGGAACGACGGGACACTACGACGAAATGGGCTTGGAAGCGTCTTGGATGTTCTTTCAATCGAACAAGCTTTCGGGATGCAACCAAGGCTTTTATCGCAAAGATGCGGCTCTTTCGTTGATTTACATCTCTGATGAGAAAGACTTTTCTCCGCAGCCCGTGAACTTTTACATCAACTTCTTTAAAAATCTCAAAGGCATACGCGATGCCAGCAAGATCCGCGCTTCGGCGATCGTCGGTGAACCCGGGAAAACTTGTCTTGCGGTCGTGTCGACGGATGCGCGCTATTGGGAAACAGCCCGTCAATTGGGCGGTTTGCAGATATCGTTGTGCAATAACGCTTGGGGATCGGAGTTGACGAAACTGGGGAGTCTAACGTTTGGTTATCGCAGTCAATTCTTCCTCTCACGGCCCGCAAATCCCGCCACCATCAAGGTGGAGGTGGACGGTAAACCCGTTGCGCAAAACGCCTCCTCGGGATGGACGTATGATGCGGCTTCCAATAGCATCATCTTCGCCGCAAGCGCCATCCCACAAGCCGGGCAGACCATCAAGGTGACTTACCAAGCTTTGTGCCTCCCTCCTTGACCTTCCTGCTCCTCTCCCTTCGGTGCTCCTCTCCTCCCCATACATCGGCGGCATCGGCTCTTTGAGCTTCTGTCTGCCTTTTCCATCCACCCACCACCGTGAGAAAATGTCCATGCGTACCTTTTGGGGTGCTTTTCTGTTGGGTCTGTTTCTGCTTTTTCCGATCCCTGTCGACGCACGCTTGGACACCGATGCAACGCCCAAGTATCTAAGGGGCGTGTTGTTGTCTTCTGCGCTCGTGATGGGAAGGGCGGATCTGTTGTCTCGGAGCGCAGCGCAAAACGATGACCCTACTTTTCTTTTGAACGCAAACGCCTCGATGGATGGGGCGTTGTGCGGTTTTTTCGAGGGAGGGGCGTGCGTTCCGACCAAAGCTTCTACGTCAAAGAGCCAAGGGCGTGAAAGGCCCAAGGGAACGCCGCCTTCGGAGTGGCAGTTGTTGTTGTTTATGGCGCTTTCTGGTGCAATTGTCTCGGTGGTATCGAGTTTTGCAATTCAGTCCTTGTTTGAGTTTCTTTTGATCACGCCGTCAAACAACACCGCTGAAAGCCGCATCAATGCGAGCCTTGCGTACACAGCAGCCAACGTCGCGTTGATCCCTTGGGTGGTGGCGGGTACGCTGTTCGGGTTGAGCCGTTTGAGCAATAACTATGATTCGAACTTTTGGTGGATGTTGTTGGGGGCTTATGCTGGGCAGGTGCTTTCGGCGGGGATTGGTTTGATGAGCACGTTGTTGGGGAGCGGAACCCAACGGTTTGCGGTGGCTCGGATCGTGACGTTGATCGCGGATGGTTTGTTGGCTGCGACAGGAGCGATGTTGGCGTATTTGTTCACGCGAAAGGCTTACGAAGAAGTCGAACACATGGGGGCTTTGTTTCATCTTCGTGAGGGGCGTGTGCAGATGGGTATCCCGTTGCCGTTGATCTACCGCGATGCTTATGAACAACGTATCTCGATGACGTTTGTGGCGGGGCGCTTTTGAGGAGCGGTGCGAGAAAAATACTGAAAAATAACGAAATAGCGCAGCTCATCCGAGGGACTCTTTTGAGGAGTCGTGCGAGAAAAATACGCTGTTGACAGAGCCGAAAGGGGCGTGTATCTACATCCAACGCATGGAAGGTTGGCCGAGTGGTTTAAGGCGCTGGTCTTGAAAACCAGTGAGCCCGCAAGGGCCCGGGGGTTCGAATCCCTCACCTTCCGTATTTCTAAATCACACTCGCCCTACAACACAGGCGATATCCTCGACGGATATCGCCTGTTTGCGTTGATGGGAGCCATCAGGTTTTTGCATCTGGATTGTTTGAGACGTTTTCTTCGGAGGGATGGCCGTCTTGCATCGAAGGGGGCGGAAAGCCATCGGGCTGGAGGACAAAATCGTCATCAAAGCGCCACGGTCCGAGGCGTGTAGGGGCATCAAGAGCTTCTTGGAGGATGGACAGGTAGATCTCGCGGGGCCATTCGAGGGCGCCAAACCGATCGAGGTGGTCGGTGTAGACTTGGCAATCGATCAGGGGGATGTTCCAGCGCAAGAGTTGTTGGACGATGGCGACAAAGGCGATCTTGGAGGCATCAGGCGCGAGGGCAAACATCGATTCGCCGAAAAAGGCCGCTCCAAGCGAGACACCGTAAAGCCCCCCCACAAGGCGATCTTCTTGCCATGCTTCGATGCTGTGGGCGATACCTCGTTCGTGAAGTCGAACGTAGGCTTGTTTCATCTCGTGGGTGATCCACGTTCCGTCTTGGCCGGGGCGTGGGATATGAGAGCAGGCTTCGATCACTTGGGGAAAGGCGGTGTCGATGCGCAGAGTGTAAGCGTGTTTGCGCAAGTGCTTTCGCAAGCTGCGGTTGATCAACAGATCGGGACCCCACAACACAAAGCGCGGATCGGGCGAATACCACAGGATCGGTTGGCCTTTGCTATACCATGGGAAGATCCCGCTACGGTAGCCGAGTTCAAGGCGCTCGGGGCGCAGATCGCCTCCGACCGCGATGGGGCCAAAGCGAGGTGCGTTGTAGGGATCGGGGAATACAAGGTTTCTATCGAGTCGATAGATCGGCATGATGGGGATATCCTGTTTTTTGCAGCGCGCATCCAAGCATGGTAGGGATGCAAGAAGGGTCGCCGTACGCCTGCGAGCGACGTTGACAGCGTGGCAAAGGAAACCGCTCTATGTCAAGTCAGATCACTCTCTCTTTCTTGTTGCAAGGAGAAAAACGCTTTGTTGCGGATCTTTCGCAACCCATCGAGATCGGGATATCCTTGGATTTTGATGGGGAACAACCGCAAGCTTTTTTTCTCCCACGGGCCGAATCGACGGCCTTTTGTGCGGGTTCTTTTGTGGGGGATACGCGGCAGGGGGGCAGCGTGAACTGTTTTTCTTTGCGGATCACACCCCACGGAAACGGTACCCACACCGAATGCGTCGGGCATATCGTCGAAGAGCGCGTGTGGATCCACACGCTTTTGCGCCAGAGCTTTTTTCCAGCGTATCTCTTGCGCGTGCCGTTGGAGTCTTTGGCTGCTAGTGGTGAAACCTACGCAGCACCGCATAATCCGCAAGATCAGGTGATCTCTTCTCGTGCGCTTCAACTTGCGTGGGATGCGCTCGGTGAGGCCGAACACATCTCATCTGCATGGGTCTTGCAAACATGCGGATATTCCGATACTACCGAAGCAATGCGCCGCGTGTACAGCGGTCAGGCCCCTCCCTACCTGACCGATCAAGCGATCACGTGGTTATTGCAACGCGATCCCTTGCACTTGTTGGTCGATATCCCTTCGATTGATCGGGAAGAAGACGCAGGGATCTTGCCAAACCACCACCGCTTTTGGGAGCTACCGCTCGGACAGCGAACACTTCAGGGGCCACCCTCACCGCGAACCATCACGGAGATGATCTGTGTCCCTACGCAGATCCCAGAAGGTTTGTACGGGCTAGAGATCCAGATCCCTGCTTTTTTGCAGGACGCCGCCCCTTCACGCCCGCGCCTGTATCCGTTGTCTCGGAGCTAGATGGTGCCACCTTCTGTAAAAAATCCACTGCGGACAAAAAACCCCGTGTTCGCAGGCGTTCAAGCGAGAGCGTCGTTTGTGTGAAAAACGATCGTTCTGTTCGCCAAAACAGGGTCAAGGGAGCCGCGCTCCCTTGTGGGGTGTGGGGTGAAACCCCACAAATGAAGATGATCTACGGAGATCAAACAGAGACAAGGATGATGAGATGTTATACAATTTTGGTTATGTATTAGAGGGAAAGTTGGCGGGTTGTGGGTATCCTGGGAGGGGAGGGGATCTGCGAGCGGATCTGCGAGAAGCCAAGCATCGGGGGATATCTGCGGTGGTGACGTTGACGGAATCCCCCTTAGATGCGGAGATATTGGAAAGCGAAGGGATGACGTTTTTGCATATCCCAGTGGAAGATTATGAGCCTCCCTCGCTTGGGCAGATTCAGGAATTTGTGGATTTTACACGCGGTCATCTTGCCCACTCATCGGGGGCGGTGATGGTGCATTGTATGATGGGTCGTGGTCGAACGGGGACGATGTTGGCGTGTTTTTTGGTGGCGGAGGGTTGGTCGGCGGAGTCGGCGGTTCGTCGTGTTCGCCAGTCGAGGCCGGCAAGCATCGAATCACTCGCCCAAGAAGAGATGATCGTGATCTGGGAACGTCACTTGTTGATGGACAAGTGAGCGGTTGGATGGGGTCGGGACGAGAGGAGCTTACTCTAGGTCTTGTTTTTTTGATCTGTTATTTGATATCGCCAAGGCCGCTGTGACGGAGGGAGGAGAGCATCTGGTTGATCTGGTGGCGTTCTTGTTCGATGGTATGCTCGGAAAGAAGGAGCGTTGCGCGTGCGACTTGGAACATGGCCCCTGCGAGTTGGCAGTCACTTTGTCGGACGGGCTTGATCGAGCGGATGTTGTCGAGATGTTCGCGGACAAGCTGGCCGCCCATCGATTTTTTGCTGAAGTGGATGGAGGTTCCGCCGACTTCCATCTGCGCTTCCATGTTGGTGAGTTTTCCCGCAGCATTGAGCCAGACCCATTCAATAGGTGGTTCCCAACCGGGCCGATAATAGGTCACGATCGTTCGCTTCTCGTCCGAAGACAGAGCCATCTTTCCGCCGCCTTCGCCTTCGACTTCGAGTAAGTACAGGGTGCGTTCTTCGTTGGCGTAGGCTTTGGAGGTCGGGATACCGTGGAAGGGGATCTCACGCAATCCGAATTCTTCGACGCTGACGGAGAGTTTGGCGTTTGGATCAAGATACAGCGCAAGCTCTTTTTCTAGCTGTGCTTTTTGGCGCAGACCGACGAGGTTTTCGACGACTTCGCCGCGCACAAACAGCTTCATGTTGGGGATGCTCATGATCCGAAAGCGATCGGCAAGTTTGGGGTTTTCTTCGGTATTGACTTTGGCCACCTTGATCACGCCTTGTTCTTTTGCGAACTGATCGAGCACAGGGATCATCATCTTACAGGGGCGACACCATTCTGCCCAAAAGTCCACCAAAACACGGTCGTTTTCTTGTAAGAATGTATCGAAGTTTTTTTCAGTTAAGCTGATCACTTGTCCCATGACTTTTCTCCTTTTTAAGGTTCTGTTTGTTGTGTTGGCTTGCGTGCTCGTGGTGTGTAGAGATCCCAGATCACGATCGGTTGCAAAGAGATCTTGGGTAGTGTGTTTTTGCATGGGTTTTTTGGGTGTGGAAAGGAAGAGCAGAGCGATGCGGGTGATCATCACAACATGGGGAACATCGGGAGATGTAGATCCGATGGCGGCGATTGGGAGTGCGTTGCAGGCGCGTGGGGCGGAGGTGGTGGTCTACACCAATCCGTATTTTGTCGGGAGGGTGGAGCAGAAAGGTCTTGAAGCGCGGGGATTTGGTGCTTCGTGGTCTCCCGATGTGTTTGCGGAGGGAAATCATCTGTCGCATCCGCATCTTGGGCCGTTGCGGGTCTGGAATGAGCTTTATGCGCCGCGATTTTTGCCGCTGTATCGGGAGATTCAGGCCGAATTAAAAACAAAGCGTGCGGACTTGGTGTTGAACCATCTTTGGTGTTTTGGTGGTCATTTTGCGGGGCAAGCAGCGGGAGTGGCAACGGGCTTTGTTTCTTTGGCACCGATAAGTTGGTTTTCGTCGGAGAATCCGGGATATCTGGGACCGCAACGTGCGCCGTACTGGCTTCGTCGTTGGTCGCTCAAGGGGCCGATGCGTTGGGTGGGACGGGCTTTTTTTGGGAGGTCGTTGCAATCGGCGTTTCGGGAAGTGGGGCTTTCTCTTTCGCGGGATGCGTTTTTTTCGTCGGTGGCATCGTGCGCGTGCAACGTGGGGTTGTGGTCGCCTGCGTGGCGGGCGGATGCTTCGGATGATCCTCCGAACGCTTGGACTTATGGGTTTCCGCGAGGAAGTGGCTTGCTTGCGCCACTTGCGCCTGAGATCGAGTCTTTCTTGGCACAAGGGGAAGCCCCTGTGGTGATGGGTCTAGGGTCGGCGTTGCCGGTGCTTGCGCCGGATCTGTACCGAGAGGTTTGGCAAGCGTGCAGTCGTCTCGGTCAGCGGGCGATCTTGGTGGGCGGTCCTGCGGATCTAGTTGGGGCGAAGAAACATGAATTGTTGGTGGTTCCGTATGCTTCCTATCGTTCGCTGTTTCCGCGTGCCAAGGTTTTGATTCATCATGGCGGAATCAACTCACTCGCGGAGTCGCTCGAAACGGGCCTGCCGTCCGTAATCATCCCTTTTGCAAATGATCAATTTGATAACGCCTACCGCACCGAAGACCTCGGTGCTGCGGTCGTGTTGCCTCGTCATAAAGCCAACGCCAAACGCATCCACCAAGCGCTGTCACGCGCTCTCACAGATCGGGCCTTACAAGCCAAGGCTTATGCTTTGGGAGAGGCGATTCGAGCGCAACCTTGTGGTGTGGAGCGTGTCGCGGATGCGATCATGGCGAAAACATGGAAGTGACAGGGGCCATCGTAGAAGAAGAGTCGAGCCTATGCGAGAGCAAAGAAGCGCTGTGTTTCTTTCCAGATGAGGGGCATACTGGCGATCAGGCCGTGATCATCGTCGACTTCGATCAGTTGGACGTGGGGGTGTTGTGCTGCGTAGAGGCGTGAGGACTCGATGGGGACGACCGTGTCGCGTGTTCCGTGGATGATCAGCGTGGGGCAAGGCACAACGGGGAAAGCTGGATAGCGTGAGCTATCTTCGATAAATCCCCAATGAACGGGGGTTTGGACGCCATCTGCGTCGGGAAGCATCAGATCTCCGTCGTGTTGCCAACGCGCCATCTTGTCGGCTCCGTACATCTTAGGCCAACGCGAGACCAGATCAAAGCCGGGGCAAAGTAAGACCAAACGAGCGACTCGTTCGGGAAAACAACTGGACCAGTAAGCGGAGAGATAACCCCCCATGCTTGAGCCGATCAAGCACCAACGTTGGGCGTCTGTCCGAGATTCCACATCCATCTGATCAAGGCGCGCAAGCGCCCCTGTATAGGTGAGTTTGGCAAACGAAGGGTTGTTGATATCGGGGCGCAATAGCGTATGCCCCAAGGCTGCGAAAGATCCGCCGAGCATCTCACCTTTTCGAGCTTTCGGACCCGAGGCGAAGCCGTGGATGTAGGCGTAGACAAAGTCGTGGTTCATTGGAAGCAAAGTCCTTTCGTTTCTGGGATTGCCTTTTGTCTCTTGCACAGGCTATCCTTGGAGGCGCGTAGGCGCAAGACAAAACAGAAGGAGGCGCGATGACGAAGCGAAAGCGAGTGTTGATCTTGGGGGCGGCAGGACGGGACTTTCACAACTTTCATATGATGTATCGAGAAGAGGCTGCGGTCGAGGTGGTGGGTTTTACGGCGACACAGATCCCGAAGATCGCGGGGCGTCGTTATCCGACGGAGCTTGCGGGGCCGCTATATCCCGAAGGGATCGCGATCTACGAAGAGCGGGAGTTGGAGCGTTTGGTGCGGGAGCATGGTGTGGATGAAGTGGTGCTTTCGTACTCGGATCTTTCGCATGAAGCGGTGATGCACCTTGCGAGTCGGTCGATTGCAGCGGGTGCATCGTTCTTTTTGCCGGGCGCGGAACAAACGATGTTGCGCTCAAGCAAGCCTGTGATCGGGGTTTTGGCGACGCGAACAGGGTGCGGAAAAAGCCAAGTGTCGCGTTATCTTGGGCGGGCGCTCAAAGCTGCGGGGAAAACGCCTGTGGTGGTGCGCCATCCGATGCCGTATGGCGACGATTTGCGCAAGCAGCGTTTGGAGCGATTTGCGACGTACGAGGACTTTGCGCGCTACGAATGCACCATCGAAGAACGCGAAGAATACGAAGCGCACGTTCAAGCAGGGATCGTTGTGTATGCGGGTGTGGATTACGAGGCGATCTTGCGCGAGGCCGAACAAGAGGCCGATGTCGTCTTGTGGGATGGTGGGAACAATGATCTGCCGTTCTTTCGGCCCGATTTGTGGATTACGGTGACGGATCCGCTGCGTGCAGGTCACGAACTGCGCTACCATCCCGGGGAAGCCAACCTGAGGCGAGCGGATATCGTGTTGGTCAACAAAGCGAATGCCGCCGATCCTTCGGCGTTGAAGACGCTTTTGCAAAATATCCATGCGGCGAATCCAACGGCGCGCTGTGTGGTGGCCGACAGCGTGTTGCGTGTGGAAGATCCGTCTCTTGTGGCGGGCAAGCGGGTTCTTTGCATTGATGATGGCCCGACGCTGACGCATGGTGAGATGGCGTTTGGAGCGGGACAGCGGGCGGCGGAGCAGTTTGGTGCGCGTGAAGTGATCGATCCACGGCCTTTTGCGGTGGGAAGTTTGCGCGATACATTGCAGAAATACCCGCATATCGGGCGGCTGTTGCCTGCGATGGGCTATTTTGCGGAACAGATCGCGGATCTCGAAGCCTCGATTCGAGCGGTGGATTGTGATGCGGTGCTGATCGCAACCCCCGTCGATCTGGGGCGATTGGTGCAGATCGAACAACCGCATACGCGGGTACATTACACCTTGGAAGATCGGGAGGGAGAGCGCTCGTTGTGGGAAGAGGTGCGCGAAGCCTTGGGACTTTGACGTCTATGCTCCATCCCTCGAAATAGAGGGGCTTTTGTGTTAAATCTTCGGTGGTGCCGCGCTGATGCGAGAAGGGAAAATGTTGCGATGAATACAGGGTGTCCAGATGCGTTGTGGGTACGTGTGCATGCGGGGAAGCCGGTCTTTTGGATGGGGGCAGGTGTGGTGCGTTGTATGCCTCCTGAGTGGAAAGTGTTGCGTTTGAACTGCGGTGTTGCGTGGTCGATGGGAGGCCCGCTGCATCGGGCATATCAGCAGATGCGCGCTTGGCTTGGCGAGCAAGTGGCCTTGTATCCGACAGAAGAAGAATCTGTGCGAGTTTCTCTGTTGGAGGAGATGCCTTTGCAGATGTTGGAGCCGTTGTTGATCAAGTCGAGCCAGCAGCTTGCAGAGCGTTTTGCGGGGCGGATGTTGATCTGGTTTGATGCGGTCGAGCGGGCCGATCAAGGGGTGTTGTCGGCCTTGCGTCGGATGTTGTTGGCGAAAGATCCGTTGGCCTTGCCGTGGGTGTTAAGCTTTCACGAAGAACCGCAAGGAGAAGTGGCGGGGCTGTTGGCGCAATTGAGCGAGCGTTGGGGCGAAGAAGCGCGCATCGAAGGACAGGGCGAAGGGTATGTCGCTCCCGAGCGCTTTGGGTGGGAGCAGCTATCCGCGCCGATATTGCGGGTGCTTCGTGCGGGCGCTTTGGTGGGCAGCAGTTTTGAGGTCGATGCTGCGGGTTATTTGATCGGAAAAAGCAACGAAGAGGTGTTGATGTCGTTTCAGGAGGCCGTCGATCTAGGCGTGCCGTTGGTCGATTATGGCGGTGGGCATTTCTTTTTGCCGCCCAAAGCCGTCGAGCGTTTGCTTGGATCGATGTTGCCCTCGCTACGGGCGCTTTGGCATGAAAAGCTGGCGGTCTGGTTGGCGGGGGACCTCGTTCAAACGACAAAGACCCCTCAGCAGACGAATTCCTCTCCCGTCGCTTCCGCATCGTTTGAACCTCCTGCGTCTCATGCTACGCACGAAGGCACGTTGCCCGAGACCACCGAAACCAATCTGGTTCCTTTTTCTTTGGAACGCCAACACACCAACGATTCTCAAAGAGAAGGCGCACGTGTTGTTGTGAAACGCGCCGAAGAAGCGCCGTTTTCGTCATCTCAAGACGAAAGATACAAGCGCCACGACCCACAAGAAAGAGCGGTTTCTTCTCCATCAAACGGCTCTCAAGACGCATTCGATCCATCGCTGAGCGACGAAGAACGTGCGGGGCTGTTTGCTTCGTTGTTTGATTCGGTGGAGACGGATGAGATCAAAGACGCCGCCAGAGCAGCAACAAAAACACCGCTGCCCTCACACGAAAAACAAAGCGAGAAACAGATCGAACCACAGCGTCGGCGATACGCACATCAGCCCGTTCGTTCGGCACATTCGACGCCTGCGGCATGGTCTCCAGCACACCCAAAGAATGCGCTCGGTGGTAGCGGTCTTGAAACGCGAAAGTTCCCGCACCTTCGGCCTGTGGATGTACCCAAATTAAAGCCATCGATGCCGAAAGATCGAGTGCGGATGGCCGAGCATCTACGCGAAGCAGGCCATTTGACCGAAGCTGCCGAACAATACGTCGATGCTTCGCGAGAGGCGATGAAGGCGGGAGAGAGCCAACGTGCGTTGATGCTGATCCAGCAAGCGATCACGTTGTTGGAGGAGATGCCCGAATCACCGAACCGATCGCTGTTAGAAGCCCGAGCTTTGTTGGAATTGGGCCGCTTGCAATGGCTGGGGACCTTTCCTGATGCGACTTTTTCGCTGCAAGAAGCGTTAGCCTCGATGGATGCGGCAGAAGCAGCGCTACCTTTTGACGCGCCTCCCGAAATGGTCGGAGAGATCGCTTCATTGAAAGCGGGCGTGAGTTGTGATCTCGGAGAAGCCAAGGTGTTGGAGCGTTCATTGCGTGAGCTGACGCAGATCAGCCGTCAATTGCTTGCGGAGGGGCAACCGCTTCAAGCGGCGCGCCTGCTTAACGAGCAAGCCGCTGTGTACATCCGTTTGGGCGATCCTGTGCAAGCAACACATCTGTTGTACCGTTCACGCGGTCTGTTTGATGATATCCTTGTCAAAGAGCCGAACCATTCGACGGCACAAGAAGAAAGCGCCGATACAGAACATCTTTTGGCACGGCTCGCGCTGCATGTCCCTTTACGGCCCGGTCGCGAAGAAGAAGCGATCGCGATGAGCCTCCAACATGCCCGAAACGCCGAGCGTTGGTATGCCGCACAACGTCGTTTTCATGCGCTAGGCCGGGTTTGGGGGACGATGGGGCGGCTCGAACTCAAGCGCGGTCGCCTCGAAGCCGCACAACAGCGATTGATCCAATCGCTTGAATTACAGCAACAAAGCGGCGATCTGACGGGCATGGCGCGCACACATGACGCTTTGGCGCAACTCTTTCTGCTGCAAGGCAACGAGATCGAAGCTGTGCGCGTGTTGGGCGCCTCCATCGCGCTCAACTTTGAGAAAGGTGCGCCGCTTGGTGTGGCCTTTAATCGACGGGCTTTTGATCAGCTTTTGCAGCACCTTCAAACGCAGCGCACCACGCTCACCACCGCGCTTCAACAACAGATCCAACAAACCGAAGCTTTGTTGCTTGAGGCGGAACGAATGCTTGGGCGTGTTGCCCTGCCTCGGACCATCGGTGTCTAACGCGGTATCCGCAAGGTGTGTGATCGAAAGATAGTGCGTAGATGCCCTACGGTTGGGCAGCCACACCTTGCTGCCCCTACGTTTTGCGATCACACGGTGGGCGGATTTCGTATAACGTGCAACGTGTTGGATAACACAAGGAGGATCGTAACTATGCCAGAATGGAGAAAGAAATTCTGGCTCCTGAGTGTGTTCTTGTTGCTGATCGTTGGGCATTGGGGATGCGGAGATCCGTGTGCAGGGCCTTTTCCTGCCGGCCAAGTCCCCGCGCAGTGCCGAGCTGAATCACAACAAGAGTCCACAACACAAGAGCCCACAACACAAGAACCTACAGCACAAGAAGAAGTTGCGGCAGAGTCCGTCGTTCCTGAGGCCCAAGAAAATCCGCTCGAAACACCAACCGAAATCCCCTCCGAAAGCAGCGTCGAGACCCCACCAAGCGAAAACGGTGAACCCGACGAACCCAACGATGGTGCAGGAGAAGCTCTCCCTGAAACTGCGAACGAGTCGAACCGAACGGTACGACTGACGGGCATCGAGGGAGATGGCACACAGGCCGCCATCACATACCCACAAGGAGAGACGGCCCCCACGCAAGCCCAAGAAGCCACACGCCGATTCCAGACTTCTTGGAAGATCTTGGGTGAACATCTCGATCAATTAACGGGTTTAAAACTGGTTTCGCAAAAAGATGCTTCGATTGTTTTTACAGAAAAAGACGGTCTTCGTTTTGAAGTTGGAGGTGATGCCATGCAACGCACTGTATTGCTGCCGAAATCTTTGGTGGCGGGTTTGTTTTTTCTTTACGGTTTGATCGGACAACAAGAGATCTCTCTCGCACAGGTTTATGTTTTACAAGGAGAAAAGGGCGACAAAGGCGACGCAGGAACAAACGGCGATGGTTGTCGTATCGCCTCGACCAACAAAAATGCCCAAGGAGACACAGAGATCGTTTTTTCTTGCGCAGGCACCGCAAGCACTGTGACCGTGAGCAAAGGCGACAAGGGCAACCGTGGAGAAAAGGGTGAAACAGGCCCCGCAGGATCGGCAGGTTCGGTAGGTCCGCAAGGTTCGGCAGGTCCGCAAGGTTCGGTAGGCCCAGCAGGCCCAGCAGGCTCCATCGGTCCGCAAGGCCCGAAAGGAGATGGGTTCGACGCAACAACGGTTGCGTATGTGACGCAACTGCAAACCTCCCTCAAGATTGATGGTAGCAAAAATGCGATGATCTTCACGGGCGTGAATATCTTTGTGCAAAACGGTGCGGGAACAACGGCAACGACGAACGGGCTTGGGAATTTGATCGTGGGCTATAACGAAGCCACGATCGCCACTCGTACGGGTTCGCACAACGTGATCGTCGGGAGTGGGCACTCCTACAGCTCGTATTCTGGGATCGCGTCGGGCGAAGGGAACACGTTGAGTGGCAGATATTCAGCCGCGATCGGCGGCCAAAGAAACACCGCCAGCGGAGAGCGTTCGGTGGTTGTGGGCGGAGAGCAGAATCAAGCGACGGCGAATAAGGCGAGTGTTTTTGGCGGAGAACAGAACCAAGCGACGGCGAGTGGGGCAGGTGTTTTTGGAGGGATGGGCAGTATCTCTTCGGGGGTTCAATCTGCGGTGCTTGGAGGAAAAACAAACACCGCGTTGGGCACCCAATCGGTGGTTGTAGGCGGATCGAACAATCGCAGCGAAGGTACACTTGTGTTGAGCGGAGGGGGAGACAGCAACATCGCTGCACAATCTCAAAGCGCCGTGATCGGCGGCCAATCAAACAAGGCCGACGCGAATTATTCTTCGGTGTTTGGAGGGCAAAGCAACAAAACCTACGGGGCTTATAGCAGCATCGTGGGAGGGCAAAACAACTCGACGGGTTTGTTTCTTTCGTCGGACGGACAATACGCAACCGTCGCAGGAGGCTATAGCAACGGCGGAAGAGGGAGCCACTCGTTCGCTTCTGGCGGGGCACAAAATTATGCTTACGGCCCATACAGTAGCGTGACAGGAGGGTATAAAAACTCGGCTGGTTCGACGACTGTTGCAACAGATGGCCAATACGCCACGACATCAGGCGGCCAGAACAACGTCGCAACGGGCCTATACAGCCACGTTTCAGGCGGTGCGAACAATCGGGCAGAGGCCGAGAATTCCAGCGTGAGCGGTGGTGCAAATAACCGAACGACGGGGCTTTCAGCGAGCGTTCCGGGAGGCGTCAATCGCGTTGAAAGTGCCACTAACGGATGTTCGGGATGTTGATGTGGTCTTGGTTTGGGATGTTGATGTGGTCTTGAAGGGCCACGTGGACACAAATCAGCACGAAGCATACTCAGGAGCCGAGTGGTTTGGGATGTTGATGTGATCTTGAAGGGTCGTGTGGAAGGGGGGTTTGGAGGGGAGTGGGAGGCTTGTGTGGGGAGGGTGGATTGTGTAGAACAGAAGTCACCATCTTTTTTTAAGGATAGGAGTGACGCAGTTGCCAAAAAAAGCCGTGTTCGTGACACTTCAAGCGAGAGAGTCGCTGATTTGAAAGACAGCGATCGTATCGCCCCTTTCGGGGTCAAGGGGCGATAGTCTATGGCGGGGTGTGGGGTGAAACCCCACGAAGACGAACCAACTGCGTAAGTCCTATAAGGAGTGTGGAATGGTGCGGTGGTTGTGGGTTTTAGGTGTTGTGGCGGCATCGGCGTTTGTGACGGGCGTGGCGTTGGAGATGTACTGGTTGCGGTTGTTGACGAAGCCGATACCTGTGGGCTGTATGGCGGCGTGGCTGTGGTTTCGAGAAGAGGAAAAGGGGTTGTATGAGTGGGGGATCTTGTTGGGGCTATTGTGTTCGATGGGGGGGGATATGTTTTTGGAGTTGAGCGCGGGGATGTTTGTGGTGGGGTTGGGTTGGTTTTTGACGGCGCATCTGTTTTATGTGATGGCGTATACTTCGGCGACACGGCGTGCAGTGGTGTTGCAGTTGCTGCCGTTTTTGGGGTATGGGGTGGCGTTGTATGCGTATATGTATGGCTCGATCCAACAGAAGTTTCCGCGCCTAGTGATTCCTGTGGCGCTGTATACGTTGGTGATCTGTTGCATGATGTGGCGAGCAAGTGCGATGCTTCAAGAGGCGGATATTCGGCGTCAAGCGGCATGGTCGGCTTTGTTGGGGGCGATGATCTTTGCGTCGAGCGACTCGGTGATTGCGTTGAATAAGTTCGTTTGGCCGATCCCGGGGGCGCGTTATGTGATCATCGTGACGTATTGGCTTGGCCAATTGGGGATCGTGCGCTCGGTGATGCGGGCAGAACCAGCGGTCTTGGAGGCCGAAGGCCCGAAGCATCGGACGTATATGCAGAGGGCTGGTTGAGTCGGTGCGTTTTTGTTCGAGGAGCAGTGACGCTGGTCAAGAAAGCGAAAGAGGAGTGTGGCGGGATGGAGTGGAGTTTGGATGAGGCGTGTGCGCGTGAACAGGATCGTGCGGATGCTCTAGGGAGATTGCGGGAGGCGTTTTGTTTTCCGCATGCGTCGGGGAAAGATGGCGAGACGCTGCTGTATTTTTGTGGGAATTCGCTAGGGCTTCAGCCTGTGGGGGTTGCGTCTGCGATCGAACAAGAGTTGCAGAAGTGGTCGACGCAGGCGGTGGAGGGGCATTTTATGCCGCCTGATCCGTGGTTTCGGTACCACGAGCTGTTGCGCGATGGGATGGCGTCGTTGGTGGGGGCGATGCCGCATGAAGTGGTGGTGATGAATAGTCTGACGGTGAATCTTCACTTGTTGATGATCTCGTTTTATCGGCCAACATCGGCGCGTTACAAGATCGTGATCGAAGAGGGAGCGTTCCCCTCGGATCGTTATGCGGTGGGAAGCCAAGCGAGTCTGCATGGTTATGCGCCCGAGGATGCGGTGTTGCGGTGGTCGCCAAGAGCAGGCGAAGATCTTTTGCGTGTGGAAGATCTCGCGGATATCTTGGACAAACAAGGCGATCAGATCGCGTTGTTGATGTTGGGTGGGGTGCATTTTTATACGGGTCAATGGCTTGCGATGCGTGAGATCGTCAAGATGGGGCATGCAGCGGGTTGTCTTGTGGGGTTCGATCTTGCCCATGCAGCGGGGAATGTGCCGTTGTCGCTGCATGACTGGGATGTGGACTTTGCGGCGTGGTGTTCGTACAAGTACATCAACAGCGGGCCGGGGGGAGTCGCGGCGGCTTTTGTTCATGAAAAACATACGCAAGATCCGAGTCTCTTGCGGCTTGCGGGATGGTGGGGAAATGATCCTGACAAGCGTTTTGCGATGGAAGAGTCGTTTGTTCCTGTGGCTTCGGCAGATGCGTGGCAATTGAGCAATGCGCCGATCTTGTCGATGGCAGCGCTGCGTGCGTCATTGGATGTCTTTGCACAAGCCTCGATGGAAGCATTGCGCGATAAATCTGTCCGATTGACGGGGTATTTGGAGTTTTTGTTGGAGCAACTGCCGGCGTCTTCTTATACGCAGATCACGCCAAAAGATCCGAGCCATCGGGGGGCGCAGCTTTCGATCCGCGTACACACAGGAGCGCGTGATCTACAACAGAAACTTCAAGAGGCAGGGGTGATCTGTGATGTGCGTCGCGATGTGATCCGTGTGGCACCGACGCCCTTGTACAATCGCTTCCACGATGTTTGGCATTTTGTTCAGATCTTGCGGGGGGTTCTTTACGGATATTGAGGGGGTGCTCGGACTCGATATAGGACTTAGACGAAATCCGTCCATTGTGTGATTGTAAAACGTAGGGGCAGCCCCCTGTGGCTGCCCAACCGTAGGGCATCTACGCACTATCCTTCGATCACATATCTTGCGGATATCGTATTACGCCTATCGGTATGGAGCTTATCGACCGGCGGTTGTGTACGAATGAGCGGGCTATCGAGGGCGGGTGGGGCAGGGTGAGGGGTTCCAAGCATCGAGCGGACTTGGGATAGATTGAAGGTCGAGCGGCAAGTGCCACGAGGTGTCGTGTTCCCAAGCGAGGTCTTGGGGGAGACAGAGGCGGCGGACTTTTTCGATGGGATGGCCTTCTTCGACAAGATGCTCTACAAAACTGGCGCGCAGATTGGAGCAAGAGATGGATTCGTTGAGTCCGATGGCACGGGCGGCACGTTGAAGGCTCTTTTGAATAGTGCTTTCGTGCATATGATCTTGGCATTCAGGGCGTTCAGCTCGAAACAACGGGCTATTGAGCGACATAAAAACGTATCTCCAACTCCAAGCATTGGCTTCCGAGCCGTTGCCTCGGCGCAGATGGACGGGGAGTCGGACGGCAGCGACACCGTGTTTTAATTCTTCTTGGTAACGCCAGCGTGCGTGTTGGAGGTGGCGGATCAACGGCTCGTAGAGATTGCGCGCCATGCGAACCACACGCGAAGGTTTTCCACGGGCATCGCGGATCAAGACGGTGGCATGGGTGAAATCGAGATCGCGGACACGCAAGCGCAACACCTCAAACAAGCGCATCCCGCCATTGTACATCAACATCGCGGCAAGTCGGTTGTTTTCGTCCATGACTTGAAACATCGCGGCAAGTTCTTCGCGAGAAAGTGGGCGTGTGCGCAAGCTATCGGGTGCGAGTCGCGGTGGGTTCGGATGAGGGCGGGAGGGTTTGGGGAAGCAAAGACGTTGTAAAAAGCTGAGAGCAGCGCGAGCTTGAGCGATGCTGCTTGGGGAGCGCAGATCTTGTTGGAGTTTTTGCAAAAACAGATCGCAGAGGGATTGGAAACCGGCGGGTTGGTCGGCAGAGGCAGGAGCGATCAACCGTTGTTTTTGCAAGGCGTCCCAAAAGCGCACGCACCAATGATGATAGGTGAGTAAGGTTCGCTCGCTGTAATCTCCCGCATGACGGGCATGTTTGAGG
Source organism: Myxococcota bacterium (assembly GCA_963169055.1). GTDB lineage: Bacteria > Myxococcota_C > UBA6777 > UBA6777 > UBA6777 > JAKLKB01. The sequence goes on from CAUJFU010000279.1 coordinate 19,305, forward strand.
CAGAGCAAAAAGCTATCTTTGGTGGTGTGTTTGAGCAGAAGCGTGGGGAGAGCAGGAGATTTGTGTTCGGGCGAGAGCAAGCGGGATGAAGAAAAAGGTCTGAGCGGGATGTTGGTTGCGCCGAGTTGCATGGTCATGGTGGCCTCCGAAACGATGGGGGTGTGGATGGTTGCGCGGGCGATGCGTGGATCAGCGAAAGCATCGAGCGCTCTTGTCTGCGAAGAGGCCCATGACAAGGGATGTTCCAACAAGGGATCGAGCAGTGCCTTCTCTTTATGTGTCGAGGCGTTGCATCGTTTGGAAGGAGCGAGCAAAGCAAGCGAGAGCAGGGGAGTGTCCAAAAAATGGCCGAGGGAGTGTTCGGGATGTGTGCATCGGCGAAGGGGCGCACAACGTTGCAAAGAGACAGATCGTCAAGAGGGAGGTCTGTGAAGAATCGTCAAGAGGGAGGTCTGTGAAGAAAAGGAGCCGAGTGTTAGGGAAGGACAGGGAGGTTTTCGATGGCTTTCCGAAGGAGTTCTTGGTTTTTATGTGAAAAGCCAACGAGGTAGGAGATGATCTTTCCGTTGTGGAAGAGGACAAAGGTGGGGGTGGCGTTGATCCGAAGTTTGGTGAAAAAGTCGCGTTGTGTATCGACGGTGTTGTGAAAAGGCATACTATCGGGGTTTTGCGCGAGCCATGTGCTGACGACGCGGGAGGTCTCGTTGCTGACGGTGAGGATGCGGAGGTTGCGGTTGGTGTAGGTTTTTTGGAAGGCGCGAAGGGCGGGTAGTGCGGCTTTACAGGGGCCGCACCATGTGGCCCAGAAGAAGGCGATCACGGTGCCTTTCTTGAGGTCAGGGAGGGGCTTTCTGAGATCAACAGAGAGGAGAGAGCGAGTACCCAGGGCGGTACGTCCAACAAGACTTTGTCGCTTCATCGAGGGTGGGTGGGTGAGGCGAAGGAAGCGGATGTTGAGTTCGAGGAGTTTGCCATAACGGAAGACCAAGATGGGGATATCTTGGTCGGGGGGGCTGATCATGACTCGTTCGCGGATCTCGAAAGGCTCGGTGAGTTCGTGTTTTCCGAGTGTGGTGATAATATCGCCTTCGCGGATGCCTGCGTGTGCTGCGGGTGTATTGAGGTAGACTTCTTGGACACGGACAGCCCCAGAAGGAAGCAGCCAGCGTTCGGGGTTGGGAACGGGTTGGAAAGCGACGCCAAACCACGAAGGGAGGGGGATTTGTTCGCCTTCAAAGGAGAGCGGGCGGAGGTGTTTTGTGGTGGAGGTGTATTCTTCGCCGAGAGGGGTTTGTTCGCATTGGATAAGGTTGTGCAAGCCGCGCCGATAGCCGAGGTGATCGGGGTGTTGGCTGTGTTGGAGCAGGAGACGACCCGCGATGCGAAATAGCAAGATCTCGATGCGTTGGAGGGCAGCGATTTGAACTTTGCGTTGGAAGACAAAGTCGCGCATCTCTTTTTCGCGCTGTTTGAGAAATCGCAGTCGTTCAAAGAGCATCGGGCGTATGCGAAGATAGCGAAAGAAGGTTTGTTTGAGCTGGCTTGCGGTGTAGGCGTATGTAGAAAAGGAGCGTTGGAAGCCCGTTTTTTGGGCGCGTTGTAGAAAGCGCAAGAAGTCAAGGCGGCGGAGTTGTTCGCCCGTACTGGGCGGGCCAACGGGAGGTTTTTGAAGTTGGCGAAGCCGCTCGCGTAGTTGGCGAAGCCGTTCTTGACGTGTGGCGGAGGTTTTGGGCCGTGTGGGTTGGGTGGAAGGTGCGGATTTGGGGGCGTATCGTTGGCGTTGACGTTCGTATGCGCGAAGGCGTTGGAGACGTTGATCAAGCTCGATGTAGCGTTGGATCAGTTGTCTTCGCCGTTGGTTGGCGGCGCGTTGTTGTGGAGAGAGCGGTTGCGGGCGAGAAGGGCGTTGGGAGAGGGGGCGTTGGAGAAATTCCCTGAGAGCGCGGTCGACGCGTTTTTTGAAGTCGGGTTGTTGTTTGAAGATGCCGTTGAGATGGTGATCACGGGCGGTTTGGAAGACGTTGGCCCACATACGTTCGACGCGCTCCCACCAAGCGAGCTTTTTGCGCAGTTCGGCGCGTTGTTGTTGGAGGGCGGTGAAGTTGAGTGGGCTTTGGAGTCCGAAACGACGGGCGATATCTCCGATCAGTTGTCGATCTTCTTGGAGTCCGTCATATCCGAGCGCGGCGTATTGTTGGAGCAGTTGATCGCCAAGTTTGTACATGGAGATCTCATCGGCTTGTGCGTCGGCTTGGAGCATGGCGTAGAGGTAAGCATCAGAACTGCGGTGTGGGACGTCGGGGGTGCGGTCGGTAAGAAGGACTTGACGGTGGGCCTGATCGAGATCTTTTGCGGCACGCATCGCCAAGATAAAGCGATACGCATGGCCGACGTGTTTTTTGAGTTGGGTTTCAGGGAAACAACCGTAAGCGTATTGGCTTGGGAGGGTGGCGTAGAAGCCGCAGCGATCGCCTGTGGGGATGCCGAATACACCGGGCTTTCGGAAGATGCTCCAAGCAAAAGAACCTGAGAAACATTGCGACATCACGGAGACAATGCGGCGTTGCCCAAAGGGCCGAAGCTGTTTGTGGAGTTGGCGAACGCTGAGCGACTCTTTCCAAAGGGAGATGTAATTGTTGGTGAGTTTGGGGTCTTTGGAGTTGCGAGTGCCATGATCGGTGACAAAAAGCAAGAGGGGACGGGGATCGTTGGGATGTTTTTTTGCAAGTCGAGGCAGTTGTTTTTGGAGTGAGGCTTGGGTGGCGGGAAGCAGCGTTGTGTTCGGAAGATCGGTGTTGATCAGCTTGGGGCGTTGGACAAAGAGGCGAGACTCACGACGTCCGTCAAAGAGCCAACCTTGCGGATCTTGGCGATTGTAGAGGATGGCTTGATCGGGTTTGGGATCTTGGCCGTCCGCAGAGAAGATGCTGATCTGTTCGGGCGACAGGCCGCGTTCTTGAAGAACCATCCGCATCATCCGCAGATAGAGGACGTGGGAATAATAATTGATGTTGGGGGAGCCTCCGCCGTTGAGAAGGATGGCATGCGCAAAAGGCCCGTGGCTGTGGCTTTTGTCTTGGGTTTGGGTAGGTTGAGAGGTGGGTGGTGTGCGTGCGGTGGGGATGGGGCGGGATGTGGGGAGAAGTCGTGTGCGGGGCACGTTTGAGGGCGGAGAGAGAGGTTGAGAAGTGGGCAGGGATTGGGCGAAGAGAGCGGGGGTAGGGAGGAAAAGCAGAACTGCGAGCCAAGGGGCATACCGCGAAGGGCGAAGGAGGCTTGGCATAAGAAAAACTCCGAAGTAAAGGCACGCCATCGGAGCGTTTCTCCAAGGCATGCTTGGGGGGATTGAACGGATGGCGTCAGGTGGTGTGCTTGTGTTCGAGGGTGTGGTGTGGGGATTGTTTGCCACGAGCATTCCAGTTGAGGATCAGGAAAAAGACCATCATCAAGATAAAGGCCGCAGCAGCGATGGGAAGCCAAAAGATATCTTGGTGGGGGGGGATGGCAAGGATGCGTTCGCCAAAGCGTTTGACATAGGCATCCAGAATCTGCTTGTCGGTATAGCCAGCGACGATGCGCTTTTTGAGATCGAGTTTGATCTGATCAGACGCAGGGCTGGGGTGCATGGAGACGGGTTGGACCCAACAGCAAGGGGCGATGACCAGCGTGAGCAGGTGTTGATAACGCCGAATTTGGGCGGCATTGAGGGTGGGTGCTTCTTCGGTCTTTTTGGAAGCGGAAGAGGCTGTCGGCGAGTCTGGGGTGTTGGTGGATGCGGGGGCATCGTTCGGAACCGAAGGGACGGGATTTTGTGTGGGTGGCTGGTTGTTCGGAACCAAAGGAGCGGGGCTTTGTGTGGGTGGTGGGTTGTTCGGAACCAAAGGGACGGGATTTTGTGTGGGTGGATGGTTGTTAATGGCCGAATGATCGGGGCTTTGTGTCGTTGTGGTGGAGGGGAGAGGGATGGGTTGAAGTCGCGACCATCGCGGCGTAGGGGGTGTGCGCGGTGCGGAGGTGGTAGGGGGTGTTGCGGGAGGTGCGGCGTGGAGCGTGTGGGCAGCGCAAAGCAAGGCCGCAGCGAGGATGGGTTGAAGAAGTCGTTGCATCATCGGGAACGCGGGCATTGTGGGGGTCTCCTGTCCGTGGTGATCGAAAGGATGCAGATGTGTTTAATGAGGTCGGCTGGTCGGTGCGTTGAGAGCGCGTTGCAGAACAGGAGCGGGTCGTTGTGTGGGAGCGTGTTGCAGAGCGGGCGCGATGCGCGGTTGGTTTGGAGCGTGTTGTAGAGCGGGCGCGATCTGCGGTTGTTTCGCGTGTTGCAGAGCGGGAGCGGAGGGCTGAGAAGCGGCTTTGTGTTGTAGAGTAGGCGTGGAGGGACGGGAGGATGGCGTGGGTTGTGCGGCGTGTAAGGGCGGTGGTGTGGGCTGTTTGGCAGCGGGGGAAGAGGTGGGTCGGTGTTTTTGCGATTTGAGTTTTTGAATGAGTTGACGGAGTGCGTTGTCGGAGAGGCCGCCTGTTGCGTAATGAGCGACGCGGGCATCGGGTCCGATCACGACAAGGCTAGGGAGGACACGGACCTTGAATTGTGCGGAGGCACGGGGTCCGATGTGATGGTAGGCCCATTCGTTTTGGGGGATCTTGTATTTGGTGAGGAAGGTTTGAAGTTCGCTGGTGGGCATTTGGAGATCGGTGCTAACGAGGAGAGATTGGATGCCCTGTTCTTGGAGGAGCTTGGCGCGTTTGGAGGCGCTTGCAAGGCCACGGATGCAGGTGGGACACCACGTGGCCCAGAAGTGCAGGACGGTGATCTTGTTTTGGAGGGCGGGTTTCCATTTTTTGGCTTTTTGGACATCGACGAGGACGAAGCGCGGGGCTTGAACGCCTTTGGGGATGGAGGGTTTGGGTTGGTTGAACATTCGAAATGCGACAAGAGCGAGTAGAACAAGGATCAAGAAGTTGAGCATTGAGCCGGCAGGATCGCGGCGTTGGGGTGCTTGTGGTCCTTGTGACGAAGGAGTCCCATCGCGGCTGTATTTGCGCGAGGCGCGTGGGGAGGCGTTGGGTTCGTCGTGGGGCAAGGGGCGAGCTTGTTTGGGTGACATCGTGGTCCTCTGTGTGGGTTATTCTTCGGAGCGGATACCGTGTTTGCGTTCGACGGATTCGTAGAAGTCGATCATTTGGCGGACATACGCTCGTTTGTCGATATACGATTGTGGGAAGAAACTGCGTTTAAAGCCGTAGATGATGATGTTGCGGAGTTGGTGGGGAGTGAGGTCAAAGTGTTCAGCGGCGAGTTGAACTTCGTTGCTGACGCTGGTGTTGGAGACGGTGCGGTTGTCGGTGCAGAGGGTCACGCTGAGTTTGGCGTCAAGCATTTTTCGGAAGTTGTGATCGGCGATGCTGGTGAGTTCGGGCATAGTTTGGAGGTTGCTGGTCAGACAGACTTCGATGGTGATGCGGCGTTCGGCGATAAACTGGGCAAGTTGTTTGATGTAAAGTTCGCGGTCAAGGATGCGTTCATTTTGGATGCGGTCGGCGCTAAAGAGGTGGTAGCAATGGCCGATGCGATCGGCGTGGAGGGTGGTGATTGCTTGGAAGATGCTTTCAGGGCCGAAGGCTTCGCCTGCGTGGACGGTTTTGCTGAGGAAGTGGCGATGGACGTAGCGGTAGGCTTCGACGTGATCGTCGGCGGGATATCCGTCTTCTTGTCCGGCCAGATCGAAGCCGACGATGGGGATACCTTCATCGCGTTTGATGGCAACGATGGCTTCGGCGAGAGAGTTGGAGGCGAGGCTATAGAGGCGAGGGGTGGCGGTGTAGGTGTGGACGTCGTTAAAACGGCGGAAGTACTCGGAGAAGTTTCGTGTAAACATCCGCATGGCGCAAGTGATGATGCCGTATTCAAAGGGGGGTTCTTTGCCGTCGCGGATATCGGGGAAGTTGTTGAATTCTTTTTTGGCTTTGGCGAGTCCAGCGTTCACATGGCGAAGGACTTGGGCCATATTGAGTCCGGGGCGGCTGTGGAGTTGGGGAGCGAAACGGACTTCGATGTAGCGGACGCCTTCGGTAAAGTTATCGCAAGCAAGTTCATAAGCGCAACGTTCGAGGGCTTCGCCTGTTTGGAGAACAGCGACGGTGTATTGGAAGCCGCTCAAGTATTCGCCGAGGTGGGCGTATCGGGCTTTGAAGACGGTTTCTTTGAGTCCGTCTTCGGTGTAGGAAGGGAGGGGGACTTTTTGTTCTTGAGCGAGTTCGATCAGGGTTTTGATGCGGATGGAACCGTCGAGATGGAGGTGAAGATCGGTTTTGGGGATCTCGCGGATAAATTCGGGGGTAAGCTGGTTATTTTTGGTCATCAAATGTCCTCGTGTTGGGTTCGAGAGGGCGAAGATTCTGCCTGTTGGGGAGCGGGGTGCGTTGTGCGATGACAAGCGAAGGCAGGCAGAATGAAGCGTGAGTGTTGCAGGGAGAGCGTTCAAATTGCCCGAATCATCGGGTCTTTTCGGCTGTTGAATAAAGGATTTGCCCGCGCCGTAGATTAAATTCGGTGTATTATGGGGCGAGGGGGATCGAAGCGCAAGGCCATCAAAAAAGAACAGCGAGTACGAGACAACAGACGCGCACGAAAGACTTGACCTGCGAAGGGTTTTGCGAAAAGATGACGGATCATGCAAGTCAAAGGCTCCAAGAAGGCCAACCCAACGTGTCGATCGGGTGGGTGGGTCGAGCGAGACTCGAAAGCAGCACAACAAGAAGGGAATTGAGGACGATGTTAGCGAGAAGATGGTGTTTGTGGGTGGTTTGTGGCGTGGGATTGTTGTGTGGGATCCACTCGGCTGCGTGGGCTGAGACGGAAAAGGAAAAAGAAGCCCGCGACAAGATGATCAAAGAAAAAGCCCAACAAGACGAGCTTTTTGATGTGGACTTTATGAAGGTGTATCGAGAAGCCCAGATTAAATTCATCCAACAATCTTATGATCAAGTGATCGGGATGACGCAAAACTTGTTGCGGATGCGCAAGTCTGCACGTGCGATGTTTTTGATGGCGACAGCTTACAAAGCCAAAGGGCTTTACCCCCGCGCCATCGACCTTTTCCAGCAAGCCGCAGGGACGTTTGACGACAAGAGTCAATTTTACGAGAAGGCGCAGTCTCTCTACAACGTGGCGTTTTGCTACGAACTCGCGAAGAATCGAGCACAAGCGATCTCTGGTTGGCAGCTTTATATCAACTTTGCCAACAATTATCCCCAAGAATCCGCGAGTGTCGCCTTCGCTCGCGCTCGCATCGAGCTACTCAACAGCATCAAAGACAAAGCCCCCTAAGTCCGAGGGGATTCTTTCTTTGCGTTTGACTTGAGCGGTGTCAAAAATCGAATGTTCCTGCGAAGAAAAGAACCGAACACCAAGTTTTGGAGTCTGCACAAAATCGCTGCTGGGACGGGAATGTTCGTATCTTGCAGCACGAGGGGTATGAGGCGTCACACAGCAAACCTTCCCCATAACGTGAACAGGAGCATACATGAAGCGGAAAGAGGAAATGAAGTTGATCCAACAACAACAAGAATTGTTGGAATCTATCAAAAAAGATCCCCGATACCAAGATGTGATGAAGTATCTTGATGCCTTGCGTGAGGTTGAGAAAGCAAAAGAGTCGAAATCCGTAGAAAACAACTACACAAGCGAATTTTTTGGATAGCACCGATGCCAACACTCAACGAGATCCACCGAGAGATCAGCAAAAAAGAAGCAGAAAAGGGCACCGCGTTTGTTCGCAAAAGATACATACAAAAGTTGTTCAAATACACCAGCCGTCCTGTTATCTTGTACGCGTCCGCTTTCGATGTGAAGGGGCGGGATAATTTGCCTTTTATGATTATGCGTAACGACATACAAGGCTTTATGTCGGCTTTGAGTGGTATTGAAGGCAACGAGGTTGATCTGATTCTTCACAGTCCGGGTGGGCAGGCTGAGGCTACGGAGCAAATTGTCAACTACCTTCGGCAAAAGTTTGCTCATATCCGCGTGATCATCCCGCAAAACGCGATGTCTGCTGCCACGATGCTTGCTTGCGCGGCTGACGTCATCGTCATGGGAAAGCATTCTGCTTTGGGGCCGATCGATCCGCAGATCAATTTTGGTGGTATTTCTGTGCCTGCTCAGTCCATTTTGGATGAATTCGCTTTGGCGCAGCAAAGCATCGCGCAAGGAGCGCCTCCGATTGTTTGGGCAGGAAGAGTCAGCCAATACCCCGCTGGCTTCTTGGTCCAATGCTCGAAAGTGATCGAACTTTCAAAAGTACTCGTTCGCGAATGGCTAGAAGGGAACATGTTTCGCAACGAGCCGACAGCAAAAGCGAAGGCAGCGGAGATCGCCGAGTGGCTTGGGGATAACTCTCATTTCCTGACGCACGGTCGCTCTATTGGGATACAAGAAGCAAAAGCTCGTGGATTGAAAATAGAGGCGTTGGAAGACGACCAAGAACTCCAAGAGGGAGTCCTTTCGGTTTTTCATGCAACCATCGCAACGTTCCAGCGAACGGAATGCTTTAAATTGTTTGAGAACCACAGAGGTAAGGGTTCTTACTTGCTGGCACAAGCGAATACGAAGCCCTGATGTATTGCGATCAATCGCCGTAGGAGGGAGGGGGAGGGGAGTAGCGAGAGGGCGGGAGATAGGGAGGTGTGTGAGGAGGGGGGATGATGATCGGACGTGGTCGGTAGTAGTAGGGGCGGCAGTAACGTGTAAAGATGCCGGTGTTTCGGAAGCCCGCGCAATTGTTGTAGCGAAGGGCGAGTTGCCATGTGGGGGCCATCGAAGCGCGGCGGAAGGAGGTAAAGACGGAGGGGGCGTGTTGGTGTTCGCCGTAGGCGGTGCCAAGGCCGGGTTGGTGAGGGGGGCGGATGGGGCGTCGCCAACGGTGGTAGGGCATACCTGCGGCGGATTTGGCGCTAGAGGGGGCGGGTTCACGGTCGGTGTCTCGTGTGGAACGTTGTTTTTGTTCTTCGGCGCGATCGTCGTGTGCGCCACGACGGAAGGGGACCGGATGGGGATGGGGGTGTGGGATGTAGGCGATGGGTTGGTGTTCACGGAAGACAGAGACGCGGATCGAGCCGATATCGTAGATTGGGCCGCCCATCCTCGCGGCATAAGAAGACGATATCGAGGAGAAGCGGAAGGCCGCCACGCTGTGTTGACTGGTGCGAAAGCCCGTAATATCGACATAAGCGTAAGGGTTCAGGACGTATCCACGGTGGATATCGGGGCGTGTGGGTTGTCCGTTAATCACATCGCGCCCGTCCACGGCGGTGACGACTTCGATGCGTTGGTTGGTGAGGTTGCGGATCAAGATCGAGTAGGGTTGTCCGCGCCGTCCGAGCACGAATATCTGGCCATGATGCCAGAAGTGAGGGAGAGAACTTCCGTGGCTGCGCAGTTGCACGCTTACTGCCCCAAGGGAGACTTCGCCTCCGCCCCCTGCGATCCGTGCGGTGGCACAGCCAAGTTGAGGCCAGAAAAGCAAGGTGCCTGTGAACAAAAAGAAACGCAAGAGTGTTGACATGGTTTGTATTTCTCCGCATAGAGTGGTATCCAAAACTGCCTCGTCTTATACGAACGCTCAACAAAAAAGATCTTTACAGGGGCCGAGCAAAAAATTGTGCGGGTGGTGTGCGCCTCTCGAAAGTCGCGGTTGAGCGCGTTGTGCAACGTGTTAGGAAACAAGATGGAAAACCAAAATGTGGGTGGCTCGGTGTCGTCGTTCTCGTCGTTGGAGATCTGTGGTTTGTGTGGTCATGCGAACCCGTTGGATCAGCGGTTTTGCGGTCAATGCGGTGCGGAATTAAAGGCGTACCTCCAACGGATGCGGGAAGTCCAGCGTGGAACAGAAGAAGGCCCTCAGATTCAAGTGACTTTTTTGTACGGCGTGTTCGGGGAGTCGGAGGGCGGTGTTCAAGACGCCGAGACGTTGGACAAGCTGCGAAAGCGGTTGATGGGGCGTTTTCGTTTGGTGGTGACAGAGCGAGGAGCCAAGTTTGAAGACATGGGGCGCGGTCGTTTTAGCGCGACGTTGGGGATTCAAGATCCGACCGAAGAAGATCCGCTTGATGCGGTGACACTCGGGTTGAAGCTTCTGCGTTTGTCTGCGGTGGCTCCGCAGCTTCCGCCGTTGCGTTTGGCTGCAACGACGGGGCGCATCGCAAAGGCGTCCATCGAAAAGCCTTTGGTCCAAGAACAAAACGCCGAAGAGATCGTGGGAGGGCATAGCCTGTTGCGCCTTGCAAGCAAGGTGGTTTGGCATTGTCCTGTGGGTAGTTTGCTTGTGGATGGTCTGACGTATCGGATGATACGAGACACCCATCGCTGCAAGCGATTTCGTTTGGGCGGGGGGATGCTGTCTTCGACCGCCTTTTATGAGGTGGAAAGCTCGGTGGATGCGGCAGGTGCATCGTATGATCCTCCGCTGGTTGGGCGAGAACGTGAGATGGCGCGGATGGTGCGCGTGTTTGAACGCGTCGAAGTCGGAGAGGGGCCGATCTTTTTTACGCTAACGGGAGAACTCGGCATCGGAAAGACGCGCTTGTTGACGGCGTTTCAACAGCAGATATCTGGGCGGGCGATGCTGTTTCGCAACCCTCGTGAGCGGCGTCGGATCGACCGATGGCGTCGCACTCCCTACTCCTATTTTGCCGAGATCTTGCGCGCCTTTTTCGAGATCTACGAAAACGAAGAAGACGAACTCAGCCGCCAAAAACTGGTGCAAGGGATCTTGAGTACCGCCACCGAACAAAGCGATGGTCGTCTGCGCGAGATGACCCATCTGATCGGCCTTTTGTGCCAAGTCGACTTTCCAGACTCCCCCTATATCGATGTCGAACGCGAAGATCCCACTCAACTCGAACGCCGCGCTTTTACTGCTCTCACCAACTATCTCGAACGTGCTGCAACGCGCCGTCCTATCGTCTTTTTGCTCGATAACTTGTATTCGGCAGATACCTCCTCGATCCGCTTGTTGAAGCATCTCGCGCAGTACCTCGAAAGTGCGCCTGTGTTGTTTGTGTGTGCCTCGCGTAGCTCGTTGTTGGCGCAGCTTGAAGAAGAGGCATCGCTGATCTTGCCGGGAGAACGGTTAACTTTGCGTCCTCTTTCCGAAGAGGCCGCACGCAAGATGCTCAGCAGCCTTTTGCCTGAGCGCGCCCGACTTTCTCAAGACGCGATCACACGGGTCTTGTCGATCGCCGAAGGCAACCCCTTCTTTTTGCGTGAGTGCTTGCGCGATCTCAATGAACAAGGTTTGTCCGCATGGACCGCAGAAGGGGGAGCAGACCAGATCGATATCCCGGGAAGTATCGAAGGCATACTGCAAGCGCGGATCTCTCGGTTACAAGGCGATGAGCGCGATATCTTACAAAAGGCCGCTGTTTTCGGAAAAAGCTTTTGGCGCGGTGGCGTCGAGATGTTGCTGCGCTACGAAGGCGAGATCAAACCCGGATGGCGCGTCGCCGATGGGGTGCTGCTTGATCGAGACGATGACGCCGAAGATATCTTGACGCGCTTGGAAGCCCAAGGCGTCGTCCAAATGAACCACACCACCACCTTTGACGGTGAGGCGCAGTACAGTTTTGTGCCGAGTCTACTCCAAGAACTGGTTTACCAAGAACTCTCCGAAAAGCTCTTACCCGCCTACCATCGGCTCGCTGCGCAATGGTTGGAACTGGTCGCCCGCAACAAGCACCAAGATATCGGTGTAGATATCGCTCATCATTTGGAACTTGGCGAACTTTCCTCGCGTGCTGCGTTGTATTGGCTCGAACTGGGTCAGCGCGCACTCAAGGCTTTTTCCCTTGATTCCGCCATCGAATATCTCGAAAAAGCCCTGAAACATCTCGATGGGACGCTTTCACACAAGCGCGTCGAAGGCTTGCGTTCCCTCGCCGAAGCCTACCTCCAACAAGGCCGTTATCCCGAGTCGATGCGCTGCTTTGAACAGTTATTGAGCTTGTCTTGGCAGATGGGGCAACGCGTCCTTGCTGCCGAAGTCTACACGCGCATGGGATGGGTCGCCTTTTTGATGCGAGACTTTGACAAGTCGCTCGATCTGCTCAAAAACGGCCATTGTTTGCACCAAGAAAGCGACTACATCCGAGGCGTTGCGATGGCGCTTTCGCACATGGGAAAAGTCTACACCGTCTTGGGCGATTACGTTCAGGCCCGCCTCTACTTGCAAGAAGCCTTGGATATCCGACGCCAACTCGAACACGCAGGAGATCTTGCTTGGACGCTCAACGATGTGGGCAACCTGTATTTTGAACAAGGCGAACTGGCCGAAGCTCGGCGTTATCATCAAGAGTCGTTGGAGATCCGCCGCCGACTCGGACACACTCCGCAGCTTTTGCAGTCGATGAATAACCTCGCGTTGCTGCACGTCGCCCGAGGCGATTATGATGCCGCACTTTCCGAGCTTTTGGATATCTTGGAGCTGGCCGAAAAAACAGGCGATAAACTGGCCTTGGCGGTGGTTTTGGCAAACTTGGGCGAAGTCTACCTTTTGCAAGGCGAGTTGAATGCTTCCGCACAACACCTTGAACGCGCCATCCAGACCGCAGGAAAACTCAGCGATACCCTGATCTTGGCCGAGTGTTATCGGTTGTATGGCGAGCTGGCCTTGGAGCGCGAAGCCCCCTTGGTCGCGTTGGATTGCTGTGGAACTGCGTACCGTTTGGTCACCGAACGGGGTATCCGCTCGGCTATGGCCGCGATCTATCGTTTGATGGGTCAGGCATTCGCTGCGATCCCGCCCGATCTGCTGGCCCGTGAACGTCAAGCCGAAGGCGAACGCAAGCATCTTCCCGCTGAATTCTTTGGCCAAGCCCGTGCTTGTTTGGAAGAGTCCATCGCAACAGCCCGTAGCCACGGCAATACACGCGAAGAAGCCAAAAGCCGCCTCGAATTGGGCGTCTTTGAAGCCGAACAAGGAAGCATCGCTCGTGGTCGCTATCAGGTCGAACAAGCTCGCTCGATCTTTGCTCGCCTTGGGATGGAGTTTTATCGACAACTCGCTGAGCGTATGTTGGAGGATATCGACGCCTACCAACAAGAGGAAGAGAGCCCTGTCGATGTCGAGCGAGACAACAACCCTCCCTCCCCAAACCCTGCCGCCCAAACCATCCAATTCCGCCTCTCCTTCGACGACAACGAGCTTGGACCCGCACCCACCCCCGCCGAAGATATCGGCGACGAAGGCGATATCGGCGCTCTGATGGAACAAGCCTCGTCAGGGTTGTTGCCCGCCGTTGTCCGAAAAACACGACCCCAACACGCCAGCGATACCGCTGAGTCTCTCGCCCCCAAAGAGGCTGCCCTCCGTGCCAATGCCTCGCTCCAAACCCAAGAGGCCGAGACTCCCGCACAAAAAAACACCGAAGCATGGACCCAAGACAACGACACCATGCTTTCTTTGGGCAACACCAAACAACCCCCCCACGATCAAGACGATGATGTCGAACAAACCGTTTCCTTGATGGCGGATGATGTCGAACAACCCGATGAATCCGATGCGTCCGATGCGTCCGATGCGTCCGAGAATAGCGAGATCGGCAAAGCCACCCCTCTCCATGATGTTGCTTTGCTTTCTCCTGCTTCCGCTATCTCCAATGCCCCCCTACGCCTTCCCCCGCCCTCTTCTCTTAAAAAAGACCCCCACGCCTACGAAGACCTTGAAACCAACCTTCACCTCAAACCAAGCAACGAAGCCCTCTTGCCCGAAGACCATTATCCCCTCGAATCCCTTGGCGATGCGCCTTCTTTCACCGAAGACCAACGCGAAAAGTCCACAACCACCGCCGTCTCCCAAACTTCCGAAGAACTCCCAAGCATCGACGATGAAAAAGAGATCCCCGAAAAAACCATGATCGCTCCCATTCATGTTGTCGAAGCCCTCGCCCAAGCCAGCGTCCGCGAAACCAGCGAGCGCAATCTCTCCGAAAAAAAGGATGCTTTGGTCGATGCCTTCTCAGAAGCCGACCATGACGACGAGTGGACCGAGCGAAAAACCATGCGGATGCAAGGAATCCCTGCAACCTCCGCAACCCCCATAACATCGACAACATCGACAACCTCCACAACCTCTACAACACCGACAAAACCTGCGGCCTCCGCAACCTCCACAACACTGACAAAACCTGCGGCCTCCGCAACCTCTACAACACCGATAAAACCTGCGACCTCCGCAACCTCCACAACACCCGCAGCCTCCGTATCGTCGGCAGCAAAGACCCCTTCGACCTCCGCATATCCCTCCGCAAACCCGCCTACAACCATCGCACCATCCGCTGCAAAGTCATCCTCTTCTCCTCAAACTGTGCGGCCTTCATCCTCCGATATCCCGCAACTCTCCGTCAAAACCACCCCCTCCACAGGCACACCATCCAACCCCGCTAAACCAAACCTGACGCCTCCCACCAAAGACGCCGCCTCCGCAAGATTGCCGTTCCCGATGTTGTCTAGCCCCGGTATGCCCGGCGTTCTCAACCCTGCCCACTCTGTCCCTGAGATGCCAAGCGTCGGCCAATGGAATCCCGCTCACTCTATCTCCGAGATGCCCGGCATCATCGCTCCCCAAGATTCGCCCTCTTCTTCCGCCGATCGCCCCTCTTCTCGCCCTCTCCCCGGAACCCCGTCTTATGATGATCTCCCCGGATGGATCGCCCCTGAAGAACAAAAACACCTCCCTCACATGGGTGGCAAACTGCCCTTCCCTAGCCTTTCTCGTACGGATCTCCCTGCGATCCCGCCACCTTCGATGATCTCGCAGCCCACACAACCCCCTGTCTCCTCCCATACAAAAGAAAACACTCCTCCTTCTATCGCCGCCGTCCCTTCGGCTTCTGCGCCCTCTGCTCATGACGCACCCACCAAAAAAACCGATAGCTACCCCCCCGAAGAGATCTTCTGGTCCCAAAGCTCCGAAAAGATCGAATCCTTCGCTGTCGAAGAAGATCCCCGCTGGCAACAAAAGGGGGGGCGGGGGGGGC
>CAUJFU010000280.1 GCA_963169055.1 Myxococcota bacterium
AAAAGATACCAAAGAAAAGGATGCGTCGCGATGTTAATGAGAAAAAGAACGAAGACATGCCGTCTTGTTTTGCCAAGAGAAGACCACAAAACAAACGTATAGACAGGCCACTCAAGAGCCAAAGTCCAGAGGAAAGCGTAAAACCAAAGCGAAAAGGGATAATAATAAACGGTCAAGGAGTTTCCTTTTGTGGGGGAGGAGAGGGGGCTGCTGCGGGTGGTGGCTCGGAAGAGTGTGCAGCGTTGCAGAGGACGTGGGCAATAAAGGCCAGTTCGAGCCATCCGTGGAAGGCGATCAGGGTGAGGTAGGCGTTGCGTGTGTGGACGGCTTGAAAAAGGCCGATGAATGGGACGGCAAGGCATCCAAGAATCACCAGCCATAGACCGAAAGATCCAAAGTCTCCACGCAAAGACTCGATGTTGCGGCGAAAGGTGGAGGGGCCTTTGCGTGCGTAGAAGTGTTGATTGTTGGGGACCAGACGCAACCAGATGCTATAGTGGACGGATTGAGCGAAGGTGTAGATCAAGACGATGCGTAGGCCCCAGGCAGGTTCGACGCCGGGAGCCAAGATGCGGACCATACCGTTGAGATCGAAACCGTTGGAGAGATCGCGGTAGGCGCCCATCGAGGCGGCCAGAGGTTCCAACCATCCAGAGGCCAAGAGGCCGATGGCACCGAGATAAAAGACCACCACACCTGCATAACGAGGCCAAGGCCCATCGCCGCGTGACCACCACAGCCAGATGCCGACCGCAACGAGGTTATGCAAGTGCCCGAGGGCAATGATCGTCTGCCAAGGCCGACCGATCAGCCATACCGCGCAGACAGAAAGGAAGACCAAAAGGCCCATCCGTAGGCGAAGATCAGCGCGGCTTGTCGCCACAGCACCCAAGATCGCCGCGCACCCACAAGCGATCTCGGCAGCAGGCCAAAACAACAAACCTCCCATCATACCGATCCGCAAAGCCGTCATGATCGCAAGCGGCAACAAGATGCCCCATACGGCCCATCGTTCGACCTTTTTGGGCGGGCGTATCAACAAGTAGCGGATATCCGAAACGATGTGCGGCGTCCCCAACAACAGCGGCCCGATCAACAACAGCCACAACGGAACAAACAGCGTACACAACAACGCAACACTCATCCCAAAGATCGCGTACGCCACCACACGCGCCGAACGATCCGCGATCAGCATCCCGCCCAAGCGCAACCGCACAAACCATCGCCAAAATGCGCGTCGTATGCCATCCAAAAAAGACAGCGCCAAAGAAAGCGCAGGAGGCAGCGGAGAAAAGGCTTCCGAAGCATGCGGATCTTCGAGTGGTGTATGAGAAGAAGGAGGCGATGGATAGGGCGATTGCGGAGAAGGTGTGGGCAAAGGAGCGATGGGTGGCATCGTGAGGCCCTTTATGGTGGGTGCAGAGGGTGGTGTGGGGTTCGCTTTAGAGGCGTAGCGAACGCCGAAGAGGCGAGGGTGACGGATGATCTAGGTGTTGCGGCGGGAACGTCGCGTCAGCCAGATGCCAAACAGCACAAAGCAAGCGAGAAGAAAGCTGGCGTTGCTCGAACCCGGCCACGAAAACGCGCTGCATCCGCCTGTTTTGGGAGGAGTGGTTTCTTTGACGCTACCATCCGACGGGGCGGCTTCTTGTTGGGGGGCGCCCTCGGAGGGAGCGGGTTCTTGGGGGGTTCCTGTGACGCACTTGACGCAGTCGTACTCTTTGCTCGTTGGTGGGGTTCCGTCCGAATAGTCGAGCTTTGCGCATTTGCTCTGTTGACAAGTGCCTGTTTTGCTGTCGGCAGTACAAGTGTCTCCAGCAGCTTTTTTGTCACAAGCTGCAACTTCGGGGGGGATCACGTCAGCGTGGGTGTTTCCTGCACAAAAGAAACAGGCCATCAAGATCAGCCATCCAAGCCATCGTTTGTTGTGTCGCATCGGGTATCCTCGTTGTGGGGGTGGGTTGTTTGGTCTGCATCGGCGCAGAAGTCTTACGAACTTCTTCGCGATGTATCGGGTCGAGCGGTGGCTCGGATCGCGTTGATGCAGAAGCCTTGCAAAATGCCTCTGTAGCTTGCCTGAAACAGTTGTAGATGGCAATAGCGTTGTTGGGGGGAGTGTCTAGGGGCGGGGAGCAACAGCGTAGGCGGTATCGTAGATGTCGGCAGGAAGGGGTTCTCGGCGGATGCGCCATTCTTCGGGGAGCCCGTTGCGGTCGGCCAAGATCACGATCCCACCGACGATCGCGCAGGTGGTGTCACGATCTCCCAAGCATCGGACGGTGGCCCAAAAAGCTTCTTCGTAGCTGTGGAGGTAGTGTGCAGCGCACTAGACGCAAAAAGGAACCGTGTCTTGGCAAGAGATGCGTTGGCCGGAACCCACCCACTCAGCGACTTTTTCGGAGCCGTCTTGAAGGTCGAAACGCAAGGTGGTTTCGATGTTTTGGCGAACCTGACTTTCGGGTGTGTGGCGCAAGACTTCTTGAATGAGTTCAGCGGGGGTGGCTTTCCAACCGTCACCCACACGCCACGCCAAGGCCGCCATCACAGCGGTGGCAACGGCTCCTGCGATGCCTTCAGGGTTGGTATGTGTGGGAAGTGCAGACCGGCGGGCATGTTCGCAAACCACGTCGAGATCTTCCGCAAAATACGCACCCAAGGGCGAAATGCGCATCGCCGAACCGTTGCCAAAAGAACCCGTTCCACCGAACATCTGCGGAGCGACTTGATCCCACCGTTGCCCTGCGCGCAACTGCATCAACAAGATGTGCGCGCCGCCACCGTAGCCACGACGGGAGTTGTAGCGTGCTGCAAATCGTTTGGCGAGCGCGTCAGCATCGATCCCGCCGTCCTCAAGAAGGCTTTCCACGATGCTCAGCGCCATTTCCGTATCGTCGGTATAAGGCCACGGTCCTTCGGGGATCTTGCGCCATGCCATCGCGGGCATGGTTTCCGAGGGGGGACCGAAAAAACGTTCGCCCAAAGCGTCTGCAACAGAAAGGCCTTCCAAAGACAAAAGCGCCCGTTCGATGGGTTGCATCGGTTTCTCCTATCGGGTGGTGGCGTGTGCGTAATGGCCGGTGCATCGGGATTTATGGGCGGCATCGTTACCTCGCCCGCTGCATCGGTTCGTCTTCTTGGCTGGTGGGTGCTGTAGGAGGCGCAACGGGCGGATGGACCGGTTTTTTCCACAGCGGTATCGAAACATAGAGCGCGGCCATCCCCGTGATGATCTGTGCCAAGGCGAGCGCCCCAAAGACGCCTTGTGGTCCGAACCAGTTCATACCAAGCCACGCCAACGGGAGCGAAAGGATCGGCATACGCAAAAGGGCCAATACAGCGGCCTTCATGGGTTGGTTGGTGGCGTTAAAGGTTGCGCTGCACGCCATCAGCACCCCTGTTAAGGGATAACCAAGCGCGACGATCCAGAGATATCTTGCGATCCACGGGACGACCTTGGGATCGTTGGAAAAGAACCGTGCGATCGGATCCGCCATGACGAAGATCACAAGATAAGCCAACGTCCCGCCCACCAACGAAAGCATGAAGCTAAAACGCAATGCCCCCGTCACACGGTCTTTTCGTTGCGCACCCCAGTTTTGCCCGACAAAGGGAGCCAACGCTGCGCTTACAGCCATCGGCACCATCAAAAACAACATCTCCAAACGCCCGCCCGCTCCAAATGCCGCAACCGTTTCTTTGCCATAACCCGCAAGCATCCCAGTCAAGATGCCCAAAGACAGGGGCGTTGCGATCTGTGTCGCAGCGGAGGGCAGGCCGATCGCCAAAACTGCTCGCCACGAGGCGAGGATCCCTTGCAAGCATCGCGAAGAAAAGTCCAGCATTTTTTCTCGCCGCGACAACACCCACAAAGCCACCAACAACGTCAACGCACGCGAAAAGATCGTAGTGAGCGCTGCACCCGCCATCTCCATCCGTGGGATCGGACCCCAACCAAAGATAAAGATCGGATCCAAGACGATGTTGACCAAAGCCGCAAAGAACATCACCACCGCAGGCGTGCGCGTATCGCCCGAAGCTCGGATCGCTCCGTTGCCCACCATCGGGACCACCAAAAACACCACGCCGATATACCAGATCACCATGTAGTCACGAATCCAAGGCAGCGCGCTTTCTTTGGCCCCCAAGGCCCGAAACAATGGATCGATCGTGAGCAAACCAACCACCGCAAAACACGCCACCACCAGCATCGAAAGCAACATCGCGTGTGTCGTGAGCTTTTGCACTTCTTCCCATCGCCCCGCCCCGATCGCTCGTGAGACCACCGAAGTGGTTCCCGCAGCCAGCCCCAACGCGATACTTCCGACAAACGCCACCACGGGAAAAGTAAACGATATCGCAGCGAGTTGGGCCGTCCCAAGCTTCCCCACAAAATACGTGTCGATCAGGTTCATCAGCATGATCGAAAGGATGCCAAAGACCATCGGGCCTGCAAGCCCCAACACCGTCGTTGCGATCGGTCCTTCGGTCAATTTGGCGCGTTGGGGTTGTCTCGCAGACGCCGAAGATGTCGGAGCGATTAACGCGGGTTCAGGTGCAAACGTTTCGATGATGGGGGGATCGGGCGAGAGCGATGCGTTGTTTTCTTCGGATGTTTGGGCCTCTTTGTTTGTCATCCAGATCTCCGTCTGTAGGCTGTTTCAAGCGCCTGCACAATCTAGGCGATCTGGCCGTTTCCCCCAAGAGTCCCACAAGTAGACGCTGCGTTTCGATTCTGGAACATCCGCTGCCGACCGCTCTGAGAGGTGTGATCGAAACATCGACACGAGTTGCTGTAGCGGTCCTGTTCTTGGGCCACAGGGTGCTGCCCCACCATCTGTCGATCACACCATAGGCGGATTTCGTATTAGCGGGTGCCTTTGCGGGTGAGTAGGACGAGATCACGGGCGATCTCGCTAAAGACGGCAGGAGGGAGTTCTCGCCAAGCGATCGTACCTTTTTCGTCGGAGACTTCGACACTACGGATGTCGACGTCGCTGTCATCGTCCATGATCTCGGGATACCAACCGCCGTGGCGAAGGGTCACAGAGTACGGCCCGATCTTGGTGTCACAAGAATAGATCATTCCGCCATCTTCGCGGTCTCCGCGCTCGTACCCGCATGTTTGAAGCGCGTGGATGAAGGACAGCGAGCCCACCGCAGGGAGTTGAACAAGCCACGCGGCATCGGTTTCGGGGAAGTCCGCGAGGTGGAAGACTTCGCGTTGGAGTTGGGGAAAGAGTGGCTTGCGGCCCATCGCATCGAGCCGATCGATCCATGCTTGGCGTTCTTTGTCGGTCAGGGAGATCGGGTGAAGCAGGCGTACAAAGCCTTGTGTCGGCAGTTTGTAGGTTTTGCTGTTGGCTTGGAGGAGGCGGAAATCATCTTGGATCACAAACGTGCCGGTGGGCTGGTCGCTTGGATCGAGGGCTTCCCACACGAGCGTTTTTCCAAGGCGATAGAAGAGTGGATGTTCGAGGAAGCGTGTGCGCCACTCCGCAACGGGCCAGCGTCGTTGTGCGCGCAAGGCGTCTTCGAGGCGCAGGCCGAGAGATTTGTAGAGAGGAGGAAGATGTTTTTTGACGGAGGCAAAGTGTTTTTGACTGGCTTCGGCTTGGGCGGCGTCGTCGTCTTTGCGGGGGGCAGGAAGGGCCTTGAGTGCCTTGCCGAGGTGGTCGGAGAGGGTCAGCGAAAAATGATCAGACAAGAGTAGGTAAAAGGTGCGCGAGCCATAAGATAAAGTCATTTGACCATCGATCGAAAAGCCCATATCGGAGATGGCGCTTTCGATCAGTTCTTCGGTGGTCATGCCGCGTTCTTGAGCCATCTTTCGGAGTCCACGACCTGCACGAGACTTGAGAGCTTCGCGTTTTCCCTTGCGGTGGGCATGATCGAGGTGGCGGATCGCTTCGGGAGATCCGTGGCGTGCGAGAGCTTCGACGCCATCGTCGCCCCAACGGGTACTTCGGGAGCTTGCGAGTTTGTCAAGTTGTGCAGCGATGGCATCGATCTGTTGCGGGCTTCCAAAGATCGACTGTGTGTAAAGCGGCCAACCATCGTCAAAACGGGGGCCTTTGGCGACCATGGCTTCGGAGAGCGCGTGACAGCTTGTGTCGTTAAGGCGGGGTCGTAAAGCGCGCAGCAAAGGCGAGCGGTGTTGGAAGTTTTCTTGGACGACCTCGGCGACGATCCATTGTTGGGCGACGGAAGCGACGGAGCTTCCAGTTTTCCAGAGCAAGGTGGGGAGCGGAACTCCGAGGAGTGCGGCGGGGAGGGGTTGGAGAGGCAAGCGCGCAAGGGCTTGTTCGAGGGCTTTGTGGGCTTCGGAGGTTTCGGGAAAAGCGGAGATATCGAAGTGTTCCGTTTCAAGTTTTGCGATGGCTGTTTGGAAGGCTTGTTGGACGCGGGGGTGTTTTTCGGAGGGCGCGGCTTTTTGGAGTGCTACGAGCGCTTTTGCACGACCGAAAGAGGCCAGCCACTCAACGGCTTCGCAGCGTGTGTCGATGTTTTTGTTTTCGATCAGAGGGAGAACGACGTCAACGACCGACTCACCGAGGCTTGCGAGTTTATCAAAGGCAGCGCGCCGGGTGGTCTTACGTTTGTCTTGCGTGCGCTCGATCAAGACGTCGATCATCTCGGTAGGACGGTGTTCGATGAACCAGTCGAGCGTGGAAGTCTCGTCAAAACCGGAGACATAACAGCCCATGCTTTTGGGGCGGTGGAATCGGCCTTGTTGGATCATGGACTTGATGGCAGCAAGCAGTTCGGGAAAGTCATCCGCGACGGCGTTCAAGAAGGTTCGACCGTCCCATCGATCAAAGGCGGGGATGCAGAGGGCGGCGTGTTGGAGGGCTTCGGGGGTGTGCTTCCATTGTTTGAGGAGCGCAAGCCAATTTTCGTAATGTGAGCCGTAAGTCGAAAGGTATGTTTCAAAGAAGGATTTTTCGAGGAATTGCCAATACAGCGAGATCAGCTTGGGGCCGATATGGAGGTGTTGCGCCCATGTTTCGCCTTTGCTGGTGTTGAGATCGTCAAGGATCTGTGATTCGTTGGTGGAGAGAACCGTCGTTGTGGGGGCTTGGATCGTTTCGAGGATCGCGAGGATCTCTTTGGCTTTTTCGGTGGCGCGTTGTGTTTGCGCGAGAGCGAAAACCTCGGAATGTGGCGGATATTCGGCTAACAAATTGGCGACCGTCAGGCGCGTTTCTTTGCGTTTGGAAAAGAGCAAGGGCGCAATATAGGGCAAGGTGGCTTCGGGGGGAAGGCGTCGTAAGGCTTCGGAGGCGGTGTGACGGATGCTTTTGGACGGATCCTGAAGGGAAAAAGCTAAACCTTCGATCGATGGGGAGTCTTGGTTGAGTGCGAGGATCTCGACAAAGAGATGGCGTTGGGGGCAGGACTCGGTTTGGAGTGCGTGTTTGGCGTAGGGAGCGAGCGCTTGGGCGATGGGGCCGAGCAGACCACCTTTGTTTTCAAAGGCGTAGTAGGGGCTGAGCGATTGGAGGATATCTTGGGCTTCGTAGCTGGGGTTTGCGGGGAGGGCAGAGATGCGATCGGTGATGTGTTGGAGGATGGGAGGTGTTGGGCAGGCAGGGAGCCAATACCAGTGGGGGGTTTGCTGTTGGAGAAAGATTTTTTCGAGACGATCTTGGGGGATCTGTTGCATCAGCTCTTGGGTTTGAAAGATGAATTTTCCAAAATTGCTGCCTCCCCACCCGATGCGAAATGTTTCGAGAAAATCTTGAAAGAAAGTATCCAAGAAGGCAGGAGGCGTGTGCGAAAGTAGCTTACAAAGCCGCAAATAGATCGCAGCATAAGCGAAATAAGGCCATCGAACGTGGTTATCATCGGGGAGAGGTTCGACCTTGAGCGTCCGAAGATGCGTTTCGAGGTGAGGCAGAAAGCTGTGCGGGAAGATCTCACCAAGCGTGGGCAGGTGCTGGTTGGAGGAGGTGTTACGACACCGTCCGATGAGTGCGAGCAAGTCTTGTGGAGAAGAGCAAAAAGGGATCAAGTCTCGGAGAACGTGTGCTTGCTCAAAGGTGATATCGGGATCTTCGATGGCCGTTTGAACGAGCAACGAACCCCATACATCGGGAGGAAAAGCGTGTGGGCGGGACCAATAGCGCTCTTCTCCTGCGCTGTGGCGGAGATGGGTTTCTGCGATCTTTTTGGCGAGCTTTTCAGGAATATCTTTGTAAGAGATCAGTTGAAATTGAGCCAGCGTGTATCCAATCGCGATGCGGAAAGGGTCGGGTAGATCGCGCCACTCTTCTTGGAGGGTTTGTGCGAAGTCTTTGTCTTGTTGCTTGGCTTCGATCAGTTCGCGCAAACCGTAGAAGTAGCCGGGAAGATCGTCTTCTGAGTGGATGCTGTAGCGGTTGCCGTAGTTGGTTGCGTAGGTAGCATTGGGGAAGTGTTTGTTGATGCTTTTGATCAGGCGGACGAAGTCGTCGCCTGAATAGGCGTCTTTGTCTTGAAATAGCCTCGGCCAAAGTTCGCGGTGTTCGCCAAGATCGATGTGATAATCGCGAAAGTTCTCCCACAAGATTTTGGTGAGATAAGCGGGTTCTTTGTTGGTAAGAACAGCGCGTAATTTTTCATCAAGGCGATAGTCGCCTTTAAAGCGTTCGATCACGGAAAGGATCTTGCTGTGTTCTTCGTTCATCGCGGAGGCTCCGAGGTTCGAGGTGGAAGGGAGGCCGAGGGATGTGTTGGGGTATGGCTCGCGTTCGTGTCGTTGTGCGACACACAAGAAGATGCGGCCCATGACCAAAATTGCGCATCAAAGGCGAGTTGGGCGTGTTCAAAGGATGGTTGGGTGCGCAAGTATGCGGTGGGATTTGTTTGTTGAGCAGAGAGGCAACGTAGGGCTTGTTGGCCGTATTCATCGAGGAGCCAACGTTGGAAGGCGTAGGCTTCGCGTTGGTGCATGGAGGCATGAAGAGGCGGGGGGCGGTAGGCTGTGATCTCGGCAGCAAGGGCATCGAGTCCTTCTTGGGTATGGATGCTGGTGCGATACAGTGCGGGAGATGGGGCTTGTGGAGGGCGAAGCAGGCCGAGGGTGGCTTGAAGTGTGTGGTAGGTTGCGTTCGCTGCGGGTGCATCGGCTTTGTGCAAAACAAAAGCGTCGGGGATCTCCATGATGCCGGCTTTGATGAATTGGATCTCGTCGCCCGCTAGAGGAGAAAGCAACAAGTACACGCGATCCGCAGCGTGACGAATGGACACTTCGGATTGTCCGATGCCAACGGTCTCGATCAATACCAAGTCAAATAGCCAGTACAACAATCGGCAGACTTGGAATGTTTTTCGGCTTAATCCTCCAAGGTCTTGATCCGAAGATTGGCTACGAAAAAAGCATCTTTTTTCTTTAGAAGGAAGTCGGACGCGAATGCGATCCCCCAAGACCGCCCCGCCCGTCAAGGGGCTAGATGGATCGATGGCAAGCACCGCGATATGTAGATGGCTGGGGTGCGCCAGTAGCCGAGGGAGCAGGGCGGCGATCAGAGAAGACTTGCCAGCACCCGGGGTTCCCGTCAGTCCGATGAATGCGGCGCAACGGGCTTGGGTGTTGGTTTGGAGCGCGGAAAGCACGTCGTGTCGGTATTGCGCAGCATGAGGGCGCGTGTCTTCAAACAGCGAGATCAGCCTTGCGATGGACCATTTGTCGTGCTGCCACGCTCCTTGGATCAGGCGTTCCGTGTCGTATGTGGAGGGATGAGTGTGCAATGTTGTTCTCGTTGTGTGGCTGTTTGGGTTTGGGTTTGTGTTGTGGGGCTTTGCCCCACGCCCCACAAGGGAGCTTTGCCCCCTTGACCCCGTGTTTGGCGAACAGATTACTGTTTTTCAAATCAACGACGCTGTCGCTTGAAATGGTGCGAACACGGGGTTTTTTGGCCAACAGGAAGACGCTTGCCCTCTCCTATGCCATCCTATTCCTGTTCGGTGCGATCGGCGTGTGTTGTGGGAGGTTCGGGCGAAGAGGCTTCGAGAAGGTGGAGGATGGTGTCAAAGATCGCGAGCAGATCGCCATCCGCAGGAGTGAAGAGTGCGCGAACACCGAGCGAGCGGAGGATAGGGTGGTCTTGTTGGGGGAGGATACCGCCCATCACCACGGGGATCGCGTCGGCGGCACCTGCATCGCGGAGTCCTTCCATGATCTGTTGAGTGATCTCGATGTGGGAGCCGCTAAGGATGGAAAGTCCGATGATATCGGCGCTTTCTTCGATGGCCGATTGTACGATATCGTCGGGAGAAAGACGGATTCCAGCGTAGATCACATCGAAGCCAAGGTGACGGGCGGTGACGGCGATGATCTCGGCTCCGTTGGAATGTCCGTCTAATCCGGGCTTTCCAACGAGCATACGCGGGCGATGCCCAAGGCGCTCGGTGAGGGCGTGGACACGGTCTTGGAGAGGGCGCCGGCGGTCTTCTTCGAGAGAGAGCGTTTGGCCTTCGATGCCGGTGGCTGCGCGATATTCACCAAAGACGCCACGCAGGGCATCGGCCCATTCTCCTGTGGTGACACGAGCAAGAGCGCATTGGATCGAGGCGGGCATCATATTTTGTCCGTTGCGAGCGGCCTCTTGGAGGGAGCGGAGGGCAGACTGGACTTTTTCTGGGCTGCGTTGCAGGCGCGTTTGTTTGAGAAGGGCCAGCGTTTCATTGGCCGCAAGAGGATCGACGCGAAACAAGCCGCTGTCTTGGTCGGACATCAGGGGGGAGGGCAAGGTCTCGGTCCAACGATTGACGCCGACGACGATCTGTTCGCCGCGTTGGATGCGGCTAATGCGCGCTGCCATCGATCGGACAAGAGCGCTTTTCATATAGCCGCTTTGGATCGCAGCGTGGACACCGCCGATGCCGAGGATCTGTTCGATCTCTTTTTGGGCTTCGGCCTTGATCGCGTCCGTTTTGGACTGGATCACAGGGCTTCCATCGAAGATGTCGGGGTATTCGAGAAGATCGGTTTCGTAAGCAAGGATCTGTTGTAAGCGTAGAGACCATTGTTGATCCCAAGGTCGCGGAAGGGAGAGGGCTTCGTTCCATGCGGGGAGCTGGAGGGCGCGGCAGCGGGCTTTTCGGCTGAGGGTGACTCCGAGGGCTTCGATCAAGATGCGCCATGCGTTGTTTTCGGGCTGTTGTTCGGTGAGTCCGAGGGAGTTGACTTGCACACCATAGCGAAAACGCCGATGTTGTGGGTCTTGGACATGGTATCGAGACAGAGTGATCTCGTCCCATAACTCGGCGAATGCACGCATTTTACAGATCTCTTCGACAAAACGAATACCTGAATTCACAAAGAAACTGATGCGCTCAACGACTTGGCCGAAGTCGTTTTCTGGGATCTGTCGGCGCTGTCGAAGAAGATCAAGGACGCCGATGGCGGTGGATAGGGCAAAAGCGACTTCTTGAGCGGGGGTCGCTCCTGCTTCTTGGAGGTGATAAGAGCAGATGTTGGCGGCGTTCCATTGGGGGAGATGGAGCAGGCAGTATTCGTACATTTCGGCGATGATGCGGAAGTGAGCGTCGGGTGGAAAGAGATAGGTTCCGCGTGCGAGATATTCTTTGACGATATCGTTTTGGGTGGTTCCGCGAAGAGAAGAGACCGATACACCGCGTTCTTGAGCGAGTGCGATGTACAACGCGAGCAACCACATGGAGGTGCCGTTGATGGTCATCGAGGTGTTGGTCTGTTCGAGAGGGATGGCGTCAAAGAGAGTGTGCATATCGTCGAGGCTGTGGATGGGAACGCCGACTTTGCCGACTTCGCTTTTGGCGAGGGGATGATCGGCGTCATAGCCGCATTGGGTGGGGAGATCGAAGGCGATGGAAAGGCCCGTTTGTCCGGCCTCCATGTTCTGTTTGTAGAGTTGGTTGGAGGCATGGACGTTGGTGTGTCCTGCGTAGGTACGGAAGATCCAAGGCCGATCGGAGGTGGGAGATCCGTTGCGATCGAGGATTTGGTGAGCGGATGGGGAGGAAGGCATGGCGGTATCTCCGTATCGCAAAGGAGGTTGGTTGGGATCAAGCAACGAGAGCGGCTTGTCGGGGTAAGATCTCCCAATAATCGAGATCAAGGACGATATGGGAAGGGTACTGTGTTTTTCCGGGCTTGTGGGGATCTTCTTGGGTGATAGGAAAGGTTTGTCCAGATGCGGAGAACTCGGCGGGGTCGAGGTTTTTGACGACGATCATCCGCAATCGGAGCGCACCGACGGAGGGATCGAGTAG
>CAUJFU010000281.1 GCA_963169055.1 Myxococcota bacterium
GCTTGTGCTTGTTGTGCTTGTTCGAGGATGGAGAGGTAGATTTGGTGGGCTTGCCCGTACATTTGTTGTGCGTTGAGGGCTTGTTGGTAGGCTTCTTGGGCGAGTTGTTCGTTGCCGGACTGTTGGGCTTGGAGGTAATCTTCTTGGGCTTTGGCGTAGAGCTGTTGGGCTTCCATGGCCTGTTGGAAGGCGTCTTGGTAGGCTTGTTGTTGTTGTGGAGAGAGAGCGGAAAGGTCGGGGCCTTGCATGGCAGCCTGCGGATCGGCACTCGTCTGTGGGTCGTATTGTTGAGCCTGTGCAGCGGCCATATCTGCTTGTTCAGAGGGCATTCAAAAACCTCCTTCAAAGAGTCGTCGAACAAAGCGAGCGCGAAGGGTACGGGGATGCCGAACCATCGCGGCATCATAGACGTGGTGTGGCTTCTTTTTCAAGGAGCCTCTTGCATTTGTGGGGGCTTTTTCCCGATAATCGGCGTTTTGGCAGGTGCGCGCTGGAGGCCCAACTTGACAGCGGCAGCGGGGGTGTCCTATGGTTCGTGCGCTGTTAAGACTACGCAAAAACGCAGTATAAACACACCCAACAAGCTAGTTTCATAGAGAGATAAAAATTCATGACGCGACAAGAGATCTATCATGCCTTGGGGGAAGATCTGCCGTGGGGCGGTTGTAGTGTAGAAGAACTGATCGGGCGAGTGCGCGGAGAAGCCAGTCGGATCGCGCTTTCGGGTTTGGTGGGTGGCGCGTTGGCGTGGTTGGTTTCGCGTCTGGTGGCGGCGTTTCCAGAGCGCCCTGTGGTGGTTGTGGCTCCAGAACCGCAACGGGCCTATCAGATCTATGAAGATATCCAGTTTTTTTGTGGAGAGGATCCGCACGCTGCGTTGTCGCGTTTGAGTTATTACGCGGCGGATGAGATCTTGCCTTATAGCGAGATGATGCCGGATCGTGGGGCGATTCAAAGCCGCTTGTGTGGTTTGCTTCAGCTACAACATCGGCACTTTCCTGTGATGGTGATGCCTGCGGCAGCGTTGTTGAGGCGAGTTTTGCCGAAGCCCGTATTGAGCCGTGCGTCCGACTTGATCGCCGTTGCCGAAGAATTGGAACGAGACAAGCTACTGCACCACCTTGTGCAAGCGGGGTATCAACGTGTCCCCGTCGTCGAAGATCGCGGGACTTTTTCGGTGCGTGGGGCGGTCGTTGATATCTTTTCGCCGTTGTATAGTTTCCCTGCGCGGGTGGAACTGGACGATCAGTTGGTGATGTCGATTCGCCACTTTGAGCCGACAACACAACGCACCGTTTCCGAATCCGAAGAATTATTGGTCGGCCCTGTGGATGAGTTGTTGCGGACTCCCGAGAACTTGTCTTGGGCCAATCGGCGATTTGCAGCCCAAGCGGATATCCTGCATTATCCGACGCGTGAGTGGCGTCAGTTGCTTGACGATATCCGCGAAGATGTCCGCCCTTTTGGCAGCCAAGCGATGATCCCCGGATTTTACGAGCAGTTGGAGAGCCTGTTTTCGTATCTGCCAAAAGAAACCATCCTGATCCTTGATGAACCTCGCGATATCATGCTCGAAGCTCGCGCATACACCGAACGTATGCAAGAAAGTTATGCTGCCCTTTGCGCAGAAGGGCGCTTCGCTTTTCCGCCCGAAGACTTTCTGTTGTCTCTCAAAGAGATCGAATCTTCCTTGCGCCGTGTCTGTCGCATCGAACACCAGTCCGTCTTTTTGCTTGGGAGCACCGCCGACCCCGCTTTGACGAAAGAGTCGACGGACTCGGGGGGATCGGCTTTATCGGAGGGGGTGGTGTCTTCAGAGGCATCGGTATTCTTGCAAACACCCGTAAGTCCCGAAGGTCCGACTTTATCAAGCACATCGGTATCGTCGGGAGGGACGGGCTTATCAAGCACATCGGTATCGTCGGAAGGGACGGCCATCTCGGAACGAGGGGTTGTGGGGCATGTGTTGGGTGCGGAGGTGGGTCTGCCGTTGTCTGTCCGTGAGAAGCGTATGCCCGAAAAGCGAGCGGCGGTAAAACCCGCTCCATCGGCCTATCCGAAGGCTGCGGCAAAGCGTGCGGTGTCTTCGAGGGGGGGGCGAAAAGGCCGCAGGAAAAGCACGGATGAATTGGAAGATTTGGATGAGATGGAGAGGTCGGATGGATGGGATGATTCATCTTCTCCGTTGCTCGATGAATGGGGGGACGAGATCGAAGAGGACGGGGGAGGCCCACGTATCGGTCAGCGACAAAGCGCGGGAGAGATCGCCTATGGCCGTCGGTACGGCTACACAGAAAGCGATGCGCCGAATGAGTTCGAAGGGTCGGTGGGTGGGCGTCTGGAAGTGGGCGGAGAGGATATCGAGGATGGCGAAGAGTCTGATTCATCCGACGAGTACGAAGAATGGGATGAGGAGACAGAGCAAGGTCGTGGAGGAAGAGTGAGCCAAGAGGGAGCCGTATCGGGACAAAGCGGTGGGGCAGGGGTGTTCACTGCTGCTGTTGTGATGGACGAAGCGCAAAAACAGGCGGAGAGAGCGGCGTTTTTGCGAGAGGCGCGCCGCCAAGTGGGCGGGGTGCGTTTTGGGGATGCGGGCGAGTTATTGATGCCGTATGTGTCGTTGTCGCAGGAGGGATTGAAGCAGCTTTTGCGTTCGATCCCTGCATCCCAAGAGCATCGTTTGCAGCCGTTGATCGAGCGGATCAAGATGTGGCAAGCCGAAGGCTTGGTGGTGGTGATCGCGTGTGGGACAAAAGGGCAAGCGTTGCGCTTGCGCGAGTTGTTGGAGTTGTACGCGATGGTAGCGCAGATCTGCGAAGATGGCTTTTCGATGGAGGCGTTGTTTCGGCGAGATGCGCCGCGCCATCTGATCAGCATCTATTTGGGCCGTATATCCGAGGGATTTGTGTTTCCTCGGGCGCGGATTGCGATGCTGTCAGAAGAAGAGATCTTTGGTCCAAAAGCGCGGCGTGCCAAGGCCAAGAAAAAAGGCATGCTGTTGGAAACCGAGCTACAAAGCCTTCAAGTTGGGGACTTGGTGATCCACCGCGAACATGGGATGGCGCGTTATGGGGGGCTGCATGCGGTGCAGATGGATGGCGTGCGCGGGGACTTTTTGCTGCTGGAATATCACGGAAGTGACCGTCTTTATCTGCCTGTGACCAAGCTGCATTTGATCGAGCGGCACACAGGGGGGGGCGATCCCTCGCTGGATCGGCTGAAAAGCAGCACCTTCGAGAAGAAAAAAACCAAAGCTCGTGCAGCGATTCAAGCGATCGCAGGGGATTTATTAAAGCTATACGCCACGCGACAGCTTCATTCGGGCGAGCCGATCGAGATATCCCCCGAACTCTACGCCGAGTTTGAGGCGCGTTTTCCCTACGAAGAGACGCCCGATCAGGCCCAAGCGATCCAAGATGTGCTGGAGGATATGCGCTCTCCGCGTTGTATGGATCGCCTTGTGTGTGGCGATGTCGGGTACGGCAAAACGGAAGTTGCGATCCGTGCGGCTTTTGTGGCGGCTTTTAGTGGTCGTCAAGTGGCTGTGTTAGTGCCGACGACGGTGTTGGCCCAACAACACGGTGCAACGTTCATGGAGCGTTTTGATGGATATCCGATCAAGATCGCGGTGCTATCGCGTTTTCAATCGGAGAAAGATCAAAAAGAATCGCTTCGGCTGTTGGGGGCGGGAAAGATCGATGTGGTGATCGGGACGCATCGGTTGTTGTCGCGTGACGTGCATTTCAAGAATCTCGGTTTGTTGATCGTGGATGAAGAACAGCGATTTGGGGTCAAGCACAAAGAGCGGATCAAGCAGTTTCGCAGCGAGGTGGATGTTTTGACATTGACGGCGACGCCGATCCCACGGACATTAGAGATGTCGATGGTGGGGGCGCGGGATCTGTCGTTGATTACAACGCCGCCCGTGGATCGGTTGGCGATCCGAACGACGGTTGCGCCATTGAGCGACGAGATCGTCCGAGAAGCGGCGATGCGTGAGTTGCATCGCGGTGGGCAGGTGTTCTTTGTTCACAACCGCGTCGAAGATATCGGAAAGATGCAGGCATGGCTGCACAGCATCGTTCCCGAAGCGCGGGTGATCGTGGCGCATGGTCAAATGCTCGAAGGAGACTTGGAGCGGGTGATGCTGGACTTTGTGCAAGGCCGCTACAACATCTTGCTGTGTACGTCGATTATTGAATCGGGACTCGATATCCCCCGTGCCAACACGATCTTGGTAAATCGAGCGGATGCGTTTGGATTGGCGCAGTTATATCAGATCCGTGGTCGTGTCGGGCGCGGTCGAGAACGCGCTTACGCGGTGCTTTTGGTTCCGCCAGATGCGCGCATCAATCCCGAAGCCAAGCAGCGTTTGGCGACCTTGCAGCGTTTTACAGAACTGGGGGCGGGCTTTGAGATCGCACGCCACGACCTTGAGATGCGTGGCGCTGGAAACCTCCTTGGCAAGGAGCAATCGGGACATATCCACGCGATCGGTCTTGAGTTGTACATGGAGATGTTGCAAGAAGCCGTCGCTGAACTCCAAGGCAAGCCCGTGGATGCGCATATCGATCCCGAAGTCAAGCTGGGGATCGATGCCTATCTTCCCGATGATTACGTCCCCGATATCCAGTTGCGTTTGCAGTGTTATCGGCGCTTGTCAACCGCTGTCGATACAGACGAATTGGACCAGCTATCCGAAGAATTCGTCGATCGTTTTGGGCCGTTGCCGCGAGAGAGCGAGCGGCTCTTCCAGAGCATGGAGATCCGCTTGTTGCTCAAGGCGTTGTTTGCGACATCAGGCGAGCTTTCGGGCGAAAAGTTTCGTGTGTTTTTTCACCCCCAAGCGCCGCTTGATCACGAGCGCCTGCTGGCCGAAGTTCAAAAGAAAGAGCCCTTGTTTCGGCTGTTGCCCCAAGGAGCCATCGAATCGATCGCTGCGTTGGACAAAAAAGATCCCTTTGCTTCGATCCGCAGCTTCTTGCGGCCTTTGCCAACACTGATCTTGAGGCGTCCTGCGTCGTGATCGGCAGTTGAAGCTTGTTTCTCGCTTCTTGGGTGCTTTTGAGCGAGAGAGCGGGGTTCTTTCGAGCGAGCGGGCGCTTGCTTTCTTTTCGGTGATGAGCCAATGTTGGGGGTTCTTCGCATCGTAGATGTGTCATCCGCACACCGAGGATTTGGGGTGTGCCGTGTGTTGAGAGGATTGGATGCAACAGCGATATCGTGCGAATCGTTTGAAACGATCGGCCTTTTGGAGTTCGATGGCGTGGTTGGGGATGTGTTGTCTCGGGTTGTTTTTTGGATGCCGTCCTGATCAAGATTTGCCGCCTTCGGCAGATCACCCCGATGTGTTGGCGGTGGTCGGCCAAGAAGTCATCACGATCCAAGCACTGCGCGAAGCCATCAAAGAACAAAGCGCAAGTCACCAACGCTTTTTTCTGGGACTACCCCAGAAAAAAGCGTTGCTCCAAGAATTGATGATCATGCGGCTTCTTTCTATGGAGGCCCGTCGATTGGGGATTTCCGAGGATCAAGAAGTGCTCTTTGTTCAACGCCGCGCTGCGATCGAGCTTTTGGCTCAACAGCTCCGCCACGCATGGCAAGCCCAATATACCCCCAACACGCCACAGAATCCGCCTGTTTCGACCAAAGCCACTCCCCACGAATTCGCAGACTTTGCCAAAGCTTGGCTGGCCGAACAACGAAAAAAGCGCGGCGTACGCATCGATCAAACCCGTTTCGAGGCCTTGCAAAAGCGCCTCGCTTACCGTCCATCGCCCAATCCAACGCTTTCTCCGACTTCTGCGCCGATCTCTTTGCCGCTTCCTTCGCCTCGTATTGCTCCTTTGCCGCTCCCTTCGCCTCGTATTGCTCCTTTGCCGACATCGATCCCCTCGTCGCGGCTCCCTTCGCCATCGCCTCCTTCACCCGTCCCATCGCTTCGACCACAACACGAACCCTTTTCGTCTTCCCCTACGCCTCGTTTGTCTTCGCCGCTCTCACCTACGCCTCGTTTGCCCGCCTCGTTGCCTTCGTCTATGCCGAATGTTTCTCGTCCCTGAGTGGAGGTTCCGATGTTTCGGTCTTTTTGGTTCGTCGGCTGTGCGGTGTTGGGCCTTTCGCTTTGTGCTGTGGCACGTCAGGCAAAGGCAAGTGCTGTGGCCTGTGCGGAGCAAATGAAGGCGAAGGCTTATGCCCAAGCAGCGTCTTGTTACGAGCTTGCGGCACAACAGGTGGATCAAGACCCCAGCCAAAAAGCCTTTGCAACGCTACTCAAAGAGCGTTACTTGCGCTACAGCGCGTTGGCGTACCAACGAGCTGCGGAAGGGGCGCAAGAAGCACCCAAAGCCTTTTTCTTGGAACGTGCGGTCGAGATGTTGACGATCACTTTCCGTGAGGGATATTGTCGTGCAGCCCGACGATGCCGACAAAATCGCTTGTTGGCCGATCAGATGAAGGCGCAGATCCGTTATGGCACGTTGGTGATCTCGTCCAAAGATCCAAAGGCGCGCATCGTCGTCAAAGGTTTTCGTTATACACAGGCCCGCGAGAAGGACTTTACAGAAGAAGTGCGCCCGGGGGCTTATCAGATCACGATCCGCTTTGCGGATACCCCTGTGCAAACCCGCGAAGTGGTGGTTCCCCCCGGAGATCGGGTGTTGTTGGATGTTTCACCAACGCAGATCAAGATCAAGGTACGGCGTGTGTATGCAAGCCGTCAGCTCCCACCGTTGATCTTGGCGAGTTATATCGGCGGTGTCTTGGTGATCGTGGGGGGGGGCGCGTTGGGGGTGGTTGGTTTGGTGCGGCAGAACGAAGTCAATGCGCGGATGGGTGATCCAAAGCAGAATATCGCTTACACGGACAAGCAATTTTCGGGTGATTTGGGGGCGGCCCAGATTATGACGGTGATCGGCATGAGTGCGTTGGGACTGGGGATCGCGATCGTGGTGGCGGGTGTGGTGGCCCAGCAGACCTTGTCCCCCAAAAAGAATGCAGCAGAAAACCGCCCAAAGATCGCAGAGCACACACGAAACGTTTTAGAAAAGGCGGAAACTGTGGGTGCGCCTCGGAGGTTGGGAGAACACAGCCGCGTGTTGTTTGTTGCTTTTTGATGATAGGCCCAAGCAGTCCGAAAAGGTGGGTTGATATGCCCGAGCAGTCCGAAAAGGTGGGTTGATATGTCCGAGCAGTCCGAAAGGGTGGGTTGATGAGCCAGATCCGAATGGAGAGTTGTCCAAACTGCAACACATCGATCAACGAACTTTTGTTCGAGCCGCGTTCGGAAAGCGATGTGCGATTTTGTCGAAGTTGCCAGCACCCGTTGTTGTTGGTCGCGGGGAAATATCTGCTCGAAGCGCAGATCGCAAAGGGCGGATTTGGGACCATCTACAAAGCCCGACATATCCGACTTCAGATGGATGCCAGTCGCGTGATCAAGTTCATTCTGCCCGAGATCTTCCAACGGACTTCGGTGGCTGAACGCTTTGCGCGAGAGGTTCAGATCACCTCGTCTTTGTCGCAACGAAACGAACACATCGTGCGCATCTTTGATGACTTTGGCGAAGTCCCGAAGATCGGGCATTACTACGTCATGGAACATCTGGTGGGCGCGACGCTTGCGGAGCGCGTGGGGACACACGGGCCTTTGCCGCTCCATGAAGCGTTGTGGGTGTTTCGCCAATTGTGTGCTGCGTTGATCGCCGCGCACCAAGCCCAAGTCGTTCACCGCGATCTCAAACCCGAAAATATCTTCTTGATATCACGTGGTGGAACCGACCTTTTCGTTAAGGTGATCGACTTCGGGATCGCCAAACCTGTCGAAGGTGACGGGCAAAACCTTACGCGTGGAGCGATAGGAACCCCCGAATACATGCCACCCGAACAATGTGTGACGGCCGATATCGACCATCGGGCGGACATTTACGCGATGGGTGTGATCTTTTATGAGATGATCGCAGGGCATACACCATTCCGTCTTCCCCACGAAACGGGGCCGCGCAGCGCAATGCACATCCTTGCTATGAAATTGTCGAGTGAGCCGTACTCTTTGGTGCAGCATCGCCCTGACCTTGGCCTCTCTCAAGTGTTCGATGCCTTCTTGCTCAAAGCGATGGCCAAAAGCCCCCAAGCACGCTTCCAATCTGTTCAAGAGATGTTGCAGACCTTACACGATCTGGAGCGTCACAACGCCTTTCTTGCGAGCGGCGCGCCTCTTTCACCGCTTCATGCCTCCACTTCCCATGCTTCCTCACTTCACGCGCCATCCGTTGCTCTTGCCCCGATATCCATCGGACAGGCCGCATCCTCCGCCTCTTCCGCACCCCATCTGCCCACAGGTGAGCTTTCTTCTAACACAGGAAATTTTCCGCAAAGCCAGCCCGAACCATCGAACTCTTCCAATCCATCGAACTCCTCGGCCCTTTCCAATCCATCCAATCCATCGGCTGCTCAACAAAGCGCACTGGGGAGAGCTTCGGCATTTCCTGCAAAAACACCGTACACCTTCGCAAATCAAGCCGCCTACGCACCCGATCCGCCATCCGCAGCGCAACATCCGCCACAGGCTCCACCCTCTTCTTCCCTCGCGAATCCATCCCTACCATCGGCTTCTTCTGTAGACAGAACTTCGGTCTCCTCTCCGCAATCTGTCACAGCCCAAGCCGCGCTCCGGCAGTCCTCCCTTCAACAACCTTCTCTTCAAGAGGACTTGTTTGTTCCTGCGTCGGCGTCGAGATCTGTCGACACGTTGGAGTTGCGAGGCCGAAGAAGTGAGGAGCATGAAGATGTCGCAAAGACGGGGCCTTCGCGCCTTGTGATGCTTTTTGTTGCGGTGGGAGTGGTGCTGTTGGGGATCTTGGGTGGGCAGATGATCTTTGGCCCGCTCAAAACCACGACACCTTCGCGTGGATCAAAAGATCTCGATATCTCGGCACAACAGCCAGAACCATCGCGTGCGGTGTTGCCGCGTGAGGCCGTGTTGCCGCGTGAGGCTCTTCCTGTGCGCGTTGTGCCGATGGCAAGGCGCGATCTGGACCCGCCTGTGGTGAGCGTCCCACCGCGTCCACGGTTCCGTCTCCGAAAGCGACCGGTTGTGCGGCGGATGGTGCCGCGTCGTCCTGCTCCAAACATCCCGATCGTGCGCAATGTTGGGTCACGTTGTCCGACAGACGGTCATACATGGATGCAGATCGATGTGAGTGGGGGAGCGTTTCGTCTGAACAAGGATTACAACTTTATTACGAAAAGTTCGCGATATCTTTGTGTCAAGTCACCAGAAGGGTTGAATCGACCATTTGTTTTGGTGGGGGACGGCGAAGATCTTGCGCCTTGTGGGATCAAACTACACGCCTTTCGTAAGCGTTGGCAGGTCAAGCTGATCAAAGCATCCGATGGCCTTGATCCTGCCCCTGATTACTGCTTGCGGCGTTAGGGTTGCGTTTGAGAAGCTCTCCGAACACGCCTAAAATCCGCGCTTTCGGCGCGTCCAAATCAACCAGATCAGCAACGCGATAAGAAGGATCAAAGGGCCACTAAAGAACAACAATCCATCCATGATCGTTGGGGGTGAGATATCCGCGAGATAGGCGCTTGGGCGCATCGGCAACTCCTGTGCTATGGGAGCAACGTCCTTCTTTTTACCACTTGGTTTCGCTGTCTTCAAACCGTTTCCAAAAATAGCTGAGGGGCCAAAACAAAGCGATCAGGATGACATACCCGAGCGGCTCAAGGATGGGAGCCCAATCACGAAGCATCCCAAGCCATTCGAAGAAGTCGATGACTTTGCCGAAGGCGAAAAACCACACCACGACGAGAAACAAGGGGATGAGACCGAACAGCAAGAAATAGATTCGGTTGCGGCTGCGCCCGCTTGCGGTGAGTTCTGCGAGGATGGCGCGTTCTTGGGTTTGTGCAAGCATGGGCTGCTCGTCAGGCAAGAGCATCTTTTCGTTGCAGATCATACAAAACTGTTCGGGGGGCGAACCTTGTGCTTCGATCTCCAGCGTCTGAGCGCAATGAGGGCAGCGTAATGTGTAGAGCATCTGCAATGTCTCCGATTTGCCGGGATGCGAGGCGCAAAGGCTCGTTTTCGAGGGCCAAGCAAGTCGCATCCGAAGGTGTTGCTTCTGTTGTTGTGCGCGTGGTTTACCTTGGTTGTGCGTCTTGGGGGTAATTTGCCAGAGAACGTAGTCGAGCACAACTCGAATCTTTGCCTGAGGTTGCGTTCCTTGACGGAATTGAATTCGTTTTCTACGATGCCGCGATGGATTCGCCTTCGCTGCCCAAGTGCGTCTGCCTTGAGCGGTGGATGGAAAGGCACGCTGTGAGCGCCTCCCTTTTGGAGAGGAACAGTCGAGTGCAACAAGGCGATCGAAAGGAGATGGATGTGAAAACGAGGTTGTTCTCTCGTCGTGCGTGTTTGTTCTTTGTTTTGTGGGTGTTGTGCGTTGGGGGGGCCGCCTGCACCGTGACAACAGAACCCATCCAAAAGAAAGAGATCACCGGCCAAACCATCGAGCGTCAGTGGAATTATCGGCTTATTGCGGGTGTCTCGATGGGCGGCGGATTTGCTGCGATGCTCGGGCTGCGGCATCATGAAAAGTTCGATATCATCGGAACACTCGGTGGATTCAACAACCACACGTATTTTTTGCAGCATCTCAAAAATATGGTATCCAATGGTTTTTGTGATCTCAAAAAGCTCGAACAAGCTGCGAAAGACGGCACGCTTAACGATGCTTCTTCTTATTGTAGGCCGGTCGATCCAAAGCCACAGTTTCCGTTTGAGTTGATCTCGGACTTTAACAATTGGTTCTACAGCAGTTCTCTCGGCAACAACGGATGGAATCGCAATTCCTTGATCCGCGCAACGCAAGATGTATTCTATGCGTTTGGTAATCCTGGATACTATAACGCTGAAAGCACCTATTATCCGCCCGGTGTGCCGAAGGATTGGCGTGACCGCCCCGACCGTTGCGCCAATCCCATCCGCATCAAAAAGTTCTATCACGATCTATACAACCCAAAAGGCGAGTACGATGTGATCACTTTTTGCGATGGGACGGACAAAAGCGGCACTTTTTATCCC
>CAUJFU010000282.1 GCA_963169055.1 Myxococcota bacterium
AACGGCTTGAGTCTTACTTGTATGTCGTTGAAATAGGGAGAATACACGGTTTTTATTCCAAGGTGAATTGAATGGTTTGGGTGGCGCGTAGTTGAACAGCTTTTCCTTTGTAGAGCGCGGGAGAGAATCGCCATTGGCGGATGGCGGCGAGGGCGGATTGTTCAAAGACGCCTGTGGGTTGGGCCTCGATCACTTCGGCTTCTTGAACGTTTCCGAGAGCATCGATCAAGAGACGGATTCTGACGTGGCCTGTGAGATTGCGTGCGCGTGCGCGTGGGGGATATGCGGCTGCGATGCGGTGGATTGCACGCGGCGGCGTATCGACGGCATCTTCTGTCATCACAAGCTTGGATGCGTCGGTGGTTTGGCCGAGTAGCCGGTTCGAGGCGTCTTCGATACCTGTGTGGGTAAGGCCGGGGATTCCGAAGCTGAACCCTGAAAGGTGAGCGGCGAGTTGAGGCATGGGGGCGCGTGGCGCTTGTGTGGCGGGGCGGGGACGTGGGCGCGTTTGGGGCGTGCGGCGTTTGGGTGGGCGACGGCGCGGAGGTTGTAGATCGAAGTGTTGCGTTTTTTGAGTGGTGACGGTCTTTTTGGGGGCTTGGTCGACATTCATGGCCACCATCAGACCCAAGATCGAAAAGCCACCCAAGAGCATCGCGGCCAACGCTCCGATCTGCCGAAGAAAAGGAAAGAGAGAACGGCGCATCGCATAGGCTCCTCAAAGCGGAAAAGTTAAGGTTCGGTAGATTGCGTGGCGATACCGATATCTCTTGCTCCAGCAAGACGACATTTGTCCACAACATCCAAGAGCTTTTCTGCATGCAAAAGTCGATCAGCCATAATCAAGACAGGGCGAGCTTTGTCTTCCTGCAAAAGCTGACGCACGCGCCCATCCACCGCCGACAAAGAGATCGCAGTGCCGTCGACATAAACGGCTGCTCCTCGATCGATGTGGACGCGCAAAGCCTTGGTCGAAGCACGCGCTGCGCTCGCTGCATTGGGGCGCTCCAACTCCACTTTGATATCTTTGACAAATGTGGTCGAAACCATAAAAAAGATCA
Source organism: Myxococcota bacterium (assembly GCA_963169055.1). Lineage (GTDB taxonomy): Bacteria > Myxococcota_C > UBA6777 > UBA6777 > UBA6777 > JAKLKB01. The sequence goes on from CAUJFU010000282.1 coordinate 1,062, forward strand.
GCAAAATAAACACCATATCAATGAGAGGAGAGATGTCGATTTGTATCTCTCCTGTCGTACGCTTTCGACGCATTTTTTTAACCTGCTTCTTCAGCTTTGGAGACGCCGACGTCTTTGACACCCGCAAGGCGGCATTGATCGACTATCTCGATCAGGCGCTCTGTGCGTGCAAGTCGATGGGTGATCACCAAGACAGGGCGATCTGCTTGTTCTTTGCGCAACGCACGAATACGGCTTTGCAGCATCCATGCTTGTACGGTGCTTCCTTCCATGGATATCCCGCCTTTTGCATCGAGGATCACGCGGATGGCTTTGAGCGATGCTGTGCTTGCGCTGCTTTGAGCGGGGCGGCTGAGCGCGATCTGCATATCTTTGACAAACGTGGTGGAAACCATGAAAAAGATCAGTAAAATAAACACCATATCAATGAGCGGAGAGATGTCGATGGCAGGATGAGTGGTGGAACGTCGGTTTTTTTTTCGTTTTGAAATAGATATTTCTTGTTTCTTTAAAGGTAATTCTTTGAGCTCTTGCGTATGGATTGATGAAGTCGTTGCGTGGGCTGGTTGCGGCTCATGAGGCATCGGCGTGTGTGAGGGAGGCCACGCGCATAAAAGCTCTTTGAGGCGTTCGATCTCGTTGGACAGACTGAGTTGTTTTTGCCGCAACAACTGGCCTGCGATCAGCCCCGGGATTGCAACAGAAAGGCCCATTTGTGTCGTCAAAAGGGCTTGAGAGATACCGCCCGCGATGCCCCCTGATTGGCTGTGGAGCGACATCTCGCCAAGTGCATCGAAGGTTTCGATCATGCCTGTCACCGTTCCCAATAGCCCTGCCAGCGGAGCCACGACGACGATCACTTGAATCAACAATCCAAAACGTTCGATCTCTCGTAAAAAAGGCTCCATCTCTTCATCCAGTTTTTGACGAAGTGATGTTTGCGAGAATGTTCTTTTTATTTGTACGCTTTTCCATACAACCGTATCAATGACACCGTGTGTTGGGCGAGAGGGATGTTGGAAGGCTTGTTTGATCAAGCCCTCCAAAGAGTGCCACGTTCCACGCCGCAAAGTCAAAAAGCGGTAGCCGAGCGCGTACCAAAGCAAAAAAGCCCCCACCGCCAACGGCCACATCACAAATCCCCCTTGGTGGAGGTATGTGTGGATAGAATGGAAAAAGGTTGTCAGATTCATGCTCTCTGTCTTTTCCTCTGAGAATGCAGGTTTTTATCAAGAAGAAGCATAGACGTTTGGCGGATAAGGTTTGGCTTTGGAAGGCACATCAAAAGAAGATTCTTGGCTTGTTGTTATATCGATGGAGTCTTCTCGACCGATCGTTGTTTCAGGAAAAGGAGTCGCTTGATTGTGGAGAGTATTAAGGAGATGGAGGCTGGCCCATTCCATCTGACCGAGCAGACGGGAAGCATAGCCCGACAACAAAGTTCCAAGCAGCAAAGCCGGGATCGCTACGAGCAAGCCCAGTTCCGTTGTAATCAAGGCTTCGGAGATGCCGCCCGCGAGGGCTTTGGGATCGCCTGCACCTTGTTCTGTCAAGACGTTGAAGGTGGCGATCATCCCAGTCACGGTTCCCAAAAGCCCAAGTAGCGGGGCCACCGCTGCTGTGACGCCAAGCGCGGCTCCAAATCGCTCGATCTTCGGGGCTTCACGCAACATACACTCGTCGAATTGCTCTTCGACTTGGCTGCGCGGTTTGTCCAAGTGCGCCAGCGTGGTTTCTAATCCTCTCGCTACAGGGCCCCGACAACGTCGCACAATCCCTAAGGCCCCTTCGATATCGCCGCGTAAGACACGGTCTTCGACTTTCTGAAGCAAAGAGGGCGTGTGGATTGTGGCCCATCCCAAGATCAGCAGACGCAACAACAGCAACAGCGCACCCGCAGCCCCCAACCAAACGATTACCCACGCGATGCTGCCGCCACTATCGAGCCACGCATACAGAGTTTGTTGCTCTTTCCACAGGGCTTCTTTTTCTCGATTTTCATAAAGGAAAAGACGAAGCTCTTTTGGTCGTAAATTCTTGTACAAAGCTTGGGCGGTTGTGGCGGCATCTTGGGGCCAAACTTTGAGCTGGCCTCCACCCGCAGGAGCCAGCGCCCCCTCAAATCGTGGGCTGATGGCGAAACTGGCGATCTGGCCAAGATGGATCAGATCCCCTGTGTCTTGCGTTCCATCGCGTAAGAAAAATGGACTCTTTTCTTTGCGTATTTGTCCTTGTCGATCAAGCAGCAAGGACACACGGCGAAAGATCTCGATCCAGAGGGCTTCTTGTGTCTTGTGCTTTTGGGCGTTTTCGTCGATCGCAAGTCCGCCCTCGCGTAGAGCCAATAAGCCGCGTTCTGTGATCTTGTCGCGTTGCTCTTTTTGTTCGTCGACTTTTTGGGCCGATTGCTCGGCCATCTGCAAGGCTTGCTGGAGTTTTCCGACTTGTTCTTGGGCTTGGAGCAATTGCCCTTGGGCTTGGAGGATGCGTGCCTTGGTTTGGCGGACACGTTGTTCGGAAGTTTGTTCTAATTGCGAAAGTCGTTTTTGAAGCGATTTTTTTTGCGCTTGTAAAAAAGCAAACTCTTTTTTGTATGCTTCTGTGAGGGCATCTTCTGCGTATGCTTTTTGAGAAAAGACGGACGCAAAACACCATCCCATCCAACCACACCACACCAAAGCACCATGCCGCATCTTGATCTTTCCTCTCTTTTTGCGCCCTTGCCTCAACGCGGCAAGGTATCTGGGATCGTCCAAAAGCCCGAGCGGATCTGCTTTTTGAGGCCATCAAACAGCGCCTCCACTTGTTTGTTTTGTTCTGGAGAGCGGAAGGTTTGAAAGACCCATGTCTGCCCTTTCTTTTCAGCGGCCCCATAGCGTCCATCGCGTGTCTTGAAGAACAACAAGATCATGCCCAACCGCGCCACTTGAACAAGGCGAGTCTTTCCCTCAAGCGTGATTGTCTGGTTGTAAAGGCCGTTTTCTTTGCCGAGCCGCAGTTCATCTTCTGCGGCTTGCCAAAGCCGAGCGAGGGCTTGGTGAGAAGTGATCAGCTTGAGTTGAAGTTGTTTTTGGATTTGTTCGATCACTTCTGTACGCTCTTTTAGACGAAAAGGCAAAGAGCGAGCGATCTGTGTTAGAAGAAAAGCGGCTGCTTGTTTGGCGACAGACACAATTTCTTCGCTTTCTTTTGTCGAAGAGGTCACACGCGACCGTTGTGCTGCGATTTGTCGCATCAACGCACGCAAGCGCAAACGCTCTTTGTCGAGCGATAGTGCCAACGCACTTCGTTGCATCGACAAAGCGCGCAATTGATTACGCAAATGTTCTTTTTTTTCTTCGATTTGGCTTGCCAAGGCTTCTACTTCACCGCGAAGCCGGGCCAATTCGGTCGCCAAAGAGCTTTCCGCAAAAGCCTGAGATCGCAGGGAAAAGCAGAGTACTCCATACAGCCACACACTGCCACACACCCATCGACGAAGCTGTTTCATTGTCTTTTGTGCTTTGCTGCAAAAACGAAAAAAGGCGCTTGTGGGCGCCTTATTCGTGGTGTTTAATTTTCTTCGTTGGTGGTCCAGCCTTGGGTCCAATCGTCTGCACCGCGACCGACGCCTCCCACAAAGGAGACTTGCTTGAAAAAGGCATCGCTTGGGATCTTGGCTCCAGAAAGCACAGGCGAGCCTTCTTTGGGCAGCCAACCCGGTGCTTTGTCTTGGGTCGGGTCATAAGTCAGCATCGGATCATCTGTTTTGTTGTCGCTGTTGAGGTTTTTGAGAAAGTCTTCGACTTTGAAGTCGGGAGAGGGGACTTTGTCAGGCTTGGGTTCACTAACGAACTTTGCACAAGAAAAGTAAGAGTTTGTCACGGTAAGATCGCCGCTTAGCTTACCGTCCTTCCACGCATTTTTGAAAGTTTCCGAGCTATCGAGTGTAAAGCAAGAGGTCTTCCACCCCACCACGACGGCATTCGAGATGTTGGCTCCCGTTCCACGGCGCAACAACATCCCCGAGCCTTCTTCTGCGGAGTCAGGATGGCCGATAAAGGTTAGGTTCGAGAGGATCGGTTTAGAGCGCGGTGTTGCGGTGTTATCGTCTTCGAGATTATCGGCTTCGATGCCGTGATTCCCGGCATTTTTGTAAAATTGGCTGATAAAGAATTGACCTTTTCCACGCCATCCTTGCGTCCAGTCTAACCCGTCGTCTTGCGTTCCTGTACAGAGAATGTACTTGAAGTTGACCGTACCACCGAAAAATTCAACACAGTCATCTTTTGTCATGTGGATCTGGATGTATTCGAGGGTGGTCGCGCTGCCGACACCTTGGAGTGCAAGGCCGTTGAGTTCGTTGGTTCCCGTGATCTGTTTTCCGCCGTACTCGATGCGAAGATAGCGTAAGGTGCCGCTGTTGTCGGCATCGTCTTCGCCGCCGTAGAAGCCTGTGCCACCTTCTCCTTCAGCTTCTTTTCCAGCGTTGAGTTTGGCTTTGCCGTTGAGGATGATCCCGCCCCAGTCGCCGGGGGCGCGTTTGCCTTTTTCGGCGGCTGAGGTAAAGATGATCGGCTTTTCTTTCGTTCCTTCGGCAAAGATCTTGGAGCCGCGCACGACGGTCAAAAAGGTTTTGGTTGCCGTGTCTGCGTAAATCTTGGTTCCTGCTTCGATCTTGAGGGTCGCCTTGATCTCGCCGCTCGGATCTTTGCTGTCTTGACCGATAAAGACGCCGCCTTTGAGAAGGTATTCTGTATCGGCTTTCAGTTCGATATCGTTGGTGTATTTGCCTTCAAGAGTGCAGATCTTTCCGTTGCAGTTCTCGTTGGCTGTGCGCCCGCCTGAGCCATCGGGATGGTTGCCCCCATCGCCTGTCGGTTCACTGGTCTTTTCTGTGTTCGTCGTTGTCGGACATCCAGTCAAAGTAGTTCCGTACAAAAAACACAAGATACTCGCAAAAGACAGCCACCTCATACCAGAAAATACTTTCACCTTGCTTGCTCCTTTTGGTTTATGGAGTGAAGCTTTTTGCTTGCTCCATGATCAAGGATCGCCGCGCATGGCTTGCACAACACGCGAAAAACCATCCAAAATCAAAGGATTTCGGGATGATCTTTTTTTTCGGCGCGAAACATAAAGGCCAAGTTTGACGCAAGGGTGACAAGTGGATGGGGGGACGGAAACAAAAAGGATGACAAAACCGAGCCTGAGTCGACACATGATCGCCACAAACGATCACGCACGAACGCAGAAGGCGGGGGAGCAGAAATAGAACGTGTTCAATTTTGCAAAGGCATCTCCTTGTTTTTGGATGGGAACACAAATAAGCCCTTGAAAAGCAAAGAAACATTTTTGAACACGGTGACGAAAACGATCTGCGAAGAAGGTCAATGAATCAGGCGAAAGGGTTCGCCGCCTTACTGACAACAGGAGTTTCAGGATGAAGATCGATCAAAATCGCAATACCCCGATCCAACCGCCTCAAGAGAAGCCAGCCGCTCCCAAAGCCACAACGCCCACCCCTGCGGCGACTTCAAGCAGCACAGCCCCGACGGCCACAACTGCCCCAAGCAACGCAACGCCCACAGCCCCCGCGACCACCGAAGCGCTTGCTGACGCCAGTGCTGCACTGCAACGTGGTACAGAAGCCGCTCCACGCCCGACCCTGACGCGAGAAGTTGCCAGTCCCGACCTCGCCGCCGTACCCACCAGCACAGCCGCAAACAGCAGCCCGCGCAGCATCCCACGCACAACGATCAGCGCAGACAACACGGGAGCCGTTCCACCCGATCCAACCAACAACACAAACGCGATCCCCACGAATCTGACGACAGCAGCGGGCGTTCCTGATGGTTACACACCCGCTCCAAGCCTTGGAGATGTCCTCAACGGTGCGGTGATGCAACGCGGTCAAGGCGGCAAGCCCGTGGAGCAACTCCAAGATCGTTTGAGCCAATTGGGCTACAGCGCCAAAGTGGACGGCAAATTCGGCCCCGGGACGGAACGCGAACTACAAGCTTTTCAAAAACAACACAACGTCCAGCAGACAGGACAATTGGGACCCACCACGCTGCAAGCCCTTAAACAAGCAGAAGCTGCGGATCGCCCGAATGCAGATGCCTTGCGCCACACCGTCGGCCACGGAAAAGTCCTCGAACAAGGCGATGCTGGGGCTGCTGTGTACGATATGCAACGCTCTTTGACCAAAGCAGGCTTTGGCGTCGAAGCCAACGGCCAATTCGGTCCGACCACCGAAGCCGCGCTCAAAAGCTTCCAAGCTGCCAACAACATCGAACAAACCGGAAAGATGGGACCCACCACCTTTTCGGCCCTTGAGCAAAAGCTCAATCTTTCGACAGGGGGCGCACAGGGCATCAAAAGCGAACTGACCTTTAACACCAACGCCGAAGCACTCCGCCGCGCAAAATCCTCTTCTCTTGGCAAACTTGCTGAAACGCAGATCCCCAAACACGCAGAGGCTTATCGCAAAGCCTCCGAGCTGACGGGTGTTCCTGCGGAGATGATCGCTGCCCTTCATGGGAATGAGTCGCAGTTCGGCACCTACCGCGCATCGACACACGGACCCGAATCGGGCTTTGGTCTTGATCCTCGCTATGTTTCGACCCAATGGGGCAATGAACAACTCGCCAAACACGGTCTCGGAACGTGGGATCGCGGCACTGGCTCCGAACGCTCCACCCTCCAAAGCGCCGTAATCGCCGCCGAACATCTCAAGCGCAACGCTCGCTACGCAGGCATCCAAGTGGATGGCAAGATGAACCAAGGCGAGATCGCTGGAACCGCGCTTTCTTATATCGCAGGCCCGGGAGCGGGTCGCGCTGCCAACGAACGCGGATCAGGATGGATGCTGAATCCTTCCGATTCTAATCCTCACCCCCTTCATCCGGGCGGAACCAGCGTCGGACCGGGAGGTCGCATCATCGACGTTCCTGCTTCTCGCAAAGAAGGACTCTTGCGTTGGGATACACTTCTTCCGATCGCTCAAGAACAACTTGCCAAAAGCGCGCCACAACCGACACAACCGACACAACCGACACAACCAACACAACCAACACAACCAACACAACCGACACAACCGACACAACCGACACAACCGACAACGCCTCTTGGAAACTTCCTTGCGCAACATCCCGACGTGAAAACCAATCAAGATATGATCAACGCAGCTTACAAAAATTCGGATGGCACATGGAACGGTGCATCGCGTTTTACGGAGAGCCTCGGGCTGAATATCAACAACCTCGCGAGCAACCGCAACGCATCGATTCAAAACAACAACCCCACGCAACCGACCAACCCCACGCAACCGACCGACCCCACGCAACCGATCGACCCCAACCAGCCAAATCCCCAAGTCAACAAAAATACCGCGATCCGCGATCTGATGGGGATGAGCAACGAGTCCCAACGCTACGACTATCTCAAGGCGTTGGCAGAGGCCAACGGTGGCAAGATCAATTCTTCGCCAAACAAGCGCAATATCATCTCGTTGCGTCGTCAGACCGATGCCGATGTGAACAACGGAAAAGGCCGCTACGATGACAAGACTTATATGATGTGGACGGATTCGAGTGGTCGTAAGCATGTCAAAGAGTACGATTCCAACACCGAGCCGAGCGCCCAATATCGCGGACGTATGGGCGTGGATGTCAACGGTGATGGTCGCCTTGACCAAGGCCGCTTGCCCGCAGGCTATTACGAGTACACCAAAGGCCACTCTTCGAGCCTTGGCGACGTCTTGCGTCCCACCCGTTCCACCAACGCAGAACGTGACACCAACCAAGACGGCTTGTTCAACGACAATGCTTATGCAAGCGCTGGACAGAGTATGCTGTTCCATGCAGGCGGCAGCAGCAACACGGGGAGCGCAGGCTGTCAGACTATGTCTCCCGAGACCTTCCGTCGCTTCTGGAGCGATGTCAACGCGGCTGGAAATCCCGGGAATGTCGGCTATACCTTGATCAACGTCAGCTAAGAATCAGCGCACCACAGGAACGGAAACCAACAACAGGCGCTTTTTGCTATCCGTGCGGTAACGTCCAAGGTTTCGGTAGCCAAGGCGCCCGTTTTGTTCGGACCACATCCCAAGGAAGATGTTGACGGCGGAACCTACGGCTTGATCGGCGGGGACGTGGATCTCTTGCTCGTCGAGGATGTAAGTTCCCGGCTTCCAGCGGTTCGGCGTAAGAACGCCGCCAGCGGGGTTGTGATCGCCGTTGACAAAGTGGAAGGGTCGTGTGGTTTCGATGTGAAAAAACAGGTTCCACTTTGCGGGGATAGGGCGTAGTGCTTCGAATATGTAGGTGACGCGCAGGGTTTCCCCTGCTTTGATGGTGGGGGAAGCCAACGAATACCCGACGATACGGGCATAATCGCCAAAGGTCACCCCCACGGCTTTTTGAAAGCGCGGCATGGTCGGCGAAACAGCACGAGCAATTCGGGCTTTGTCGGCTTTTTGATAGATGTCGTTGACTTCGGCTTTCCAACGCAAGAGGCGTTTCTCGATCTCTTCTAACGGATTGCGATCAAAGCCTTTTTGAAAAAACAGGTTTTTTTGTTCGAGTGGATCTTTGGAGATATCGTACACCTCCCAAGGCCGATGCTTGTAGTGGTAGATGTACTTGTAATTCCCTTCGCGCAAGGCCATGCACTGGTGTTCATACCAGCAACTGTGGAAGATCGGACGGGATGCCTCGACAGGCTTGGTTAGGCTGAGCCCGGGTAGCTTTCCATCTCGGACTTCTAGCCCAAGCAAGTCCAGTACAGTCGGGACAAGGTCGATCTGGCTTCGGCGCCCTTGGATCAGTTTGGGCTGTGTGATCAGGCTTGGCGCATAGATCCACGCAGGGATGCGCAGTCCTTCTTCCCACATGATGTTGTCGTGCTGACGGCGGCCATGCTCGCCGAAGGCTTCGCCATGATCGCCCACAAAAACAAAGACGGTGTCTTTGAGCATTCCGCGTTTTTTGAATCCATCGAATAAATCGCGCAAGAATTCATCGACATAAAAAAGTGAATTGTAATAATCATTCAGTTCAGGATCACGGCTATTGGTATAGAGTTTTTTACGGAATTTGGGTGGTGTTGTATAAGTATGATGGGAAACCAACAGCAGGTAGGTCATCATAAAAGGGCGCTGACGGTTTTGGTCGATCCAACGAAGGCTCGGTTGGAGCATGATGCGATCTTCGTAACCAAAGTAGTTGGTTTTGGCAAAGCCGCGTTCGTTGAGATCTTCGTGACCGCGCAAGATATCAAAGCCGATGTTGGCGACCATTTGTGCGCGATTTTCAAAAAGGTTGGTTGCGGATTGGAAAAAAGCGCTACGATAGCCGACTTGTTTGAGCAGAGCAGGGAGACAGCGTGACGGGATGCCGTTGCGTTCGCCTTCGTCGATATCGACGTGTACTTTGGGGTAGATCCCGCACAAGATCGGGACAAGAGCCTTGGAGGTGTGGGGGATGATGGCGGAAAGATGTTCCGCGAGCCAGCTTTCTTTGGCGATAGAAGCGAGGAAAGGGGTGGTTTCGAGCTTGGGTTCGTAGGGGTGCCTCGGGACGAGGGTTCTGTAGGGGGTGAGGGAGCGAGCGCGTTGGGATTCGAGAAGGATAAAGACAACGTTTTTCTTTTGGGTGCGGGCGGTAGGAAAAAGGCGCAATCGATCGCCTTCAAACAGTGGGCCTTTTGAACCCACAGGGCCGATGTCGGGTTCTTCTTGGAATAGATGCTCAAACATCCCCCCAACGATGCGGACGTAAAGATTTTGAGAGAGGGTTTGAAGATCACCGCGCAACTGTTGTTCGGGCAACATCGCACAAGCAAGACCGACAGTAAGGCTCAGAGAAAAGAACCAACTCGGATGTTGCTTGTCTTGGTGAACCGTTGCGTGTAACCACGCTGCGATCTTGGGTCGCCGCATCCACCACATCGGCAAGAACAGAAACATCGGTGGCAAGAGCAACAAGAGGATACGCGGCCCTTTGGCTTGGTTGATAAAGACTTGAATGGTTGCAGGATCGGCCAGACTGCGCACCCCGTACTGTAACAAGAACCAGTCCCCCGGGGTACCCGTGATCATAAAGAAGCCGTGTTCTGTACCCGCAAGCAACATCAAACACTGCGACAAGACGGCCAACAAAAACAGCAGGTAGCCGCGCCAACGAGCCATCTCTTCGAGCAACACAAGAAATGTCAGCGAAAGCAAAAGAAAGAAGACGATATCCCAACGCAAGCCTTCAAAAAGAACCGATAGATGAACAGCATCATCCACACGCAATAACTTCCACACCTTGAGTCCGCCCGCAAAGACAAACACAGGCCCCAACCACAGCAACACGGGCAACCAAGATCGACGGGAAAACAGCATACCTACCTCTCTCTCCATGCTTCGGCAACCAAGCAAAGTCTTGGTTTATGACCCGCGCTGCAAGGAAATGACAAGAGGATGAAATGAAAAATTGCTGTATTCGTTGCAGATCAGTCGGAAAATAGGGCTTGGTCCATCTCGTCTTGGGCGCGTTGAAGGGGGACATCAAGCAGGGAGCATTGTACGCGCATCCTGCGCAAGATTCGTGCAACACGTCGGATCGTTGCGACGGAAAAGTCGAAGGATGTAGGAGGGATCAACGTGGGCGGAGCGTGTTGCAGATATTCGCTGTGTTGCGCATCAATCGGCACAACCGAGGAGATCGTTCGATCTTGAAGGGCTTTTTTTTCGCTGTGGTGGCGCGCCCAGACGATCCATTGTTCGAGAACAAGCAACCACGTATGCCTTGGATGCGAGGAAAAGATCTCGACAGCTTGGCGTTGGATCGAGGCGTCTTTGTGAAAAAGCAGGGCCACAAACCACGAAGCCTCGCCGCTTTGGGGCCTTACAAACCACAACGCAAAACAGACCCATGCTTTGGTCGGATCGAGCGGGTAGTGGTGCAGGATCTCGGCAACGTGGTCTTTTTGCGGTGCTTCGTTGGTTTCGGCGAGCAGAGCGAGAGCTGCCTGCCATACGTTGGCCTCTTTGCCCAAGTAGGGCTGCATCGCGCACAAGAGCTTGTTTCTTTCGGGCCAACAGTTCGGGGTTTTGGAAAGATGGATCAACGCCCATACGATGCGTTGTTTGGTGATCTTTTGAAGAGGTTGTTGCAAGAGATCGAGCAGCCACAGCACACACGCAGGCTCGCGCCAACGTGGTAACAAGTCGATCACAAATCGCTGTCGTTCTTCTTTGTGCCTGTCCCATGTTTGGATGATCTGTTGGAGTGAAGAGGGGGAGGCCAGCCAAGAGGCCGCAGAGACAGCCCGTTGCCAGATCGTATCGATCTCCGATGCAAGCAATTCTTGTATTCGAGGCAGATAGAAGTGCAACCAGATATCAAAACCCTCGATGGATTGGACCCAATCAGCCGCCCCAAAACCGATGTTTTTTTCGATCGGTGGCGCTGCGTTCGAGCGATAAGTCACACAAAAAGCTTCGATGCGTTGGGTGGCTTGGGAAAACAAGGTGGGCTCGTTTGTTTGGAGCGATTCGCCATGCGATCGCCAAAAACGCCCGAGTATCCGAAGTCTATTCCAGAGAGAAGGCGGCCAACGAGAGCGTTTTTCTTCCGCGACAACGTGCATCCATGCTTCGGCTTGCTCGATCTGTGGCATCAAAAAGTCTGGCCATCCGTGTTGACACGCATCTTCAATCAGCGTGAGGCGGAGCGATTCGGGGCATTCTGGGTGATGGAAGAGGTGCGACGCATGGAGAGAGGCTTCTTGCGGTCGTAGGTGGGAGAGGCATCGGTAGAGCGGCTCTGCTTGGTAGTGCTTGGCGCTGATCGCATAAAGATGGCGCTCAAAGAGTTCTGCGCCGTGATCTTCGAAAGACCAAGAAAGCATCGACAAAAAAGTCTGATAATGCGGGTGGTTCGGAGATATCTGTTCTAATAAGGAGCGCCACCTCGCGTCCATCCGCGCAGATCGCTTCGGCATAAGTGAAGACAAGAGCGTCCTTGGGCTGACGGTGTCGTCCAAAAGGGTCCGAATGACGGTATGTTCGATCTGATCGAGGGCTCGCTGGTGGTGTTCTTCTGTTGCGTCGGTCTTTTCGACGACCCAATCGCACAAATAGCCGGCTAGAGCAAAACAGACTGGGGGAGCGGGGCGATCAAGGCGTGAAAGGGCGAGGTGGCCGAGGCTGACGATCGCTTCTCGGACGGATTCAGGCGGAGGAGTGTGCGGCGTGCTTTCGTCAGGCGATGCACCTAGCGCACGCATCCGTTGGGTGAGATCCCAAAGGTGAGCGTCATCGGTTGTTGCGAGGATCTGCTCGAAGGCTTTGCATAGATCGTGGCTTGGAGGAGACAGCGGATACAGCGGAAAAAGCGACAGTGGCGTGCTTTGCGTACTCATCGTTGCCTTGCTCTTTCATGCGCGTTGTGGGTGGTGGGCGTCTTGTTATGAAAGACTCGTTCTTTCATGCGCGTTTTTCTTGGTGAGGGGCGTCTTGTGTTGGGCAAAGGACGATGGCGTGCAGATGCGGTTCGGTTTGCCAAACGAGGATGCTTGCGAGGATGCTTGCGGAAGATGGCTTTCATGCGTAACCTCTGCGCGCAAGTCGTCGCGTTCGCGCCTGCTTGCGCATGATGACATCGCTGCGGTGTGTGAGCTGTTTTCGGGGCGTCTGCGTTTTCAAGAGGTTGGAGAGGTCTATGTTGTTTGGTTGGTTTTGTCGATTCCATTGTGGGTGGCTTGGGTTGTGTTTGGTGCATCCTGTATGGGCCGATGCTGCACCGCCTAGTTCTCGCCCTGTGTTGCCTGTTTCTGCGGCTACCTTGCCTCCCAAAAGGCCCGAAGCATCGAAGCCATCGTTGCCTGTTTTACAAAGACCCGAAGCATCGAAACCATCGTTGCCTGTTTCACAAAGACCCGAAGCATCGAAACCATCGTTGCCTGTTTCACAAAGACCCGAAGCATCGAAGCCATCGTTGCCTGTTTCACAAAGACCGAACAGCCCACAACATCAGCCGCAAAGTTCGAACAGTCCGAAGGGTTCGCAGCCTCCGCCTGTGCGACAACTCTCTGCGCGGCTCCAGCAGCGCAATCTGGCGACACAACGCCTTGTCTTCCAAGTGAGCCAACTTCTCGGCGTTCATGTTCAAGACTTTGCGTTAGACCCCAATCATCCGTGGTTGTTGGCCCACGCGCTGCTTGCACTCGGGCCGGATACACGCCTTGCAGACAATCGCCTTGTGTTGGATGTTTTGGTGAGCCAGAACTTGCAACACAAGCAGACGGGAAAGCTGAGCTTGCTCGGCTTTCCGAAAGGCCCAAAAAGCCAGTATATCGAAGCTCATCCCCACCTGTTTTTGCAAATGATCACACAACTGAATGTCCCGTTGGATCGGAAGTTTGAGTTTCAAGGTCAATCGATCACGTTGCGCGATATCTTCAACAGCGCGTTGTATCAGTTTCCACACCAAGCCGAAGGAGCCGCGTTGGCGCGTCTGTCTTGGCTGTTGATCGCGATGCGTCGCCATACTCCCGAGAACCTATGGCACTGGCACAATGCCCAAGAGCAACAAGTCAATCTCTTTCGTACGATGTGGCGGCTTTTTCTGTACCTTGACAAGCAGACTCTTTTCTTGCGAACCCTTCACACCCAAGGGGCCAAAGAGATCCCCAAAACCAAGCTGCGCAACCAGTTTATTTACAAAGAGATCTACGGGGGATTTTATTTGATGCGCGCTGCGCTGGCTTGGCTCGATCATCCTCTGCTACGCAAAAGCAAGAAGCTACAGCGTTTTACGGAGGCTCAGATCGAACTCATGTTTTACCGCTTGCGTGGTGAAAGTGTATTGTATCAGCGGCTGTTTGAGGCATCCAAACAAAACCTCGGTCAGCGCTTTTTGATCTTGATGCAACAGATCCGCTTTACTTCGCATTGGCTCAAAACGGTGGTGGAAGCCCATCACCGAAAGCAGATCCCGCTGACGCCCTCGAACAAGCGCGATATCCGTCAAGCCTTGCAACTGCTTTGCATCAGCATTTTGATCCTTGACCGTTTGGGCTTCTTTCAAAAAGAACGGCTTTTGCGGATGAAAGACCTGAATCCGCAAAGTCGGCGTTATGTGATCGATTTGATCGCGGATGCCGCTCATGCCCGCCATGCCTTGATCTTGCTTCAAACGGCTCCTGCACTTTTTTTGGATTAACCGAATATCTCGATCTCTGCGCTTGTTTGCGCATAAACTTGTTGGCCTTTGTGCAAAGGAATTCCCAAAAATGAAGCGTTTGCGTTCATGGATACCCGGTTTGTGGTTTGTGGAAAGTGATATCCGTATGATGCCCGGCGTGTTCTTGCCGGTGCGGATGACTGTGCTGCGCTTGTCGGACGGCGGACTGTGGATCCATTCTCCTGTCGAGATCGATGACGCGCTTGCTGTCGAACTGGCCGCGATCGGCCAAGTCAAGTACCTTGTCTCGCCAAATCTTTTTCATCACCTATTTTTGGGAACCGCCCAAAAGCGCTACCCCCAAGCCCTCGTCTTTGCGCCCCAAGGACTCGCCCAAAAACGCCCAGACTTGCGCATCGACCGCGTGTGGGACAACGCTTTGCAGACCCCTTGGGGAGATCAGATCGAGCATCTGTGTATGGGCGGGATGCCGCAATTCCATGAAACGGTGTTTTATCATCCAAAAACTGAATCGTTGATCACCACCGATCTCGTGTTTCATCTCCAAGAGATCCACGGTTGGATGGGTCGTCTGATGTTTCGTTTACTCGGAACCTACAAGCGCTTTAAGGTGAGTCCTTTTTTTATCGCGCAGATCAAAGACAAAGCAGCGTTCGGGAAAAGCTGCAAAGAGCTCTTTGGATGGGCGTTTTCGCGGGTGATCATGGCGCATGGGGAACCCATCGATCAACAAGCCGAAGAGCGCTTGCGACAGGCTCTTGCGCGTTGGCTGTGAGGTTTTCTTTCCTTGTTTTCTTCTGTTGTCCTCTCAAGGATGGAATCGCATTCTGAGATCGCGCCGGCAGGTTTGCTAGAGCCGATCGACCTGTTTTGCCCTTTGATCTGCGAATAGTGAAGGCTTGCAAGCCCGCGCAAGACAGGGTAGGATGCCCCGAGATACTGGCCGCGATACTTCGATGGGCTACACAACTTCGGTGATCACAACACAAACGCGCATTTCGCAACACAACGCTGTTAGCGGGTATCAGTCTTGAGCCGATCAACGCGAGAACTCCAAATCGACGCTTACATCCACCAAGCACGCCTCTTTGCAAGCCGAGGAGAGCAACAAAAGGCCCTGTACTATTGGGGGATGGTGATTCAAATCGATCCTGAAAACCCCCATGCACGCGCCTATTTCCAGCAGCTTGGTTCTTCTGCGCACATCGATGCGTTGCCACCCAAGCCTCCCCCCGGCGATGAGCGTTGGCAGGAGCCGTTGCCCTCGCCTCCTTGGCAGGAAGAAGAACCCGCTCGACGACCGCCTCTTGATTACCGAGGCGGAGCACCGCGTTCGCCCTATCCGAACCCTCGCACACCTCCACCTGTGATGCCTCTTGAAAACGTCCGAACCAAGGGACTCCGCGAAGTGGGGGCTTCTTGGCAAGCCTCTGAACTTGAACTCCCAATGGAGTACGACGACACCCCCGAAGGAGGCCAAGCCAGCGACTTTTTAAGCCCGCACAAAGCACCTTCCCACCTTTCCCGTTCAGCAGCAGAGTGGTTGGCGAGCGTCTCGCCTATCGACGAAGAAGGGGCAACGGTGATCGGACCCTCTCGCTTTTCTCCTCCCGAACCCCCTCCGATGCAGGCTTTGCCATCCAAAAAATCGCAGCCGTCCCCTCTCTCCGAACTTCCACCCGCATTTTCTGAAGCTGAGCTTCGCCCTTCTTTCGCACCGACTCCATTTTTCGGTGCCTCATCTGCCCGAACATCCGAACCTCCGCCCGCTGAATCCCCCTATCGACCGCCAACACAGCCGCCTTCCTCTTCCTCCACGTTGCGGCCTGTGACCCAACCTCCGCCCTCGATAACTGCTCGCCCTGCTACACAGACACCCTCTTCTCGTGACGCCCTCCCTACGCCTTTTTCTGAATTGCCTGTTCATCTGTCCGAACCGCTCTCATCGCCACATCCGATGATTCCTCCCATCGTTGCGCGAGATCCGCTCGCCGACAACAGCGCTATCTCGCTCCCCTCATCCACATCGCTCCCCTCATCCATCGCGCCTGTTGCACCTACAGCGCCTGCCGCGCCTACAGCGCCCCCCCAAGATGCCGATGAGATGCTTGCGCGTGCGTTGGCGATGGCACTCGCTCACCAAGCCAAACCTTCCAGCGCCAAAAACAATCCCCCCGCTTCACCGCTTTCTCGCGCAGCAAATCCTTTGACGCGCCCTGCTTCTTCTGCTTCTCGGGGCATCGCTGTTCCTCCGTCTTCGCGCCACGACTCGCAACAACGGCTTGCTGCAGCCCCTTCGCGTCACGACTCGCAACAGCGGCTTGCTGCGGCCCCTTCACGCCACGACTCGCAACAGCGGCTTGTTGCGGCCCCTTCGCGTCATGACTCACAACAACGGCTCACCCCTGTCCTTGAAAGCGCCCCCTCTTCGGCTTCATGGCGTGCAAGCCGTTCTCAATCAAAACTCCCTGCCGCCCAAACAGCGCAACCTCTCTCGGACGAAAACCAAAAAAAGCTCGAAGCCCTCGTTCGAGCCCTTGATTCCGCTTTGCACAAGGAGCTCACTCTCTCAAGTGAGCCCAACAAAGAAAAACTCCCCCCTCCGCCTGTGAGCGACTCCAGAGACGATACCTTTGCTTCGGAAGCGCTGACCGGTCAGTTTCCGATCATTTCGGTGGCCGACCCCGAACTCGCCTCGCCCGTTTCGCCGATGGCTACACGTCCTCCTCCTTTTGCCGCTCCTTCCGAAAAAAAGCCTCCAGATGTGTTGATCTCCGAACATACCATCTCTCAAGCAGCCGAGCGACTGACGGCGGAGCTTCGTGCGAGTCTTGCTTTTTTCAATCGAGACGAACATGAATCTACACAAGAAGATCCTGCCTCCATGATCAACGATATCCTCGATATCATTGGAGGAAACGAACAACAGGATATCTCCCAAGCCACACTCTCCGCGATCTTAGATCAAACACTTCATCACCTTCAAGGCTCAACTGCCCGCGATTCTTCTCCCGTCACCTTTTCTCCTGCTTCTTCTTCGATTCAAGAAAATTTCACTCCAGCGAGCCTCCAAGCCTATTCCTCCAGCGTACAGATCCCATCGCATGAACCTCCCACACAAAAGGCCGAATCTCCCACACAAAAGGCCGAATCTCCCACACAAAAGGCCGAATCTCCCACACAAAAGGCCGCTTCTTCACAGCAGGCTATTCTTCCCGCTGCTCTAACCCATTCTCCCCTTGCCTTCTCTGCCGATCCTCCCTCCCTTGCGTGGGCTGCGGTCTCAGACGCCCATCCTCCGATCAGCCAAGCCCCCCCCTCTGATCCTCGTGGGCTCCTTGTGACACCTCCCTCCCTAGCCGTCGGAGATGATGTCTTTGAAGAGATGTTCCGACAAGCCATGTCGACGTATCTTCGGCGTCAATACAAAGAAGCCTTACAACTCTTCCAAGAATGTTTGCTCCTGCGCCCTGATGATCCACGCACCCTCTACAACGTCGAACGGTTGCGAAAACGCATCCCTTCCGACTAATCCCGATCTACCG
>CAUJFU010000283.1 GCA_963169055.1 Myxococcota bacterium
TGCACCTCAAGAGTTGTTGTCCGCCCTTTCGAGCGTGTTGGATTATCCTGAGTCTTTTTTCTTGGAGAGGATGGCGTTCCATCATCTTCCCGTCACCTTTTTTCGGAAAAAGCAAAGCCTCTCGGTGAAGAAGAAGAAGAAGATACATGCAAAATTGAACGTTTACCTTCTTCATCTCAAAAAGCTTCTTCGTTCTGTGGACATTCCAGAGAATCGGGTGCCGAAGATAGAAATACCCAAGAGAGGAAGTGCTTACGAACAAGCGGAGATCGTGCGTGCGCACTGGAACATTCCTCCGGGGCCGATCAAGCACCTGATGGCTCTTTTGGAAAGCAAAGGGGTTCTGCTCATACCTTTTGACTTCGAGAGCGATGTTGATGGATTGAGTGTTTACGATGTGACCAGTGATGCTCTCCCGCCAATCATTGTTTACAACAAAAACATGCCCAACTGTCGCATCCGCTTCACGCTGGCTCATGAATTTGCTCACCATGTGCTGCACCATCATCAGATCCTTCCAAGCTCTGACTGCGAGAAAGAGGCCAACGAGTTTGCTGCTGCTTTTCTGATGCCAGAAGAAGATTTGATCTCTTCTTTAAAAAGACTTGATCTTCGCGTTCTTGCAGATCTCAAGAAAACTTGGCGAGTGTCGATGAAGGCATTGCTTTACAGAGCAAAAGAACTATCCGCTATCTCGGAGCATCTTTTTCGGAAACTCATAAAGGAGTACAGCACCCTTCAATTTAACAGAGGAGAACCCATTGAGATCGAACCCGAATATCCAAAGCTCCTACAACAAACTATCTCTTTGCACTTCAACCAGTTGAGCTACACCCATGAAGATCTCAGCAAGGTTCTTTCTGTAAGCACAAGAGAACTTTCTTTGATGTATCCGATGTGTGTAGAAAAACCACGGTTAAGGCTTGTTCTTTGATCGGATTCCCGCCGTTGATGATTGTTTCACCTCCCTTTCTTTTCCCCACAAGCCCCCATCCTCGCACGAAATACACGCCGTAGATACAGCATGAGAAAGGACGGGTGGCGGCCCGTCCTTTTGTTTTTGCCATCCCCCACCGCTCCCCTTTCTTTTCCCACAAACGCCAACTACCACGCGAAATGCACACCACGGAGGAATGCAGTCGTGATGCTAGTGCGCGTGGCGGGGATCACCCCCCAACAGACAGGACAACGAATCGTACAAGGTGCGCTCGACTTCGTGCGCGATAAGAAAAACCTCGAATCCATCGAGAAGATCCGAAGCCTTGTCCGCCTCGTTGTTCCCGAACACCATGACCCCGCGCTTGCGATACACAGCGAGATTGCGGCCACGTATCACTACGTTTCTCAACACCTACGATACACACGAGACCCCCAAAGCATCGAGCTACATTACAGCGCAGGCGCAATCATGGAGCGCATCGCTCGTGGTGAGATCGTCTGCGAGGATTGCGACAGCTACGCGGGGATGACGTTGGGGTTTTTGTGGGCGTTGGGCAGACGCGCTCGCCTCGCCTTGGTCGGATTCGGACAACTTGGACGATATCAGCATGTTTACACCGAAGCCCTCCAGCCCGGCCCGCGAGGTTCGAGTATCCCCGCAAGATGGGTAGCCGTTGACCCAAGTATGGGTGAGCACTTCCCCCTTGTTCGCGCACGCATCACGACAGGCATTCGCATTGATCCCTTCGCTCCCCCCAAGAAAAGGACAGTACCCAGATGATCATCAATACCCTCGAAGATGCGTTGCGAAGCGGCTCCGAACTGCTTTGCCAAGACGCCCTCCAACAAATCGCCCGGATGCCTCCCTGCCCGCAAAAGCATCGCCTCCAGCGCATCGCCGCAACCATCGTCCCCCGTCTATCGCGCAGCTCGCAACAAATCGCAGCAGAGTGTGGTTGTTCGTCCCTTGGATCGGGATTCATGGACGATGGCGGTTATTACGACGACGACGGCTACCAAGACGATGGCGGTTATTACGACGACGGCTATCAAGGCTCTCAAGGCCAAAGCGGTGGAAGCGGTGGTGTCAACATCGGAAACATCGTCAACACGGCTCTTAACACGGGAAAGACCTTGTTGGAGCAAAACGCCAAGCAACAAGCCCTCGAAGCCCAACGTGCCACCGAAGAAGCCCGCCGCAAGGCCCTCGAAGCCCAACGTGCCACCGAAGAAGCCCGCCGCGCCAACACTCCCCCCGCCAACGCAAACACGGCTCTCTCGAACCGCAAAGCCCCTGTACCGATCCGTTCGGGCGTCGCCACCACAAAGAAAGTGCCGTGGGGTTGGATTATCGGTGGAACCCTTCTTGTGGGTGCGACCGGAACGGGCTTTTGGTTCTGGAACCGCTCCAAACAAGCCCAAGCCCAAGCGGCGTAAACGATGCGTTATTCGGGCTATGAAAAGGCAGGACAGCGGTGGTTGGTCTATGTGAGCAACAAAGAGCAGCCTCGCGTTAGCGTTCCGCGTCGGTGGCATCGCAAAGATGCCGTCGTTTCGTGGGATGAGTTTCGCGTACACCTGCCGAGCGACGCGATCCCAGCCGAGTCCAGCCCGGAACCACAAGGCATCGTGGTTCATCCCACCGAACTGCTCCGTGTCAGCACTCAAGGCGACGATTA
>CAUJFU010000284.1 GCA_963169055.1 Myxococcota bacterium
CGGGCGGACATGGGCAAGGGAGAGATCAAGCGCGCAGGGCCGTGATGCGGGACAAAGGCAGCGAAGCGGGTGTGCAAGACCCACAAGCCATCGGGGGATGGTTGGACGTGGAGCATGAGGGAGTGTTGTGCGCTGGGTTGGGGGGCGAATTGTTTTTGTTCGGCGGCCTTATCGTAGAGAGGATTGATTTGCTCGAAAAGAGCGAGGATATCGTGTTCGTATTTTTCTGTAAGCCCGGCACTACCGATGAAATGGATGGCCATGTCTGCGGGTTGTGATTGGGGAGGGGAGAGGAATTTGTGTTGGAAGATATCTGTAAAATGGGCGAGTAGGGTGTTGGTGAGTTCTTGGGCATGGAGGGAGCAAGAGGTTCCAGCGACGTGTAGGCGTAGAAACTCGGGAGGGCAAGGGGGGGGTTGAAGCAAGATGCGTTTGGCATCTTCGATGAAGGGTTGGCAGAGGAAAGTGGTGGGCATGGGGTACTCGTTTTGTTGGTGTCAAGGGACGGTTGCGCGGTGGCGAGAGCATCTTGGTCAACAGAACCTGTGAGGCCATTCTCAGGTGTAGATGCTCTTGGGGCGCTGGCGTCTTGCACTATACTGCGCTGTTTGGAGAATTGTACAAGAAAGGCTGATGGTCGGGCCGTTCTTGGGTTAAGAGGAAGTTGTTTGGGAGAGGATGGCTTGGAGAGGATGGGCGACAAAGGGTTGAGAGCAAAAGGAGAGTCCGCGTTTGGCGAAGTTGTGGGCGATTTCGGGTTCTTTGCGTCCGAGGCAAGCGCGGGCGAGGGAGAGGTAAAGTTCGGCGAAAAAGGGGTATTGGTGTTCGTCTTGTTGGCTGTAGGTGAGGGCAGCAAAGAAGGCGCTGGCTTTTCGGGAGATGCGGCGATGGAGGGGGAGATCTTTTCGGGCAGCTTCGGAGATACGGGCGCTTTCGACAAGGGCTTCGAGGTTTTCTTGGAGGAGAGAACTGGCGCGTCGGTATTCGTTGCGAGCGAGGGCGATCTCGCCACGGATGGCGTCGAGGATGTAGCGGTGGGGGGGGCCGCTGGTGATCTCTTCGGCTTCACTGAGGGCGAGATCGGCTTGGCGTAGGGCGTCTTGGTTGGGGAAGCAAAGGGCGAACAGGCGGGCTTTTTGAGCGAGCAGCCCTGCACGAAGCAGCGAGGGTGGGACGTGTTCGAGGGCTTCATCGAGGATATCGCGGGCGCGTTGGGGATGGCCGAGTCGGCGTTCGAGATCGGCTTCCATGCCCCAAACAAAAGCGGCTTCCGTACCGGTGTCACGGGATTTTTGAATCAATCGTCGTGCGAGGGCTTCGTCGGCTTCTTCGATGGCGAGTTCGGTTTGCATACGCAGATACGCTTCATAAGGAAGCAACAGCCGCCAAAACAGCAGATGTCTTCGAGCGGATCGAAAACGGCCTTGGCTGCGCAGTTTTCCGATGTACCGATAATGCGCGAATACAGCCATGACCATCGGAAAAAGCAGCAAGATCCCGAGCAACAGGCCGTCAATCGGTAGCCGAAGGCCATAAGAGAGAACGACGATCCCCAAAAAAGGGAACAAGATAAACAAGAGTACACGAAAGAACATTCGGCCTTCCTTGTGCGGGGTTTGATGGCAAGAAGTCTGCGATCGCTTTGGCTTCGCCTTCCGCTCGGCTTTGTCTGAACGGGTTTGGGTGGGTTATTCTTTCAATAGGCCGATCCGATCGGCCATATCGCTGGTTAGGATGCCCGATGGATCGAGCTGGCTTTTGAGCGAGCGCAACTGTCGCAGGCGATCCGCAGGAAAAGAGCGTTTGAATTCGTTTTCTGTCAAGATGCCGTCTTTGGCGAAATAAAATCGTCCGCCGTGTTGGATGACGATTTCGGTCATCTCATGGGCGAGTCGATGAAGTCGGCGTTGGTTGCGTTCGCGGACAGGGTAGTCTAGCGCAAAGCTGTAACCATCCACGTTGTAAGACATCAGGAAAGGATCGGGGAGGTGTTTTTTGAGGACGGCCAAAAAAGGCGGGATTCCCGCTTTTTGTGACAAAAGGATCTGTTGCTCAAAGACTTGTCGTGCGGCAGCTTTGGGGACAAAGGTTTGGTATTGGATCAAGCCGCCCGGTTGGTAGCTTTTTTGCCAGCCCGGGACGTAGTCAAGCAAGAAGTTGAACCCCGCGTGGCTTTGTCGGTAGGGTGGGCGCGAGGCTTCGCGGCGGTCTGCGTGAAACTTGGCGGTGTTGACCAGCCGCATCCCGGGTCGGTGCAAGAACATCCACAGCCCCATCCACAGCATCGATTTCGGGACAAAGCCGAGGAACACTTCGGGGAGTTCTTGATAAGAGAGCTTGAGTGTGTGGTGCGGGCGCTTGTCTTCGCCTTCTTGGAGGTTGCGTGCGACGTGCAAGGTTCCTCGCCCTAGCTGAAAACCCGGCGCAAGCGCATCGACCCAACCCACAAGGTAATCTTGATCGAGATGTGCTTCCATCACATCGATCATCTCTTGGATCGAGCGTGTGGAAAAAGTTTCGACCAAGACTTCGCCGCTGTAGACCCGTTTCATCTGCAATCGAATCCGCGTGATCACCCCCAGTACTCCGCCTGATCCGATCACTGCGTAAAAGATATCGCGGTGTTGACTTGGCGAACACGTCAACAAGCGCCCATCCCCCGTTAAGACATCGATCTCCAAAACATGATCGCCGAGCGTCCCATATTTGAAGCTGTTCTTTCCGTGGATGTTGACGCCCAATCCCCCCCCAAGTGAGGTGCGCATCGTTCCGCTGACAACAGGCGGCCACCAACCATCTTCGAGCGTGTAGTGCCACAGATCCACAATGCGCACCCCCGGCTCAACATCGATCACTCCGTTGATCGGATCCCACGCCAAGACCCGTCGCATCCGCGTCAAATCCAACAACACACGATCTTGGCCGATACTGGCGTCTCCATAACTTTGTCCGCTTCCGCGCAACGTGATCTTGACCCCTTCTTCGTGGGCTCGCTCAAGGATCCTCTGTGCTTGCTCCACAGTCGTTGGGCGCGTCGCATACATATCCGCACCATGCGACATCCCCCATCCGCGCATCCGCTCCATCCGCGATGATAACACCAAACCACCGCTCAATAGCGCTTGCTGCATCTTCCCTCCTTCTTCTGGACTCTGCATCTCCCTTCCTTCCTCTGGACTCTTCGGTCTCTCCGCAATTTTCATCTCCGTATGTTCGGAGTGTGTGGTGGACTCTTTGGGGGCGATGGATTCGGATTGTTCGATGGGTTCGGATTGTTCGGATTGTTCGATGTGTTCGGATTGTTCGGATTGTTCGATGTTTTAGGAGGATTCGGATTGTTCGATGTGTTCGGATTGTTCGATGTGTTCGGAGGATTCGGAGGATTCGGAGGATTCGGTGGGGTGGCTGAGTTTGCGGAGTTGAGCGTCGACTTCTTCGACGGCACGGGCGAGAAGTTCTTCTTGTGATTTTTGAGGGGGTGGGTTTTGGGGGTGTGATTTTTTCTTTCGAGAAGAAGCCATGAGATGATCCTTTTAGGCGAGAAGCGAAGGTGTCGAGGGGGAGGGTAGGTTAGAAGGACATTTTGCGAAACAGGAAGCTGGGGATTTGGCGGATGATCCACATGATCGGTCGCCAGATGCCGGGGACGTAGACGATGTTTCGGCGTGAGTGGATGGCTTTGGCGATGCGCATGGCGGCTTGGTGGGGTTCGATGATGAAGGGTTGGTTTTTGAGGTGAGCAGTCATGGGAGTGCGGACGGGGCCGGGTTTGACGGTGAGGACGTGGACATCGTGGGGTGCGAGTCGATTGCGGAGAGATTCAAGGTAGGTGTCGAGGGCGGCCTTGGATGCGGCGTATACGGTGTTTCCGCGTCGTCCACGATCGCCAGCGACCGAGCCGATACCGACGATGGTTCCGCGTTTGGTTTGGGAAAAGCGTTTGGCGGCTTCGTTGAGCCAAGCGATGGCCCCGAGGAGATTGATATCGAGGATCGATTGATCTTTGGTGAAGTCGAATTCATCGGGTGCGAGGGTGGGCATGATGCCAGCGGCGTAGACGACGAGTTCAAGGCCGGGGGCTTGTTGGGAGATTTGTTGGAAGAGAGTGGGGATCTCGGTGTAGTGGGTGGTGTCGTGTGCGAAAGGAAAAGCGATGGGATCGGCGTGGCCTTGGTTGATCTCGGCAGCGAGCTTGCGCAACACCTCGATGCGACGGGCGACGAGAGCGACGGCGTAGCCTTCTTTGGCGAGGTGACGGGCCAAGGCTTCTCCGATCCCTGAGGAAGCTCCGACAATCAACGCGACGGGGCGTGCAGCGCGCAACAGTGTTCCACTTGTCATCCGAATCTCCGATATGTAGGGGGTGATCAGGGTGATCTTTTGATCAAAAGGCATTGCTTTAACACAAACCGCAGAAACAAGGGAGGGGCTTTTTCTTTGCTCACCACGCAAGTCCTACCCAAGGAGTTGACGGTGGAGGGGAAGGGGGTGTAGCGTGGCAAGATATGCACCGCAAAAAAGGATCATGTCGGAGAGTCGTGAACGTTGGGAGTTCACAAAAC
This sequence comes from Myxococcota bacterium, assembly GCA_963169055.1. GTDB lineage: Bacteria > Myxococcota_C > UBA6777 > UBA6777 > UBA6777 > JAKLKB01. The sequence continues at coordinate 4,563 of CAUJFU010000284.1, forward strand.
AAAGGAGGGTACGATGTTTTTTCGTTGGTTGGGGCGTTTGGTGATCGTGAGTTGGATGGGTTGGGCAGGGATTGCGCACGCGCAAGAGGATTGCGGGATCGCGGGGTACACATCGCAAGTGTGCCATGCGGAGTTTGTGCCGACGCGTCAGACGTTGGGTGGAGGAGTGCAGCAGTTGGTGTATCGCTCGAATGATGGGGCGGTGGCGATTTATCGGGCGATTCCGCACAGCGTGGCGGCCAATTATGCTGATCCGCTGAAGACGTTGATCGATCAGGCGCGGGATGCGTTTATGAAAGATTGGCAATCCACGCCGAGAGAGATGTGGGTGAAAACAACCGAGGGGATCGACTCTTTTGTGATGGCGTTCCCGGGGCAGCGCTTTGTTGCGGTGACACCTGTTCGTGCGGGATTTTTGATCGGAGCCTTTCAGATCCCGAGCCAAACAAGCCCGCTGTTTGTGTACCTCAAGCAAGAAAGACTGGCTCCGCGTTCGAATCCCCCGCAGATCGGCCATATCAGGCCGCGTTATCCGATGCAAGCCTCAGGCGGAGCGCAAGGTTCGGGAGATGCGCAAGTCCCTGAAACTGGGGCTTTGTGGCGTTGTGATTCACAAGGGACGTACAAGATCTGCCAGAGAAGCAGCGGCTCGGCATGGGAGCGGAATTGTCGGAGTCGGACTTCGTCGGCTGTGGGTTTTGGGGCGTCTCGTTTGATGGCACAGACCAAGGCGAACGGCAGTTGTTCGACTCACATGACCAAGATGATCTTAATATCGAATATCGGCGGGGGTGGCTACCGCGTGTCGGGGTGCCGTGCGATCTCTTGTCGGCGTGTGCGCTAAGGTCGGTGGGAATGGAAGGGCGCGAAGGAGTTGGTGGTGTGGGGCGGATGGGACTGGATCGGACTTGCGGGGCGGCTGATGGAGGGGAGGGGGGCTGTGTTAGCGGATGCGTGTGTCTTCGACGACGCGACCATCGACAAGGCGGATCAAGCGGTCTGCGCGTTCGGCAAAGTAAGTGTCGTGGGTGACCATGAGGAAAGCTTTTTGGGTGGTGAGGTTTAATTCACGCATCAAGTTAAAGACGATCTCACCGCTCTTGCTGTCGAGGTTTCCCGTCGGTTCGTCAGCGAGGACCAATACAGGGTCGTTGGCGAGAGCGCGCAAGATCGCGACGCGCTGTTGTTGCCCGCCCGAAAGCTGGCTCGGTCGGTGAGCGATGCGTTCTTTTAAGCCGATCAATCCGAGAAGTTCGGTCATACGGTGTCGGTTGGCCTCTTCAAAAGAACGCCCACGCAAACGGCAGGGGATCAGGACGTTTTCGAGGACGTTGTACTCAGGGAGGAGATAGTGAAATTGGAAGATAAATCCGAGGAAGTCGCGGCGCATGATGGCGCGTTCGTCTTCGGAGAGAGAGGCCGCGTCTTTGCCACCCAAGAACACTTCGCCCGAAGTGGGGGTATCCAAGAGGCCCATGAGGTTGAGCAGGGTGGTTTTGCCCGAACCCGAAGCGCCGACGATGGCGACGAATTCACCCGGCATGACGCGCAGATTGATATCAAAAAGAACTTGGGTGGTGACTTCGCCAAAAAAGCTTTTGTTGACTCCGCGCAATTCGAGGACAGGCTGGTTGGGATTGGGGCGGTTGCTGGTTTCTTGCCAGAGAGTCGCGAGCTTTTTTTTGACGGCTTCCATGCTCTGATCGCCGTTGGAAACGAAGGGGCTTAAAGCAGCCTTGGATTCGGGGTTTTCGAGCGGTTTGCGCGTCCAAAAGTGTTGCTTATGGAAAGCCAACGCATCGGCTTGGATTTCTGGGGTGGAGGGCGGTGTGGTGTCTTTGGCGTCGGGGATCTCGACCTGTTCGAGGATATCTTCGAGCGACTCGGCGAGAGCAGAAGGTTGTGCTGCGGATGGAACCGAGTTTGAGCGATCGGATTTGTCGGATGGACGGGGATTTTTCGACGATTTTGATTTGATCTTGCTCATCGTTTTTAAGCTCCTCGGATCACTTCGATGGGGTTGACACGGGAGGCCCGCCAAGCGGGATACAAGGCCGCAAGAAGTCCCACCACCATGGCGATGAAGAAAGCGGCAAGGATGACGCTGGGTTTGACTTCGACGGAAAAGATGCTGACCAAGCGCCCCAAGGAATCGCGGCGTTTGAAAGAGGTGAGGTAGT
>CAUJFU010000285.1 GCA_963169055.1 Myxococcota bacterium
AACCGTCCGCCTCCCACACAACAAACGCAAAACCACCGCCCCCGCATCCCCCCTAGACACCGACCATTCCGACGATCTCCCCTCCAAACCTCTCCCTCAAGCCCGCGTGCTTCAAATCGTCGACGAACTCTTCCCACCCCAAACCACCCTCTACAAGCGCAGCATCACACCCGGCCTTGATTGCATCACCCTCGCCTTTCACTTCCCACACACCGCCCAGCGCGTCTACCAAACCCAACTCCAACAACTCCGTGATCGCACCCGTTGGGCCGTCCAACTCCGCCCCCAACCCCACCTCCAAGCCCTCCAAGAAAAAGCCATCGAACTCCTCGCGGGTCGGTGGACCTTCGAAGGGTCGATCCCTGTCCACCTCGATCGCCTTGCGATCGTCTTGCCGATCACCGTACTCCCCGAACAACACGAAGACTTCGCCGCCATCCAACGCCAATTCACCGAAGAAACAGGCTTTTCCCTCGAAGCCAAAGACTATGCAGGACTCCTTCCGCCCTCTCTTTCACAAATCCTTCCTCCCCAAGAAGAAGAACTCCACGGGCTTCCCCAAGCCTTGGGTGCGGTCCGTTTGGCAGTCGCTCTAAAATTGGAGATCAACGCGGGCTTTCAGTACATCCGCGTTGCCTTTACCTGCTTGCCACACAAACCCTACAAGATCGGCCTAAAAGGAGGAACCTTTATCGAGCTGGCCTTTATCACTCCCAAAGTCGGTGCGTTGTATCGAAATAAACTGGATCAACTTCAAGAAGAAATCGGTCGCATCATCCGTATTTATCCCCAAGCCAACCAGCACGAACTCAAAGGGCTTGCACGACGCTTGCTCCCCGCTCCTTGGAACACCTTTCTCGCCAAAGAACCCCAATACACACCCGGTCAAGACGTGATCCGTATCGTCATGACCAACGCTCCCCCCCCTGATATCCAAACAAACGCCCAAAAACAATTTTACGAACAGACGCTTTTTAAGTTAATCTTCTCCCTACGCTAACAGCAGTCGATACGATGGGCGTGACCACAAGCTCAACCGCGTAAATCCTAGAGGGAGAAACCACGATGCGAATTTTGTATGGCGTAGTCGGCGAAGGCATGGGCCACGCCACCCGTAGCAAGGTGGCTTTAACACACCTGCTCTCCAAAGGGCACGAGATCGAAGTCGTCGTCTCGGGCAAAGCACACAAGTTTCTCCAAGACAGTTTCGCACAACACCCGCGCATCCGCATCCGTGAGATCCAAGGACTCACGCTCGCATTTCGCGAAAATGAGATGGATCTCGGTGGAACCGTCCTCGAAAACCTACTCAAAGCCCCAAGCAGCCTGCTTCACAACAGCCTCACCTACCTTGAGATGCAGTTCGACGGCTTCCAACCACAGGCCGTCATCAGCGACTTTGAGTCTTGGGCCTATCTCTACGCTGCCAACCACATGATCCCTTTTATCGGCATCGACAACCAACAGGTGATCAACCGTTGCGCCCACAGCACATACATCACCAACGACAACAGCCCCGAATACTGGATGACCAAGCTGTTTACCAAAGCCAAACTACCGGGCGCTTACCATTACCTCGCCACCAGTTTTTTCTTCCCGCTCGTCAAAAAACCCCGAACCACCTTGATTCCGCCGATCTTGCGACCCGAGATCCTGCAAGCTCAACGCGACCCCCAAGATCACATCCTTGTTTATCCTTCAGCCGCCCTCCGTGGGCAGATCGTCCCGATACTCCGCGATCTCCCCTACAACTTCCGCGTCTACGGTATGCCCGAAGCCAAGCAAGACGGCAACGTCCAACAGCAGCCCTTTTCCCAAACAGGCTTCATCGAAGACTTTCGCACCGCACGCGCTGTGATCGCGGGTGGCGGATACTCCATGATGGGCGAAGCCGTCCATCTTCACGTCCCCATGTTTGCCGTCCCAATCAAAGGCCAGTACGAACAAGAGATCAACGTCCGCTATCTCAAACAGCTCGGTTATGGCGACTGGAGCTTTCAGATCGAACGCGACCGCCTCGCTCGCTTCCTCGACGATGTCCCCCGCTACACACAAAATCTCCAACGCCGCTACGTCCCCCGCGACAACCAAATGCTCTTTGGCTGCCTCGATGAACTCCTACACGCCATCTCTCTCAACGAACCCCCCCCCGCCGCTCTCCAAAGCCCCGCCATGCGCAAATACGAAGGCCCCCTTCTTCCCGAAGAAAAATCGGGCGATATCCCTTGGGATGAGATCGCCAACCCTTTGCTTGACACGCTCTGATTCTTCAAAAAGGACGAACTCGATGTCTCAACCTTCTTCGACAACACCTGCGCTTTTTTCCCGTGGTGACTTCAATGGATTCTGGGCACTTTTTGCCGATAACCTCGCCAATATGGTGATCATCAGTAGTATCTGTATGTACGTCTTCCAGATCCCGCACACGATCGTCTTTGGTCGGATCTTGCCGGGCTTGGGCGTTGCTCTCTTGGTGGGCCTTGCCTTTTACGCGAATCTTGCGCGACGCCTCGCCGCCAAAGAAGGCCGCACAGACGTCACCGCCCTTCCTTACGGCATCTCCACACCTGTCCTCTTTGTTTATCTCTTTGGTGTGATGATGCCCGCCTATCTTGTGGGCTTAAAGGCAGGACTCCAACCCAAAGACGCAGGCGTCCAAGCGTGGCAGATCGCGATGGCCGCCGCTCTTGTCGGCGGAATCATCGAAGCATCGGGGGCTTTGATCGGACCGTATCTCAAGCGCATCACCCCTCGCGCTGGAATGCTCGGAACACTCGCAGGAATCGCTCTTGTTTATATCGCAACGGTCCCGCTCGCCGAGATCATGGAGCACCCTCTGATCGGCTTTCCTGCGCTGATCATCGTGTTGATCGGATTGGTCGCTCATTACCGCCTACCCGCAGGTCTCCCCGCAGGTTTGCTCGCTATCCTTGTTGGCGTTGTCATGGCCGCCGCTACGGGTCAAATCAAACCGCCCACCTCAAACCAACCCGTCATTAGCCTACATCTTCCCTTTCCACTCTTTAGCGACCTGATCATCGGGCTGCGCCTGTTGTTTCTGCAATTCCCCACGCTGCTTTTGGCGATCATCCCCATCGAGATCTACAACTTTATCGAAACCATGAACAACGTCGAAAGTGCCGAAGCTGCGGGTGATCATTACCCTGTCGGAACCTGCCAATGGATGGACGGCGTCGGAACCATGGCCGGCGCGTTGTTTGGTGGGCCTTTCCCCACCACCGTATACATCGGGCATCCCGCTTACAAACGCCTCGGCGCTCGCAGCGGTTATGCGCTCGCGGTGGGTGTCGTCTTCTTTCTGATCTCTATCCTCGGACTGATGGACCTTTTTCATCGTTGGATTCCCGTCGCAGCCGTCGCTCCCATGCTCGTCTTTGTCGGCATCACCATCGCAGGACAAGCCTTCCAAGCCGTCCCTGCGCGTCATGCTGTTGCCGTGGCCTTCGCCTTGATCCCTCACGTCTCCGATATCCTTGTCAAACGCATGGGCGGCGTCTTACGCGAAACCAGCGGATGGCTCGCTCATCCCTCTGTCCCTGCACTCCAAACCAAACTCGATGCGCTTCGTTCCGAATCTCTTCATCCAGAACTCTTACAACGATTCCTCCAAAATGGCTATATCCACTACGAAGGCCAACTGATGCTTTCCAAAGGAGCCATCCTCGTCGGCCTGTTGTGGGGAAGTATCGTCGCTTTCCTGATCGACCGCAAAACCCACGAAGCTGCGGCCTTTTGCTTTGCTGCCGCTGCCCTCACTTTCTTTGGCATCATCCATATCCCCCAAGGCTTCGGCTTTTACCCCACACATCCCCTCGTCTATAGTTATTTGTTGCTTGCCCTCTGTTCCCTCGGGCTGCGCTTCCTCCCCGAAGAACCCGCACCCGATACCCACGCCAACGAACCCCCTCCAACCCCCAAAAATCGCCATCCCAAAAATCGCCATCCCAAAAATCGCCCTTGATTCGAGGCTTTTAGAGGTTAGGATCAAAGCGACGCCATCGAAAAAGAAATGACGTGCTCGCGCCATACCAAGCGAGAGAGTCGCCTGTGTGAAACACTTGTGTTCGTTTCGCCAATACGGGGTCAAGGGAGCCGCGCTCCCTTGCAGGGCGTGGGGCAGCGCCCCATACGCGCCTTGTTAAGGTGGAAACTTCGTAGAGTCGAGGATGATCGCTCTTTCTTTTGTCGGCCCCCCATGTCCGTTCGCGGCTCGATGTCCCGATACACGGGCGGTTCGCGAA
>CAUJFU010000286.1 GCA_963169055.1 Myxococcota bacterium
CTTCTCTACTTTTATCAAAATTCACTGCTATTTCAATTGATTAAGCCATTGTCAGCGCCTGACGGGTGAGTTCATCGTTGGGCTTCTCTATCAACGGGTCGCATATGGAACTGAAGAAAACTCTTGATCTCGACAGGAACCGCCATGTACGAACAGTCTCGTTTTGAGCTTCAGCTGAGCCCAGCAACCCTAGTCATCGATGCCCCCCGTAACGCGCTGTGGGTGGGCAATGATCTTCCCGATCCTGATATCATGCACCTAACCGGCCCGCTGGTGACGATCGATGTGTTTTCGCTACTCGATGGCAAACGGATCAGGCGTTACAAGGACACAACCCTGGAACGGCCGACCCAGCTGCAAGGGGTGAAACTCATTAGCTTGGCGGCGGACGGCACTTTCTTTTTTTCAGGCCACTCCGCAGTGGGTGGCGTGCGGTGGTGGCGGGCAAGCGACGAAAATCAATCGATCCGAGTTTCTCTAACGGAAGGCGCTGATTTTATCGAAGCGATGGCGCTGACAGAATCTTGCCTCTATTTTTTGACCGGTCTTGGCAATCAATATCGGTATGACCTCGCTGCAGAGGCCATCACGCAACAAACGATCGCCTATGATGAAGCGACGGACGAGTCACGCGATGTGCTGCTATTGAAAAGCCTATTCTCCGCCAGCGGGCGTTATCTGATTACCGTCACTGAAAATAACGAAGGTGTTGGCTATCTGACGGTGCGGTTCAGCATGGATACGAACCCTCTCTGGCAATATGGCCCTGTCGAAAATGTGGATGCCATACAGGTGTCTCCTTGTGAAAACAGGATCTTCATAGCGACCGAGGACGGCACACTGAGCATCGTCGCCATGAGCGATGGGGCGCTGCTGGAAAAGAAATACTGGGATATGCCTACTGATTTGATGCGGTTATCTGCAGATGGAAAAATTCTGGCGCGCCTGTTCAATACTGCTCGCGGCTTCAATCGTCTCAATCATCCTTTCGACCTAGTGCTTTACGAGACGGAATCGTTCGAGATGATCGATAAAATTAAAATCAACCCGGGTAGCATTGCTGATCTTGTCATCTCGCCGGATAATCGGTTTCTTTATTTGGCATGGGCGGCCCGGGTTGAGGGTGTCGATATTAACCAGATCATTCAATTTGCCTTGTAGCGGGTATAAGAGGGTCCGCCTTACTGCGGGCAACAGATCGCTTGCTCTTGCGTTGTAAAAGCTGTTCATTCCCGTCGCTGTAGCGTATACAAATAGAGAACCAGCAAAAAGCATCCCAGCCACAGCCAAGAGAAGTCTTTTGATTCGGACGAATTACAGCCACTGCATCCCGAAGGGATGGCTGTTTCGGGTGATTTTTCTTGCTGCTGCGTGTCTTGGGCAGGGGCTTCGAGGGCAGATTCGACAAGGGAATCTGCGGTCGGTTCGGCGTTTTCGGACGTAGTGGATTCGGGATGGATGGTCTCGGCCTCGTCGGAGGTTGTAGGTCGTTCAGGGGTGGTGTCCCCGCTGCCTTCGATGGTTGCGGGTTCTTCGGGATGCGTGGTCTCGGAAGCGTCGGGTGTGTTGATCTCGGGATTGTCTGACGTGGTTTCGGAGATCGTTTCGGTGGGAAGGGGGTTTTCGTTGGTGGGTTGTTCTTTGGGCGGAGTGCTAGAAGCGGAGGGGTGGGGGCGGGAAGTATCGCAGGGAAGGTTGGGTTGGGTGGCTCCGGGGGAGGAGTGGTTGGTTCGTGGTTGGCCGCAAAAGTCGTCTGGGACGGATGTTGTAGGAGCTTGTGCGGTGGGCGGCAGTCCTGTGATATCGAAGTTGAGCGCGAGTGGGTCGACAAACCAAGCCTTCCATTGGGCGTCTGTGACGCCTGTGTGGTTGTGCTGTTGTGTGAGCGTTGCGCTGTCTCGGGCGCGCAATCCTCCGCTCAAGACGTTGTAGCGGACATCGGCGTCGGATGAGGCAAAGCGGATGTCGATGCCCGTCGTTTGGAAGAAAAGGTTGTGGTAGATGCGCGTGTTTTTTCCTTTGTTGACGTAGAGTCCGACGTCTGCGGGGCAACGCACCACGATATTGTTGCGTACGAGGGCGTTTTGGTGTTCGGGGGTGCATGTTCCGTCTTCGCAGATGCTGTCAGGGCTTGTGCCGCCACCGCCGATCGATAGGCCAAGTCGGATAAAGCCTGTGTGGTTGCGCTCGCATTGGATCAAGTTGCGCTCGATCAGCCCGTCGCGTGAGTTGCCTTTGAGAAAGGCAGCATAAGAGATGTTGTTGCCTTGTGCTTTGGCGAAGTCGTAGATAAAGTTGGCGCGGAGGATCCAGCGTCTTCCGCCAACAACATCGATCGGGGTGACGGGATTGCTGGTTTGGCGGGGAGTGGTGTTGTAGATCGTGTTGCCTTCGATCAGCACGTCGTCGGGGAATTTTCGGGGGGTGCCATCGCCGTTGCTTTTGATATGGGCGTTGTAGTTCCAAAGGGTATTGTTGGCGATCACCACACCATCGGCGTCCCCCGCGAGGTGGAAGGCGTGTTCGCAAGCAGAGTGTTGCGCACAGATCCCTTCGATGCGCAGGCCCTCAAAGCGCCATCCTGCGCCTGAGACTTTGAAGCCTTCGAGCGCATCAAAACGGATATGGGCGCCTGCTTTGGAGGCAGGGCGAACAGTGATCGGGTTTTGACGAGCGTTGGTGGTGCAGTTTAGATTGGTGTTGACGGTGTATACGCCATCTTCGAGGACGATGGTATCGCCCGGGGCCGCTTGTTGGAGTGCAGTACGCAGTCCTGCAACATCGCTGACCCGCCGCTCGGCTGCAAGGGCATGGTGTGAGAAAACCAACCACACGAACAACAAACATCCACCAATGCGGTATCTCATCCGATTTCTCTCCAAAGGGGGGTGACTAGCGGAAAAAGGCGTACTTCTATGTTTTTTCGTTTGACGGCGGAGGCTGCGGAGGTTGCGGGGCCTCGATCGAGGGGGGGAGTCCTGCAAAGATACGGCGCAAAAAGATCTCCAGTTCTTTCGAGGAGAAGGGCTTACTAAGACAGGGGATCTCGGCAGCAGATCGAGCCGTGTATTCGTCCATGTAGCCGGACATAAAGGCCACAGGAAGGGAGGGCAGGTGTTGTTCGACCCACGAAAGTAAGAAGAGACCGCCCCCTTGGGGCATGATCATATCGGAAAGCAGCAGGGCGGGGGTGGTTTCGGGAGCGGGGTGTGTGAGGGTGTGTTGAAGGTGCGCGAGGGCTTGTTCGGTGTTGTTTGCGGAGAGTGTGCGAAAGCCCATGCGCTTGAGGAAATGGAGCAGCAGCGCAAGCAGATCAGGGTTGTCTTCTGCAACGAGGATGAGGCGACCCGCGCCGAAAGATGGGCGTTCTTCGGAAGAGGGGTGGACTGTCGAAGCAGATGGGGGCGTTTTCGAAGAGTCGGAAGACGCGGCTTGTTGCTGCTGTTGCATCGCGGCTTGGCGTTGTGTGTCCAACCACAGAGTGGGATAGGTGCGTTGTTGTGCGGCGTCCAAAAGGCACCTCGCTGCTGGTCGAATCTGTTTGGCGGAGCGGTTCGTGGAACTTTCGGTTGTGCGCGAAATATAGCACACACCAAGCCATCGGGGCGAGAGGGCTTCTTATGTTCAGATCGTACGCCATCGTTGTAGATGCGAACCCCTCACCCCCCTACCCAAGGGTAGGTGGGGCTTCTTATGTTCAGATCGTACGCCATCGTTGTAGAAGTCACGTGGTCGCCAAAAAAGCTGTGTTGATGAGATTTCGAGCTTGCTTTCACCATCCCACCTTGAAGAGGGGTGGGTCGTTGACCGCGAACATAACAAATCTCGCCCACTTTCATCCATCAAAAAGATTGACCAAAATAAAAAATTTTGTTTGTAGGATTGATAGCGAATTTTAGATGATTTAAGAAACCACTCAAGCCTAAAAAGTTTGGAATATTCCATTCACCCTCTGCCCCTTCTTCTGCATCAGGAAGAAACAAAGTCGACTCCACATCCAGATCATCCCCCCATCTCGCCACCAATTTTATAGAGGTTTTTACCAACCGACCCGAAAATGAACAACCTCTGATCATCATAGGCCGTTCTAACCTGTACAGTTCTTCGTACTGCAAGTCTACACACGAAGCGAAATAAGGGTCAATCACACACCAAGGAGCTCCCGTATCGACAACCCAAAGGGTTTGAGGACTGTTTCCAACCGAAGCATTGAGCACTATCCTAGGATAGTTGCGGTTTGTATAAGCCCACCTTCCGCACTGAACATTTGAAGTATGAGGAATAAGGGGCCGGCGTTTGGGTTGGCAAAAAGCAAGAAGCGAGATAGAGTTGCGCTTTGGTTTGTTTTGGCCGAAACAAAGGAGCGCTCTCATGAATATGCAAACAA
>CAUJFU010000287.1 GCA_963169055.1 Myxococcota bacterium
TTTCCCTTCTCCACTGCCTCATACGACATCCGCATTTTGCCTGCTCGTACACAGCGATCAAAATCCCCGTGAATCGGGCAAGGGCGTATGCCATACGCCCCGACCTTTGATCACACCCTACACGGAGGTCGTATCCTCCGTCTTTTTCGGTCTGTTTGCGTGTGCTTTGTCTACGATTCTTTCGTTCCATCCGTGTTCGATGCAAGGCCATGTTTGCGTAGGGGCGGTTCGCGAACCGCCCGTGTATCGGGACATCGAGCAGCGAACGGACATGGGGGGCCGACAAAAGAAAGAGCGATCATCCTCGACTCTCCGGTATTTCCGCCTTAACAAGGCGCGTATGGGGCAGCGCCCCTGCAAACAAGAGCAGACAAGACCCTCGCAAGCAAGAGCAGACGACTACAAAAAACGAGACAGAGTGAGTTCGAAGGGAGGTAAGGATTAGAGGGCTTTTTCAGCGGCGAGGAGGCGGGATTTGGCGCGGGCGCGGTCTTCAAGGAGGAGTTGGTAGGAGGGGTCGTTGGGGTTGTGGGAAGAGTTGGAGAGGGCTTTTTCGGTGCGGGATAGGGCATCTTGTGCGCGTTTTTTGTCGATGTCGTGGGCTTTTTCAGCGGTTTGGACGAAGATGGTCACTTGATTGGCGAAGACTTCGACAAAGCCTTTTCCGAGGGAGCAGAGGTTTTGGGTGTGTTTGCCGGTAGCGTAAGAAGCCACACCGATGCGGAGAGCGGTCAAGAAAGGGAGGTGACCGCTGAGGACGGTGAATTCTCCGTTAAGGCCGGGGAGAGTGACGTGTGTGGTTTCTGTTTTAAGGGCTTCGCCCGTGGGCGTGACGATACGTAGCTGGAGGCTCATGGCAGGATCTCTCCGAGGGAAGGGAGAGAGCGCGTTGGAAGGTCCAGCGCGGGACTCCCTTGGGTGATCGGGTTAATTCTTGGCGAGCTTTTCAGCTTTGGCGAGGACGGAGTCGATATTGCCGACAAGATAGAAGGCTTGTTCGGGGATATCATCGTGCTTGCCTTCGCAGATCTCACGGAAGCCACGGATGGTGTCTTCGAGTTTGACGAATTGCCCGGGGATGTTGGTGAATTGCTCGGCAACGAAGAAGGGCTGGGAGAGGAAGCGTTGGATACGACGAGCGCGAGCGACGGTGAGTTTGTCGTCTTCGCTGAGTTCGTCCATGCCGAGGATGGCGATAATATCTTGGAGGTCTTTGTAGCGTTGGAGGATCTGCTGAACCATACGAGCGACGCGATAGTGTTCTTCGCCGACGATATGGGGGTCGAGGATGCGGGAGGTGGAGTCGAGGGGGTCGACGGCGGGGTAGATGCCGAGGGCGGCGATCTCGCGGGAAAGGACGGTGGTTGCGTCAAGGTGGGAGAAGGTGGTTGCGGGTGCGGGGTCGGTCAAGTCGTCAGCGGGGACGTAGATGGCTTGAACGGAGGTGATGGAGCCTTTTTTGGTGGAGGTGATGCGTTCTTGGAGGGCGCCCATCTCGGTGGCGAGGGTGGGTTGGTAACCGACGGCAGAAGGCATACGACCAAGGAGGGCGGAAACTTCGGAGCCTGCTTGGGTAAAGCGGAAGATGTTGTCGACGAAGAGAAGGACGTCTTGGCCTTCTTCATCGCGGAAGTATTCGGCGATGGTGAGTCCCGTGAGAGCGACGCGAGCGCGAGCGCCGGGTGGTTCATTCATTTGGCCGTAGACAAGGCTGGTTTTGGAGAGGACGCTATCGCCGTTGGCGAGTTTGGTTTCGGCCATTTCGTGCCAGAGGTCGTTGCCTTCGCGGGTACGCTCACCGACGCCAGCGAAAACGGAGTAACCGCCGTGATGTTGGGCGACGTTGTTGATCAGTTCTTGGAGAAGAACGGTTTTGCCGACGCCAGCGCCGCCAAAGAGTCCGATCTTACCGCCCTTCATGTAGGGTCCGAGCAAGTCGATGACCTTGATGCCGGTCTCGAACATCTCGATGGTGGTGGCTTGGTCTTCAAACTTTGGGGGGGGGCGATGGATGGGGAGGCGTTGTGAGTGTTCGACGGGGCCTTTTTCGTCGATGGGTTCGCCGATGACGTTGATGATGCGTCCAAGAGTGCCTTCGCCGACGGGAACGGAGATCGGTGCGCCCGTGTTTCTGACGGACATCCCACGAACGAGACCGTCGGTGGTGTCCATCGAGATGGTACGGACGACGTTTTCGCCGAGGTGTTGGGCGACTTCGACGACGAGGTTATCGGCTTTGTTGTTGATCGAAGGGTTGGAGATGGTGAGTGCCGTCAAGAGTGGGGGTAGTTTGCCGCTATCGAAGGCGACGTCCACAACGGGACCGATGACCTGAACGACGCGGCCTATATTTTGTGATTGTTGTTCCATTGTGAGGAGCCTTTCCTGATCGGAACCCCGCGAGACGGGGGATATCAAAACGATTTCGAGTGCGCATCCGTTTGTTTTGCGGATGGTCGTGCGTAAGAGAATGTCGGGGCGGAGCGAAGGGGGGGTGCGTTGCAGAGAGCTTGCACAAGCCCTTGTTCCGTGGGTTTAGAGAGCGGCAGCCCCGCTGATGATCTCGACAAGTTCGGTGGTGATCGCGGCTTGTCGGGCGCGGTTGAATTTGAGCGTGAGTTTTTCGACGAGTTCGCCAGCGTTTTTGGTGGCAGAATCCATCGCGCTCATCCGAGCGCCCATCTCAGCGGCGAAGGATTCACGCAACGCACGGAAGATCTGGGTGTTGACGTGAAGTGGCAGCAAGTAGCCCAAGAGTTCATCGCGGCTTGGCTCGTAGAGGTAGTTGTCTGCGAGAGGTTCAAGATAAGCGTCTTCGGCGTAAGGGACGATCGGAAGGAGTTGTTCGTACATCGGTTTTTGGCTGATGACGGACTTGAACTCGTTATAGATGATCACGAGGCGATCGTATTTGTTGTCGAGGTAATCTTGAATCAAGGAGCGCGAGATCTTGTCGGTATTTTCGGCGTTGAGGGGATCGAATGCGCCGCGAAAATACGTACCGAGTTTGTGGGGACGTCTGCGGAAATACTCTTGGGCTTTGCGTCCAGCGAAGACCAGTTCGAGGCTATCGAATTGGCCCTTGTGTTCGGCGATGTAGCGTTCGGTGGCTTTGATCAGGTTGGAGTTAAAACCACCACACAAGCCCCGATCAGCGCTGATCACGAGAAGGCGGACGCGCTTTGTGGAGCGGGGCAACAGAAGGGGATGGGCCTCGTGTTCGACCGAGGCAGCAAGGCGGCTGATCGTTTGAAAAAGCTGGAGGGCGTAGGGCCGTCCTTGCATGAGGGACTCTTGGGCGCGGCGCAGCTTGGCTGCGGCCACCATCTTCATGGCTTTGGTGATTTGTTGGGTATTTTTGACGGAGGTGATCCGTTTGCGGATTTCTTTGAGATTGGCCATGATCGCCTGCCTGCGCTAAGGGGAGCAAAGAGCCGAGGGGACGGCTCTTTGCATCGATTTGGAGGATCTCCAAAGTCCCGATTAGTTGGTTTCGAGGTTATGCTCTTTGACGAAGATGCTGAGATAAGATCGGATGGATTCTTCGATCTTTGCGGCGAGTTCGTCAGTGAGTTTTTGTTTGTCGCGGATCGTGGTGTAGACTTCGGGGAATTGATCGTTGACGTGTTGGAGCAGGCCCTTCTCAAACTCGCGGATTTTGTGGACAGGAAGGGTATCAAGGAAGCCCTTGCTGCCGGCATAGATGGAGACGATCTGCTGTTCGACAGGGAGGGGAGCGTATTGGTTTTGTTTGAGGAGTTCGGTCAGACGGTCACCACGGGAAAGCTGGGCTTGGGTGGCTTTGTCGAGGTCGGAGCCGAATTGGGCGAAGGCTTTCACGGCGCGGTATTGGGCGAGATCGAGGCGGAGGGTTCCTGCGATCTTTTTCATGGCGCCGATTTGGGCGTTTCCACCGACGCGAGAGACGGAGATCCCGACGTTGATCGCGGGACGGATGCCTGCGTTAAACAAGTCGGTTTCGAGGAAGATCTGACCATCGGTGATGGAGATGACGTTGGTGGGGATATAAGCGGAGACGTCGCCCGCTTGGGTTTCGATGATCGGGAGGGCGGTGAGGGAGCCACCGCCACCTGTGAAGCCCATCTTTTTCCAGACTTTTTCGTCGGAAGTGATCTTGGCGGCGCGTTCGAGCAAGCGGCTGTGGAGATAGAAGACGTCACCGGGATAAGCTTCGCGACCGGGGGGACGACGAAGCAAGAGGGACATCTGACGGTAGCTGACGGCGTGTTTGGAAAGGTCATCATAAACGAGGAGAGCGTGGCGTCCGCTATCGCGGAAGAATTCGCCCATGGTGACGCCCGTGTAGGGGGCGAGGAATTGCTGTGGGGCGGGTTCCGAGGCGGAAGCGACGACGATGGTGGTGTAATCCATCGCGCCATTTTCTTCGAGGATGGTTTTGACGCGGGCGACGGTGGATTGTTTTTGACCGATAGCGACATAGATGCAGAAGACGGGCTTATCGGTTTTGTGGGTGCCTTTTTGGTTGATGATGGTGTCGATGGCGACGGCAGTTTTGCCGGTTTGACGGTCACCGATGATCAACTCGCGTTGTCCGCGACCGATGGGGATCATGCCATCGATGGCCTTGAGGCCGGTTTGAAGGGGTTCGTGGACGGATTCGCGAGAGACGATCCCGGGGGCTTTGAGTTCGACGCGGCGGCTGAGTTCAGTTTGGAGGGGGCCTTTGCCATCGACGGGGATTCCGAGGGCGTTGACGACGCGACCGATAAGGGCTTCACCGACAGGGACTTCGACGATGCGGCCTGTGCGCTTGACGGTATCGCCTTCTTGGATGCCGTTGTCGCTGCCCAAGATCACGGAACCGACGTTGTCTTCTTCCAAGTTGAGCACCATGCCCATGACACCACCGGGGAACTCAAGAAGTTCTCCAGCCATGGCTTGGCTAAGGCCGTGGATACGGGCGATCCCGTCACCGACGGCGAGGATGGTACCCGTTTCAGCGATCTCCATCCCTTGATCGTAGTTTTCGATTTGTTTGCGTATAATCTGGCTGATCTCTTCAGCGCGGAGCTCCATAGCCATGGCTTTTTTTCCTCAATGGTTGCGAACAGATCAGGCGATCTGCGAAAGCAAGTGATTCTTCATATTTGCGAAGCGGCTCTTGACGCTGCCATCGTAGATACGGTTTCCGACGCGGGCGATCATACCGCCGATCAGGTCGGGGTTGGTATCGAGGTGCAACACAACGGTGCGGCCTGTTTGTTTGGCAAAGATCTGTTTGAGCGATTGCTGTGTGGATTCGTCGAGTGTTTGGGCCGAAGTGACGTGGACGTGAACGATATCGTTGCGGGCATCCAAGAGTTCTTGATATTGGGAGCAGATCTCGGTGAAGAGTTCTGTGCGTTTCTTTTCGATCAAAAAGAACAGGAACTTTTGGGTTTGGGGGAGAAAGTCGAGTGGTTTAGCAAGGGCGGAGAGGATCGCGATGCGCTGTGCGGGGGCATACACCGGGTTGAGGAAGATGTCGTTCAGCTCGGGGTGTTGCGTGAGTTGTTTTGCGAACGCATGAAGTTGTGTGGCGATCTCTTCGGTTCGTTGTTCAGCGAGGGCGATCTGAAAGAGCGCTTTGGCGTAGCGATGGGCAAATAAGGAGTGTTGTTTCACGATTGGGCCCCCAACTGTTTGAGATAATCGCTTTGGAGACGGCGTTGATCGTCGTCGTTGATCTTGGATTGGAGGAGCGCAAAAGCATCATCGAAAGAGCGGTCGAGGAGAGTGCGTTGCATCTCAGATTGCATACGGGCCATCTCTTGGGCGACTTGGTTGCGGACATCCTCGATGCGTCGGTTGCTTTTGCGTTCGGCTTGGGAACGCATCTCGGCGGTTTCTTCGGAGGCAAGTTGTTTTGCGCGTTCGAGGATCGAGGCTTTTTCTTGTTCGACGTTTGCGAGTTTCTGTTGGATATCGTTGTAGCGGAGGGCGATCTCATCATCGCGTTCGTTGAAGGCGACGATGGCGTCGGCGATCTCTTTGCGGCGTTTTTGGAGATGGACAAGAAAGTCGGGCAGAGCACGGGAAAGGATCAGGTACAACAAGAGTCCGAGGTTGGAAAAAGGAAGGATCAGATTTTTACAGATCACATGGGTAGGCGATCCAGCGGGAGTTGCGTAATAGATGGCGTAGCTAAAGACCATCAACGCGAACAACGCGAGCGGGATCATATCGTGGTTACGGAGAAGGAAACTGGAGGGCGCAGCGTTGGGGGCTGTGCTTTGTGTGGTCTGGCTCATTCGCGTTCGTCCTTGCCCTCGCAGGCGATATTGCGGGGAGGGCTTATGTGATTTGGCGAGGCGAGAAGGGGTTGCTCAAACGTAGGCAAACAACCGTTGGGGCGCGATAAAGCACGCCCCGTGACGTTCGTCAATCCCCATCCGCGCAAGATGGAGTGGATATAAGGCGAATCGGAAGCGAATCGGTCGAAGAGACGGGAATTTACGATACAGATCGCCCAAGCAGACGAGCGACGATCTCTTGGGTGAGAACGCTGCGATCTTTTTCAAACTGTGCTTGGAGTTCTTCGCGACGAGCGGAGATATTGGCACGTTCTTCTTGCATCAGTTTGATCTCTTCTTGGCGGGCTTTTTCGAGGATCTCGCGCTCGTATTGTGCCGATTCATTGCGTGCTTTGTTGCGGATATCTTGGGCTTGAACGCGGACTTTGCGGATCTCTTCTTGGTAGTCGCGCTGCATCTGACGGCCTTCTTCATCGCGTTCTTTGAGTTCGCGCTGAGCGTGATCGATCTTTTTTTGCCGTTCGAGGATCACCGCGAGGACGGGAGGAAACATCAGGTTGGTCAAGGTCCAAACACAAGCAAAGAAGAAAGCCATCTGGATAAAGAATGTAAAATCTGGATAAATGTTCATCGAATTACGTCTCTCCTCAAAGTTTGGCGGTCATGTAGCACAAGGGATCACGGACTGTCAAGACTATTTTGCGCACACATAAAGAGGTGGAAAGTTGAAAGCATTTTCGGTGAGATCGGGTTATACGCCACGCGGCGATCAGCCCAAAGCGATCGGGCAACTGGTGGAGGGATTGAAGCGCGGAGACAAAGCGCAAACGCTGTATGGGGTGACGGGTTCGGGCAAGACGCTGACGATGGCGTGGGTGGTGGAGGCAGTACAGCGCCCAGCGTTGGTATTGGCACACAACAAGACGTTGGCGGCACAGCTGTATGGGGAATTTCGGGAGATCTTTCCAGACAACGCGGTCGAGTATTTCGTGTCGTACTACGACTATTACCAGCCCGAGGCGTATGTACCTGCGAGCGATACGTATATCGAAAAAGAGGCAGATATCAACGAGCAGATCGATCGGATGCGGCATGCGGCGACGCGCTCGTTGTTTGAGCGGCGAGATGTGATCATTGTGGCCTCGGTGTCTTGTATTTACGGGATCGGGTCTGCGGAGGCTTATCATGAGATGCTGTTGCATCTGCGGCGTGGGGAGCGGATCGAGCGAAACAAGCTGTTGCGGCGTCTTGTGGAGCTTCGTTATGACCGAAATGATGTGGACTTTCATCGGGGAACGTTTCGGGTGAGGGGAGATATCGTCGAGGTGTTTCCAGCCCACGAAGAAGAACACGCGCTGCGGCTGGAATTTTGGGATGACGAGTTGGATGCGATCCGCCGGGTGGATCCGATTCGAGGAAAGGTACTCGAATCGCTCGATGGGGTGGCAATCTACCCGAATAGCCACTACGTCACGGGGCAAGATCAACTTCGTTCCGCGATTGTGGGGATCCAAGCCGAGCTTCAGACACAGCTTGCGGCGCTGCATACCGCGAACAAACTGGTGGAAGAACAGCGGCTACGCGAACGGACGCTGTGTGATATCGAGATGTTGGAGCAGATTGGAGTTTGTCACGGGGTCGAGAACTACTCTCGGCATCTTTCGGGCCGCGCAGCAGGTCAAGCACCGCCCTGCTTGCTCGACTACTTCCCTGAAGACTTCTTGATGATCGTAGACGAAAGCCACGTCACACTGCCCCAAGTACGGGGGATGTACCACGGCGACTTTTCAAGAAAGCGCACGTTGGTGGAGCATGGTTTTCGGCTTCCTTCGGCGATGGATAACCGCCCGCTCAAGTACGAAGAATTCCAAGAACTGATCCCCCAAGTGATCTACGTCTCCGCAACCCCAAGTGCGTACGAAGTCGAGAACTCCGCGCAGGTGGTTGAACAGATCATCCGACCGACGGGACTGTTGGACCCGATCGTCGAAGTTCGCCCATCCAGCGGCCAAGTCGATGATCTGCTCGAAGAGATCCGCAAGCGCATTGAACGCAAAGAACGCATCTTGGTGACAACGCTAACCAAGCGGATGGCCGAGAAGCTGTCCGAATACTACCAAGAGATGGGGATCTCAGTGCGTTACTTGCACTCAGGGATCGAGACTTTGGAGCGCGTCTTGTTGTTGCGAGAACTTCGCCAAGGGGCTTTCGATGTATTGATCGGGGTGAACTTGTTGCGCGAAGGGCTGGATCTTCCGGAAGTGTCGTTGGTGGCGATCCTCGATGCAGATCAACAAGGCTTTTTGCGGACGGCTCGTTCGTTGATTCAGACGGCAGGACGGGCCGCACGCAACCTCAACGGGTACGTGATCCTGTACGCAGACAAGATGACCGAAGCGATGGAAACCTGCATTCAAGTGACACGCCGCCAACGCGAGCTACAGATCGAGTACAACCAAGCCAACCACATCACCCCCGAAAGCATCCAAAAACAAATCCATTCGTGGGTCGATACCTTGCCAGTCCAATACGCAGAAGACAACCAAAGCCCGATCGCATGGGCCGCTGAAAAGGCAGCCACGTACCAACGCGAAAGTGATCTGCGCCGAGAGATGGAACGCATCGAGTCCGCGATGCTCGAAGCGGCAGCCCACTTGCGCTTTGAAGAAGCCGCCAAGTTCCGCGACCAACTCGAAGCCTTGCGCCAACTCTCGACGATGCTGTTTGACTTGGGCAACGGGTCCGAGTAAAACATCTTTGCAAGAAGGAAGTGACGAAGCACTTGCATCGTGCTTGGCTTTCTGTTATGTTCCCTTCTCAATCCGCTGAAACAGGCAAGAACTCAATCGTAGCGGTTGATTCGATCGACACATTCGTCCCAATACTTCGCCTGTTTCTGCAACGGCGACCTACCTAACCAGCACGAGGGATCCATGTTTACCGTTGTGGTCCAAGAAAAGGGTGGAAAATCCCAGCGATTGCAGTTCAACAAGAACGAGATCACCGTCGGACGGGTCCAAGGAAACGATATCGTTCTCCCCAAAGGCAACGTCTCCAAACGCCACTCCAAGATCGTCTTCAAAGAAGGCAAATTCATCGTCGTCGACCTGAAAAGCACCAACGGCACCTACGTCAACGGCCACAAGATCGCATCTCCCCAAGTGATCAAAAGTACCGATAAAGTCTTCATCGGCGATTTTGTGATCGAGATCGAAGAAGGCGCGAACGGAGAAGCAGCGATGGGCGCTCCCCCTCCCATGCCCGGCCCTGCGCCCGTTCCACCGGGTCCACCATCCCCTCCCGGACCTCCCGGGGGAGGACCGATGATGCCTCCTCCCGGTGGCCCACCGCGCCAAGCCCCACCGATGGGTCCGCCCATGACAGGCCCTCAACCCCCCGTTGGAGCACGTGGACCTGCCCCGATGCCTCCCGGCCCTCCCCCCGGTGGACCTCCCGGCCCGCCTCCGTTGTCTGGCCCACGCCCCGGCGGCCCTCCTCCCGGACCGATGGCCGGCCCCCCTCCTGGAATGCCCAACGGTGGCTCGTCCATGCCTGTTCGTGCAGGGATGTGGAACGAAGTTGCAGCGCAAGGTGGCCCAGCTTATCACTACCTCAAAGTCCAAGGCGGCTGGTTGATCGTCACCTCCGCAGGTGCCGTCTTTGTCAACGACCCACAACACCAATTCGCCCCAGTCCCTGTTTGATCCCCCCCCATTTGACCCACGGCCCAGCCCACAGCCTAGCCCAACCGAGCGAAACGGGCTGCGGGCTTGCTACGATCACCCAAAACCCATATCACGTAAGAACAAACCATGGCGCAAGACCTTGAGATGACACGTGAAGATGGCGTCGTTGTGCTTGTCCGACGACGCGGTTGGGGCTGGGGGTTGGCTTGTTTGATCCTTGCAACGTTCTTCCTTTTTGTGGGGATGTTTTGTGTGATCACAGGCCAACACCTCCCTCGGATATCTTCTCTTGAAACGGCTGCGTGGTCGCTTTCGATGGGCGCAGTGCTTTTGCCAACGGGACTCGGACTCACCAAAAATGGCGAATGGTTCGCATTTTCGCCAAGCGGTGTGCGTGTCGATTTTTTTCGATTCCGTGCGATCCATTGGTTTCTTGAATACCCCAGCACCCGCACCCGAGCGATCAAAGTAGAAACACAATCCCCCCAAGGTCGGCGCTTTCGCGTCCTTCTAGAAGTCCAAGACCGCCCCCACATAACGCTCGCCGAAGCCCTCACTTCCGAAGAAGCATGGCAACTCGCGAGTGCGCTCGCCGAACCCTCCATGTTGCCCGTCCACGAACGCTAAGACGAACCCTCGAATCTTTAGTATTGTTGTGCTTTTGAAGGGACATGAAGACGGTGGGAAGGCGGTTTTTTGTTTCGCGGGCGACAAAGAACCTTTGGGCTAGAAAGGGATTGCCCGTTCACAAGCATCGCGGTGCGCGAGAGCTTTTGGTGCTTTTGGACGAAAGCATGAGTTTGAGAAAGAGAAGGCGGGCACAACGGAAGGATCGGCGCTTTGCTTGGCCCGAGATAGATCGGTTCAAAGTAAAAGGCTTGAGAGCCGAGTGTTCTGCGAGAAGATTGGGTTTTGGAAAGAAGCGAAGCGGTCGTATCTTTGGGCGTTTGTGCGGCTTCTTGTGTTGTTGAGGAACCCGAAGAGACAGCAAACAACACAAACAACAAGTGAGCGATCACAGAAAAAGACAACACAGGGGCTTGGAGTCCCATCTGACGTAAGCGATGAAATTGCAGCGGGGGGATCGGGACGAATTGGACAGAGAGATCCAATCCGTTGAGATCGAGATGAACACGAACACCGGGAGAAAGAGGGTAATAGCAGCACCCCGAACGGGCAAAGTAGTGCGCACGCCCCGCTTTGACCAACTCGCGCAAAGTGAAGGACTCCCCGTTGTGCTCGACCGTTCCGAGCATCTCGGTATGAAAGCCCAACATAAAGCCCTCCCCTCCGGGTTCGATCAAAGGAAACAAAGAACGTTGGGAGGGAAGAGGTAGATCATCGAGAGAATAACAAAAGTCCGCACGAGGATCGTTGCCAAAGGTGATCCGCCTTGGCGTGCGGTAGTGGCAGATATCGATGATCCCTCCCCGCCACGACACCACAAGCTCCAACATCATCTTTTGTGGTTCAGCGCTCATCTCGGAAGTAGCAAACCATGCGTCTACGTCGAAGCCTGAGGATGGATGGGTGGGAAAGGGCGATGGCTGTAGTGCCGATGGCTGTAGTGCCGATGGCTGTAGTGCCGATGGCTGTAGTGCCGATGACCGAGGGGTGGAGGGGATGTGTTCGTTGGAAAAGGAAGGTTTGGAACGCATGATCGCGGCCCTCTTTTCGTGGCAAGCGCTAAAAAGTTTCAGCGGTTGTTGACCTTACGCGGGTTGGACAAACGCGGATGGAAAAAGTTCTCGCTCCGCTGAAACGATTCTTTTCAATCCCCAAGATTGTCACACTGCGCCCTCCCCTGTCAAGCACAGGATCGATCGCCAAGCACCTCATATCCAAAGAGAAAGCTCTCCGACATATTGGGCCGCAAGATGCCGTGTAAAGAAGAGAAAGCCCCCCCATCGACCGAAAAAGCTCAGCGAGACTTGTTTTTTCCGCCTTTGGCTTCTTTGTCCTTGCCGTCTTGGTCTTCGTCGGGTGCGTGTGGAGAAGGATACTGTTCGAGGAGTTTGTTGATCGTGGTCATCACCCGCGTCCCACCGAGGACTTCGGAAAGGATCGATCCCACATCTTTTCCTTGGAAAAGACTGATCAGGTTCATATTTTGGGCGACATCAGCGAGCATGATCTTGTCACCGAGACTGGTGATGGCTTCGACAAGCCCGGGCTGTACGGCTTGGTGCTGCGTGGCAACAGCAGCAGCCTTGGCTTCGAGCAATTTGATCTCCAAAGAACGAAGGGCTTGCAGATGGGCGCGTTCTTCTTCGTGGAGGGTGGACTGAGCCTTGGCTTTGGTTTCTGCTTCGAGCAGTTGGACTTCGGCTGCGGCTTTTTGGGCGAACGCGTTTTGCTTGGTTTTGACTTCGAGGCTGTGGGTTTGTCGAAGCGCAAGAAGCTCTTCTTGGATCTTGCTGAGTTCTTCGCGCTGTTTGATGGTTTGCAAGCTGAGGTGGTGTTCGAGTCCTTGGATGGTTTCTTTGAGTTCGAGATCGCGTTTTTTCTGAGCGTGATCGAGCGAAAGACGTTCTTTTTCAACGAGATCACGAAGCTGTGCGGAGCGGAGTTGTTCTTGGGCTTCGCGGTCTCCGATCTGAAGGGAGACCGATTGCCGCTGCATCTGGTACATCACTTCGGCGATCTTGTCGTCGAGAATCGAACTGGAAAGAACTTCGACTTCGTGGACGTGTACTCCACTTTCGGGGAAATAGCGTCCGGGACGGGCGCTCTCTGTGGGCTTTTCGCCAAGGATGGTGTCACGCAAAAGTTGCGGGATCTGCGGCCACAACTCCATCAACGAAAAGGCCCGAGAGCGGCTGCGCACCAAAGAGCGCATATGATCGACCAACACTTGCACATAGTTTTCGTGGGTGAACCAAAGATCCCGTGCTTCGGGGCGGAAGGTCACACTATAACTCACTTCGAGATCTAGCTTCACAAAGTCTCGTGTCTCGATGCGGATCACATCGGAGATACGGTTCCCCGAAGTGCGCAAGAAACACGTCTTGAGCAGGCGCTCGTCGGTTTTGGGCCGTCCCATCGAAAGCGTGACACACACGAGCTTTTCTTCGTATCCCAAAAGCTCGACACAAGGGCCTTCGATCACACGTTGTCCATTTGCAGAAGTAGCGAGGGCAGCGTGGTTGTGGGGGACAGAGATCGAAAGCGCCCACGGCGTGACGATGGGCGTTGTCGTGCGCTTGTGCGGCTCATAATAAGCGATCCAAAGGTTCCAATCTTCGGTGGGGATGGTGCGCGTGATGTGGACTTCTTTGCGTGGGTCGACAAGATACGATTGTTTTCCACGCACAAGTCGGGCTTCGCCTGTTTCCAGATCGCGGACATAGATCCCGCTCTTTTGATCGATCCCAAGCGCTTCGATAAACACATTCTCGTGATTGTTTCCGATCATCGCCTCGCCGCTGTGGGGCGACAACACTTCGATCTCGTTGAATGGAAAAAAGAATGTATTCACACCATAAAGCAGGATCTCATCGCCCGGTCGATAGACTTCCTTCTCTAGCTTGATTCCGTCGGGAAGATTTTTTTGGAGTTCGTCACGCGAGATCTCCGAGATCACACGCAACCACAACGCCCGATGCGGCAAAAGTTCATAAGCATCGTAGATGCGATTGCGCGATCCTTCGACCAAAAAAGTGTCGTAGGGTCCGGGGAAAACACGCGCAGGGCCGACCTTCACTTGTCGTTTTCCGTCCGCGTCAAGGATGATGCAAAACTCTTTTTCGCCGAGTACCACAGCTTCTCGGATCAAGCGGGACTTCCGGGCTTCTTGTTCGAGTTGCTTGATCGCCATCGGCGAGGTGTTGATCGCTTGAACAAGGTTATCATCCAAGCGCTCGGATTCATCGGCCTCATAGGACTGTTGTTGAATGGGAGGCGGAGAATTTGGCTTTTGTGCGCGTTGACGGGTTCGGATGTTTTGATCGATCACGATCGTCTCTTCTTTTTTCCGACGCCCCCGCGCTTTTTTGAATTCTTCCTGAAGTTCTTCTTCGACAGACTCGGAAAGGCCGAGCTGTTGGATGATCTGATCGCGGTCATCTTGATCGCGGACTTGCTGCAAAAGCTGCGCAGCCAACTCTGCCGAGATCCGTGAACCACGCCCATCCACCGAGGTATCCGGCACGATATCCACCCCCGTCGGAGGGATATAAAACTGCGTATCCAAACCCCGCACAACAATCAATTGGCCGCGCACCATCCGCAAGTCCGAAGTTTCTGCTTCAGAGAGCAGTGGCGATCCTTCTTCGGGATGCAAGCGCCCCACATCTTCCGCGATCGCGGTTCGGATACCTGCGGACTTTGCGGTGATATCGTAGTACGGGGCCGTTTTGTCGACTTCGCCGTACACCTTGACCACAAGGTACTGGTTAGAGCCGAGCTCGTGGGCATCTCGGACTTCTGCACGCTGACCCGGCCACAGATGAAAGCTACACGGTCCCGGGATCATCGCTCGCGTACCGTTGCGCAACGGACGGGCTTCGTTGCGGCCTTGACGAAACTTCCCGTTCGGTCGGCCGTCATTCTCAAACAGCGGGTTGAACAAGACGCAGTATTGGTCATCACCGACCACGATCATTTTGCGTGGTCGGTTGGTGGGGTCTTCGCGAAAACCACCCTCTCCATCGTCGCAAACCACACGATCAGCGGCGGTTGGTGACACCATCGTCGGCCCCACATGCAAGACCACTTCGCCCTTGTCGTCGTCTTGCACCCAAAGAAACTCGCGTTCGGTGACTGGAATCTTTTTGCTGCTTCGATCGGCCATGTCGTAATACCCCATACTGTTTTGCTCCAAGCGTCGCACAGATCGAGATGACGTTGGTGGTGGATTCGGATGTTCGGAGGCTTTGGCTTGTTTGTATTTTGTGTGACGTCTCCTTTGAGCCTTCGAGCTTTGCGCGCCTTTGAGGAGAGAGAAAGCGTTGACGGCAAAGTCCTTTCTTGAGAATGATCTTTTGGCGTGAAAGTGTTATGATGCACAACGTACCACAAGCGCCAGATCAATGGAACATGGCACGAAAGGGTTTTGGTTGCATGGCCAAAAAAACAATACAAGACGGGATCGCACTTTTTAAAAAAGGGGATCTTGATGGGGCAACGAAGATCTTCCTTGGGCTGCTCGAACGAAATCAAGACGAAGCCTCCGCCCACCTGTGGATGGGAAATTGCCACGTCCTTGACAACAACCTCGACGCAGCGCGTGTCTCGTTTCGACGTGCCTTGTCCTGCGGCGACGAAGCCCAACGTAGCGAAGCGCTCCACCAACTCCGCTCGATCTCCTTCACTTCCTTATTGCAGCGATTGTTGTTGGAACCCCCGTTGCGTTACCTGCTGATCGCGGCCTTGTTTTTCTATGGAACAAGCTACTTCCTGTTCCAATTCCCACGTCTGCAACGCGTTGCCGTCGCAGGGCAACTGCTCTCCGTCGGCGTGCTGCTGCCTTTGTTTTTCGTATGGGCATTGTTCATCATCACCTACTTTGTCACCCATATGGCCTTCCATCCGACGAAACGAAGCATTGGGGTGCAGCTGTCGCGGGTGTTTATCGGGCTAGGGCTTTTGTCTCTGTTCCCTGCCGTCTTCTTTGCCTTGACCCAACGCACTTACCTTTGGATCGGACTCTCCGTCTTTTTTGGGCTTTTCGCTTTGTCTTTGTTGATCAGCCGTGTGCTACAATCCATCGGGCGAGGGCTTCTTGGAGAAGCAAGCCCTCTCTTGATGCTCTCTCTATTCGGTTCCCCTACCATGCAAGAAGTCCCCATACGCATCGAACATCCCCGCAAACATTGATCAACAAATCACTGCGCTCTAAGGTGTGCGCGACTTGTTTTGTTCGAGATGCCCTGTCGCTCGGGCCTGCTCGATTTGACGACGCCAACGCACGACTTCCTCACGCCACTCTTTTTTTGGAAAGCCAGTGATCCGCAATTCTTTGCCATCAAAGAACACTTCCACGCTGTTCTTTTGCTTCCAACAAGGGTCTTTGGGGTCGTAGCGATCGCTTAAAAAGTGAACCCGCTGGTTGGTTGATCCGATCCATCGGCGATCTTCGGTATGTAGCTCTTCTCGATAAGGTCCATCCACCAAGATATCCGTGTGCGCCAACAACCGCTCCGCATGGGGATCTTGGCGTGCGCGGATATCTTCGAGCGTGTAGCCCGAAAAGATCATCACCGAAAGACCACAAGCCTGCACAGCTTCTGCCAACAAGCCGAGTTGTTCGGCTTGTGCGAAGGGTTCTCCTCCAAGGCAAGAGATGCCTTCGATCAAATACTCCGACTGTGCCGAACGGATCATGTTCATCACATCGCCGACGGTGAGCAGTTGCTTTGGCAAAAATCCGAACATATCGGGGTTACAGCATCCCGCGCAACGGATAGCGCAGCCTTGCACCCACAAAGCAAAGCGCTGGCCGGGGCCTTCTGCCCCTGTTTTGGGAACCCAATGAGAAAGGTTGAGGTGTGTGGAAGAAGAAAAGGGCGGAGAGGTTTGAGGCGGCATACAAGATCCCTACACGAAGAGGAATCCAAAAGCCCGTCGATCGGCGGCTTGGAGCGAGATCGAAACAAATATCTCAGTCTCGGGGGATCAGTTGGGGCTTCAGGATCACTTTGTTGTCTTTGACGGCCACATCAAACGCAACGCCAAGGCAATCGTATTGTTTGCGGAAGGTGGCCGCATTTTGGCGCAGTTTGTCCAAGAACCGCTCTTGATCGAGCAAAGAAGTGTCTTCGCCTGTTTGTTCTTTCGCTTTGGCATAGCGTTGAAAGACTTGTTGGTAATGTACTTCGGGTTCGTGAAGGGCCATCTGAACTTCTGGCGAAGACAGCGAAAGAGTGGCTTCGTGTTGACGAGGGATATCTTGAACGGAGGCTTCTTGGATCTCGACGACTTGGTTGTGCAGTTGAAAAAAGAGACGATTGAGTGTTGCTGCAAGCGAACCGACCGCGCCCGGGAAGCTTTCAACGAAGGCGACTTGTAGATTTCCTGTGCGGTAGATATCAAGAAGTTGTTCTTCCAGATCAAACAATTGCTTGTCTGTTTTGCCAGCCCCCGGCAACAACAACAACAGCAGCAACAACACAAACCCTACAGCCACCGACCCCATCAAGATCAAGTTCTGCTCCAAAAAGCCTTCCCACCCAGAACGGCTCTGCAACACGGCCAACCCGATCTTTCCGCCATCCATCTTCAAAGACAGCGCGTCGTAGTTTTTGATTCCAAGCTGTACTGCATTTCCTTCTTTTTTCATCTCCAACAAAAACTTGCCCGCCGCTGAAGCAAGCAAGGTTTGAACGGACGCTTTTTCTTTGAGCGAACTCCCAAGAATCTGGCCTTTGGGCAAAAAGAATACTAATTCGACCGATGTTCCGAAGATTGGAGACTTGAGGATGTAAGCAAAGCGATCATCGATCACAAAGGCTTGTGTGAAGATCCCCAAAAGCCTCGCAACAGCGGGAGATTGGGCAGTAGTGGCAGGAGCAGGTGTGGGCTTGTCGTCTTCCGCAGCTTGTGCAAAACGTTGTTGCAACGAGGGCATCCGCCAAGAGCTTTTGGATTTCTTTTTCGAGGCATAACAGGCACATTTCTCTTTTTGCTCAAGGCACTTCTTCTTGTTGTCGCGCTTTGCGCAGACCTTCAAGCAAGCCCAGATCTTTCCAGCAGGACAGGCTTGTTTGTCAGGTTTGCTGCTTTGTTTGCGGGGCGCGGGTTCTTCTTCCTTGTCGCCATCGCCCTCTTTTTTGCCACTGTCTTCCTCTTTTTTGTCGCCATCTCCGGCTTTTTTATCGCCATCTCCCTCTTTTTTGTCACCCTCTCCAACTTTCGAGGCAGGCGCAGCGCTCGGGATGCCAAAAACAGGAACATGCACGAGAAGGTAGGCTTTGTCTTTGGAGACAAGCACGCCCTGCGAAGATATCCCATCCTTGGAGGCTTCGACATTATCCAAGGCGACGCCCTCAGGCGCGTTTGCGGAGAGCGCGATCACAGCGGCTTTTTCATCCGATAGCGCAGCAAAGGAGGTTCCGAGCTTTTCTGCTGCCTTTGAAGAGGCCGCACCGACAACAGAGGCGAGAAAAGCAGTCGCTTGCTTTTTACGTTCTTCTCCTTGCGCCCCAAAGATCGTGGCAAGACGGGCATCTTTGAGATGGGCCGAAGCCAAAGAGATCTGTTGCAAGCCCAAGAGTTTGATGGATTGTTGTGCGCTGCGCGCCTGCTGCTGCAAAGAAGGCTGCGCAACGTTGGCTTGATAAGCATCTAAGCCTTGTCGGAAGAAAAAGACTGCGGCTCCTGCGCCCAACAACAAAGCGAAAAAGAGCATCCAGACGATCCGCGAACGGGACATGACTCCACTCCATGAACTCGCAGGGTTTGTTTTGTGGCTTCGTTACCTCCGAGGCACCGCGTTTACCTCGGAAAACGCGCCCAGCATAACGCAATGCCTCAAGAAGATCCAGTTGCAAACAAAACCACATTCTAAGATTTCTTCTCTTCTACAGAAGTCGCCAACGTCGATTCCTTCGACATGAAGGGCTTGAACAACTCGATAGGCAAAGGGATGATCGTATTGATGGCATTTTGCGTCGAAGCGATCTCCAAGATGGTTTGCAGATAACGCAACTGGAGCGACATCGGGTGTTTCTCCATGATATCCGCTGCTTCGCCGAGCCTTGCGGAGGCTTGAAATTCGCCTTCTGCGTTGATCACTTTGGCCCGTCGTTCGCGCTCAGCTTCGGCTTGACGCGCCATCGCCCGCACCATCTCCGTGGGCAAGTCGACATGTTTGAGTTCGACCGTCGACACCTTGATGCCCCAAGGACCCGTCTGTTTGTCGAGGATCTCTTGCAAGCGCTCGTTGATCTTATCCCGCTCCGACAATAGATCATCCAGATCCAATTGGCCCAACACATCGCGCAATTTGGTTTGTGCCATCTGGCTTGTTGCGTAACGATAATCGACCACCGTTGTAATCGCCTTATCGGGCGCTATCACCCGATAATACACCACAGCGTTGACCTTCACGGATACGTTGTCGCGTGTGATGATGTCTTGCGTCGGAACATCCGCTGTCACCGTACGCAGATCCACACGTTCCATCGTGTCCACCATCGGAATCAACAAGATCATTCCTGGGCCTTTGACCGCTGACAATCGACCCAAACGAAACACCACACCTCGCTCATACTCCCGCAAGATGCGAAACATCGTTGGGATCACCATCAACAAAAATGCGGCCAAAAGGCCCAACGCCATCGAGATAGCTGGATTCATCGCGCTCTCCGTCGTTCGATCAATTAATTTAGTAAGTCCTATTCGGATTTCTCAGACACTTGCTCAACATGCAACAACAACCCGTCCATCGCAACCACCCGCACACGCGATCCCTTGGCGACCTCCTGTTTTGCACGAGCATTCCAAAGTTCCCCGTCGATAGAAACTTTGCCCTCCCCCCGAATATCGGCATACGCGAGTCCCTCACGACCCACCAAAGATCCGACTCCCGAGAAAACAGGCTTGTGGTAAGTCCGCAACACAGCCACCAACACCCCGCCCAGCAACAGCGCCATCACCAAGAGCGTCGGTACGATCATCATCAAGGATATCCGCAGATTCGGATCAGGCGAATCAATCAAAAAGATCGATCCCACCGCCAACGAGATCAGCCCCCCCAAAAACAACACCCCAAAAGTCGGCGTAAAAAGCTCGGCCACCAACAACAACAACCCAAGCCCCATCAACGCCAATCCACCGTAATTAATCGGCAAGACCTGCATCGCAACAAACGACAAAAACAAACAGATCGCCCCAAATACCCCGGGAAAGATCGCCCCCGGGTGATAGATCTCCATCACGATCCCCAACATCCCAAACGTCAACAAAAAGTACGCAATATTCGGGTCCGCGAAAAAGTTCACGACGCCTTGTTTGAACGTCATCTGCTTGCGCTCGATCGGTAGTGTCCGCGTACGCAAACGAAGCTCGCGCTGCCCGACACGCACCATGCGCCCATCCACCTTTTGCAAAAGATCTTGTGTATTTGAGGCGATCAGATCGATCACCTTCAAAGACAGCGCTTCATCCGACGTCACCGAATCGCTCTCCAAAACAGCTTTCCGCGCCCACGCCACGTTGCGTTGACGTTGTTTTGCGATGGCCGCCACAAATGCAACCGTGTCATTTTCGATCTTCTTCGCAAGATGTTTTCCGCCCGAAGCTTCGGGATCTTTGCCGCCCCCCGTCACAGGATGCGCGGCCCCAATATTCGTCCCGGGACTCATCGCCGCGATATGTCCTGCAAGCGTAATAAACACCCCTGCGCTCCCCGCACGCGCTCCTGAAGGCGTGACAAAAACCAAAACGGGGATCTCCGCGTTCAAGATCGATTTGACGATCGAACGCGTTGCTTGCAAAAAACCTCCCGGCGTGTCCATCTCCAGCACCACCACAGCAGCCCCTTGAGACGGGGCTTTGCGGATCGCCTCGCCGATATAATCAGCGGTTCCCGCGTTGATACTTCCCACCACAGATATCACCAACGCTTTTTGCCCCGCAGCTTCGGCAGAAGGGCGACTTGTTGCGCCAAGCAACAGATGCACCAAAGGCACAAGCCACAACCACGCGCCCCATCGTCCAAGCGCCCGATGGCATCGCTGCCATCGCTGCCATCGCACCATCCACCGTCTCCGCATCTTGATGATCGACACCGTTCCTCCTTGCCATCTCACCCGAAAAGCTGAAAAGCCCCACCATCAAGGCTTTACGAGAACACCTGTTTTTTGGGGCCGACTGCGTAAGCCCTATCCAAGCTCACTTTCCCATACATTTCGCAGCACCGACAAACATTCTTGTAAGTCTGTCCATGCGTCTTTTTTGGACATGGGGTATTTGAATAAATGCAACGGGTGGAACATCGAAAAGATCAAGTAATCCTTGCCTAGGATCTGTCTTTCGACCACATGCCCATGTAGCGACTGAAACTTCGCCTCTTTTTCTTCCTGCAGCACTTGTGCGGCCTTTACGCCCAAGGTCACGATCAGATCGGGCTGGATCACATCGATCTTTTCATGCAACATCGGCGTATAATCCTGCAACTGCTCCCACGAAGGGTTGAAGATGCCCGTTGCCTCTGATTTTTCCTCAAACATCGGTCGGCACGTGACGATCGGCGTAATGTACGCTTCCGCAGCCCGCAATCCCACCGATCGCATCATACCTTCTAAGATGCGCCCTGCCCTGCCCTGCAAAGGTTGCCCGCGCAGATCTTCCTCGATGTTGGGGCCTTCATACACCCACATCAGACGCGCATCCACAGGACCACGCCCCAAGACCTGTTGTTTGCAACTCAACCGTTGGCGCACACAAGCCTCACAGCGCGGTAAGCGCGCATGGATCGCATCCAGACGCTGTTGGCGTTCGGCGTGTTCTTGTTGCGAGATCTTGCGCAATGTCGAAAAGGTGATCGGTCGCAGATCTACAAACCTATTTGGGACCTGCGAGGCCACCGTTCGCTGCGAAGGCATCGCAGTATCCGATGACGGACGGCGAACCGAGCCATTTGTCGGCAATGGCTCGGAAGGATGGCCGCTTTCGGCTTCTTGTCGCCCCGTCAACGCAAGACGCTGCTCCGACAGAGACGGGAACTGTAGTGCGTTCTTCTGCTCGTTTGTCGGGCTTTGGGAAGAGAGCGGAACAGAAGTCGCTCCCCCCGCAGAAGTTTCCTTGATGCGCTTTTCTTCCGCTCCATCCGCAGAGAACGAAAGGCTCGCGATGCGCAAAGAAGGCAGTGACGCGGGGATATCTTGAGCAAGCGGAGATATCTGCGGTGTTTGCGAACGAACGGAAGATATCTGCGGTATTTGCGAACGAATGCGCGAAACGGGGCGCGCTGAAGCC
>CAUJFU010000288.1 GCA_963169055.1 Myxococcota bacterium
CAAGGCCCCTCGTTCAAGCGCGTACTGGATCAACGGAATCAGTTCATAAAGTCTTGCTTCTTCGGGGTCTTCTTTGTGGATCGAGATGTATTCTGCCACGTGATTGTTTCTCCTATGCCCTACCAAAAGAGTCCACCCGCAAGCATAGTTTCGAGGGCTGGCTTTGTCAAGACCAATCTCCAAATCCGTCCGATTCGGCGATGTTTTGGCTGCGGGATGTGGCGTGGATCGATAATAAGACGGAGATCGCAGGCAAGCGACAGGAGTCTTGTCAGGGCATGGTTTGGTTCGCTCGCACGGGGCCAAGAGAGTGGGGTTCCATACAGGGCAACGCCCCACAAAACTGAGAAAATGGATAACCGAAGAACTGGAAGTGTTGTGAAAGGAAGGTTGAGAGATGTGGTGTGTGAAGGGCTTACGGGTCTGTGGCTGGCTGGCGTTGTTGCTTGGGGTCGTGGTGTTTTGGGCGATAGGCTGCGAGTACAACATCTCCCTTCCTGTGGGGGATGGAACCGTCAAAGAAGGTGTTGCGGGTGGTGAGCATCAAACCGAAGACGGCGGGGGCATCGAGTCCACCGAGGCACAAAGCGAAGTGGCTCAAGAGACCGATCCTTCCGAAGAGATCGGGACGTGTACTCAAGAAGTGGCGTGTTTTCGTTGTTTTGTCGAAGTGGCTTCGGGGGAGGCGACGGTTGCGACTTATGGAAAGCTGCTGATCTTGCGGGAGCAAAGCACGTTTCACATCGTGGATTTGGAGACGTGCCGAAGGCGGGCGCTGGTCTCGAAAGAGGGCGGTTCGTTGGAGATTATCCAGAGCGTGGGGTTTCCGCTGCTGCTGGAGTACCGCAAGGCAGGGATTGCGCAAGGGGAGATCGCTCGGATGGCGTGGTTGACGCACTTCGACGGCGAGAATGAGTGGGTGGCTCCAAGAGGGCGGGTGTGGGTGCCGACGACATCGGCTGCTTTTTTGGGGAGAAGGGGCTTTTTGTACTTTTCAACGGGCATTTCTTCTGAACCGACCCCTCATTTGACGGTTTTCTATGATAGCATTCGAGCCACTTTTTCAGTACCGACGAGCGCAAATATACAACCTGTTTTTTATCATATTTCGCCGGCGGCTGCACAAGAAGCCTTGTATGATGTGGTGATCTTTCTCGGTTCAGACAACCGCCATCAAGCGATGGTGTGGGATGTGGAGCAACGGCGCGTGTTGTCGCAAACGGATCTGCCCGAGCGTGCTTGGTTACAAGGGCATCTGTGTTTTGGGAAAGAGCATCTGGTTTTGGCAGAATCGCAAACCGATGCAGCAGGGACGCGGCATTGGTTCGTTCATCTGCGAAACGCTCGTGAGATCGGTCGTTCGATTCTTCGCATTGATGTACAAGATAAAAACCTCTTTTCTTTGCCGTGTTGGTATGATGCAGGAGAAGGTGTTTTCTGGGTTTTATTACAAAAAGAGATGGTGCGGATCTTGGCGCGCTCCGAGAAGCATCAGCAGATGCCGCTACCTTCGGTGCCTGCGGTGAGCCAATGGCTGGGAGCAACATACGGGCGGATGTGGGCGTTGGCACAAAACGGAGAATTGGGGGCGTGGCAGGTCGAGGGGGCGCGGATGGTGTGGCGTCCTCAAGGAGCGTTGCAGCGTTTTTCGGCGGTCGAAGGGTGTCATCCGTCGGGGAGAGGCGGCCACGCTCCCGCTCCGCCGTTCTTTGTGTTGCGCGATCAGGTGACGCCTTCGGGGGCAAAGCAACGCTTGTGGACGTTCTTTCCTGACCCGCAAGGTGGACGACTACACGAGGCAGGAGAGGCACTTGTTCCCGCAGTGATGGGCAGGATGACAGAGTTTTTGCAGTGTTATGAGGCAGGGTTTTCGTACGTTGCGGATGATGGGCAAAAGATGGAGTACACGGCGTTTTATGCGCCGTTGTCCAAGCCGTTGTTTTGGTCGGGGATACCTTTCCTCGAACTGCCCTCTCGGCAGTATCCACAAAACAACCGACGCATCGAGGTTTTGGCGTTGGATGGTTTGCGCGCAGGTGAAGTGAAGGAGGTGCGCTGGCAGTTGATCGATTTCTTGCGTGGGAAGATCCAGCAAGAGAAAGCGTCGGTGGATCTCTCGGTGTATACGCCTTGGGGGATGGCGAGCGATCTGTATGTGATCCTGCGCGGGGTAGAGAACGGGCGGCATCGTTTGGCGGTGTATGGCGTGCGTTGATGGATGGGGCGGTGGATAGGGCTGATACGAAATCCGCCCGTAGTGTGATCGTAAAAATGTAGGGGCAGCCCCCCGTGGCTGCCCAAGAATCGGGCGTCTGTGTACGACACACATCACTCGGATATCGTATGAGTGGGCGGTGGATAGGGATGATGGGGCGGTGGATTAGCTTGAGTGGGCGGTGGGATGGGGATTTTCGTGAAGCGGTTTCGAGGGAATGTCGGGAAGATGGAGGCGAGCGGCAAAGAAGATACAAACGAGCATCATACAAGCGCTGAGGGCAAAGGGCAGGTTGATCTGCCATTCAAAGAAAAGGCCGGCAAGAGCGGGCCCAAGGACACGGCCAAGAGCGGAGAGGGCTTGGCCTTGTCCAAGGAGTGCGCCTTGTTGCCCTTGGGGGGCGCTTTGTGAAAGCAGACTACCAAGCGAAGGGTTGTTGAGTCCGCTGGCAAGGGCGATACAAGCACCGCATAGCATCATCAGAGCAAAGATCTTGGAGGAGCCGACGGCGATTAGTCCGACAAATGCGAAGGCGTTGATCGTTGTTCCTGCAATCAACAAGCGGCGTTCTCCAAAGCGTCGAGACAATCGCCCGATCAGTCCGCCTTGGACGATGGTTGCGACGACGCCGACAACGATCAGCATATAGCTGGTGAGTGCGGCGGCGCGTTTGATTCGGTCGTTTGGGTGAGCGAATGGCTCGCCTGTCAGCCAGATGCGGTCGATGTAGAGTCCCAAGACTTGTTCCATCATCGAAAAGGCTGTTGTGATCGTAAAGTACAGCGCAAAAAGCCAGAAGACGTTGGGCAATTGGAGGGAAGACGCCCACCGATCAAACGAAAAGCGCCGTGTGTTGGACGCTGTGGAGGTCGGCGAGATATGGGGCGTGCGCGTTTCAGGCAAAAAGCGAAGAGCGAGAAAGAAGTTGAAGAGGCCGATGCCACAGGCAAAAAAAGCGGGTGCGCTCGGGCTGATCTGTCCCATGATTCCGCCGATGGCAGGGCCAAAAATGAAGCCCAAACCAAATGCCGCACCGATGATGCCCATGCCTTTGGCGCGTTCAGAAGGAGAGGTACTGTCTGCGATCACGGCTTGGATGGCTCCGATGTTGGCGCTTCCAAAGCCCGAAAGCATCCTCGCGGCAAACAACATCCAGAGACTTCCTGCTAAGCCAAACAAGAGATAACCGACGATGTTGATCACAATACTCGTTAAAATAACAGGTCTTCTTCCGATGCGATCAGAGAGACTACCCCAAAGCGGAGCAAAGAGAAATTGCATCGCGGAGTAAGACGCGCCGAGCATCGTCACCGTAAAAGGCCGCGCCCCAAAGGCTTCTGCATAAAAAGGCTGGATCGGGATAAGGATGCCGAAGCCGAGCAGATCAAGAAAGATGGTCACAAAAGCAAGAAACAAGATGCGTTTGTGAGGAGACGCGGGAGAGGTCGCCGAAGCGTGCATGGTGGGGTTCTCCGAAAAGGATGCCTTGGACACAGTAAGAGCGTCGGGCTAGGTGTGGGCGATGCGTTGGGGAGAATGGGTGAGAGAGTGTGTGGAAGAGTTTTGATTTTCCGTGATAGATTCGGTCTCTTGGTGATGTTGAGGGATTTGGGACGGATAAAGCCGCAAGCGCATTCGCCAGTCGACACCGACCATTTGGCCGGGGATCATTGGGAGCCAGACATTTTCTCCTTGGAGGGGTTCGCTCGAAAGGATCAGGTGGTTGACGAAGCCCGTTTGTGTTTTTTGCTCGCATTCTTGAGAGAAGCTTGGGCAGAGGTCGCGTTGGGAGCAGAGCGTCTTGTAAGTGCTGTAGTAGAGGTCTTTTCCGCCATGATGAGCGAGCATGGTGGAGCCGTTGGTGAGCAAAAAAGTTAGATACGTTTCGTGAGGAGGGCCGTCGTTTTGGTGGTAGAACGGCCCTGTGATCGAAGTGATCTCGTCGACGGTATCGCGAGCGGCTTCGGCGACGGCGTCGATATCGCAGCCGGGGCGGTGGAGTTCGGCACGTTGGGCGATATGGGTGAGCAGCAGATAAAAGAGGACTTCGCTGTCGGTGTCACCGAGGATAAAGCGTTGGAGCCTTGGGGCGATGCGTTTTTTGAGCGCATCGCGTCGTCCCCCGAACTCCGCGATGTTTCCGTTGTGTGCAAAGACCCAGTTTCCGTATTGGAAAGGGTGCGTGTTGAGGATGGTGAGCTGCCCTTGGGTGGCTTTGCGGATGTGGGCAATGACGGTTTCAGAAGAGACGATGCCCGATACACGGCGAAAAAGGACATCGGTGATCGCGGCTTCGGAGGACTTGATGATATGGGGCGCACCCGCGACGTAGTACCCTACGCCCCATCCATCGGGATGGCGTTCACTTTGTCGCATCAGCGCATTTTCGGCATGAAGAAGGCTGTGGTGAACTTGGCTTTCGATCACGGAGCGGAATCCAAACAGTCGGCACATCGGTTGATCCCTTCACAAACATCCATACGATGCAAGATAGAACTCCCAAGATGTCCTACGCATCGCTGTCTTGGGATAGGTAGCACAATATCCCGATCCAGACAACTTCTTGGACGCAGCAGGCGTGTTTGTATTGCGAGGGGTTTTTGGCGGATGGAAGATGTTTAGCGCTTGCGCTTCGTGGAAGAAAGCGGAGGGGCCGACGGATCGTGCGAGGGCTGTTCGTGTGTGGGCTGTTCGTGCGAGGGCTGTTCGTGTGTGGGCTGTTCGTGCGTGGGCTGTTCGTGTGTGGGCTGTTCGTGTGG
This sequence comes from Myxococcota bacterium, assembly GCA_963169055.1. Lineage (GTDB taxonomy): Bacteria > Myxococcota_C > UBA6777 > UBA6777 > UBA6777 > JAKLKB01. Next base: position 4,975 of record CAUJFU010000288.1, read on the forward strand.
GGTGGCGGCTTCGTTCAAGCGGTAGAGATGGAAGGTTGGGCAGGTGGGATCTTGAAGAAGGCGATGTTGCGTGGTTTGGATGGCGATGTCGCTTTGATCTGCGCCGATCCATCGGCGTTTGAGCCGCTGCGCTGCGAGAAGAGTTGTACCAGAACCACAGAAGAGATCTGCGACGGTGTCGCCTTCGTTGCTCCACGAACGCAACAGGCGTTCGAGCAAGGCCAGCGGTTTTTGGGTCGGATAGCCCGAGCGTTCTGTGCGGGGGCAGTGCATCATATCGGGGATATCATCCCAGACATCGCCGATATGCTTGGGTTCGAGGACATGGTGTTTGTCGTGTTCGAGGAAATACTTGATACGGATCTGCCGATTGCGCGTGTAATAAATGCGGCCTTCCAAAGCCAACCGATCGATGCTTTGATCGGTGTAATCACCGCGTGGGCTGGTTTTGAAAGGGTGGCCCTGTTCGTCGATCAGGATATGCTTGGGGAGTTGTGCTTTGGGATGGCGGAGGATGCGGTCTTGTCGGTGGTAAGTGGGTGTGCCTTTGGAAAAGACCAGTAAAGTGTCGTGGTTGCGGGGGAATTGTCCTGCGTGGGCTTTGGCTCCCCGCCCTCCATAAGACCAGATGATCTCGTTTTGTAAAGATTCTTCGCCCATGATCTCAAAAAGAAGCGTTGCAACATAAGAAGAAAATCGAGTATCTGTGTGGACAATCAGCACACCATGTGGAGAAAGAAGTTCTGTTATACAGCAGAGTCGAGGGTAAAGCATCGAAAGAAATTGTGCTTTATCGCTCCATGTATCGCGGTAAGCAGTTATCGGAGAGTTGCTTGGAGTTTGGCGAGTGCGAAAGATGCGGCCTGTTGCAAAAGGGGGATCGAGGTAGATCAGGTCGATTTGTTGGGCGTGAGAGCAGCGGAGATGTTGGAGCGCAAGAAGGTTGTCCCCATGATAGAGAGCATTGGGCGGAGTGTGAAGAGAAGCCTCCGAAGGATCGGAGGGCGTTGGAAAGGTGCCGAGGTGTTGTGGGTCGGGTGGATTGCTTGGGGGAGGAAGCGACGGTTTGTTTGGCCACAGCAGGGTGATCGGGGGCGTTTTTGCGGGCATCTGCGCTCTCTTCGTATGGATCGGGCGGGCTTCGCGCCGAAAGGATTTACACGATCGGAGGGGGATAGTGCAAGAGGCGTTGTGTGGGTTGTTTTGTGAGGGGTGATCCGTTAAAAGAGAAGGGCATTTTTTGATGAGTGGCGCACGTCGGCGTTCGCGGGTTGCGAAAAGGCCGATGTGCAGGGTTCAAACGACGTATGGAGGATACGTAATGCGAAAGAGCGTGCTGCTGTGGGTGTTTGTCTGTAGCTTGTGGGGAGGGGCCGAATCATGGGCAGAACCGCCGAAAGGGCGGTTCTTGAGAGAGGTGCCGACATC
>CAUJFU010000289.1 GCA_963169055.1 Myxococcota bacterium
TGCAAAAACAAGCGCATTGGACGGGGAGGTTGCTTCAGACAAACGTTCGAGCATCTCGGCGTTTGCTGCGACCTGTGAGCCGTCAAAAATGAGGGTCACTTCTGATCCGAAGCTCGGCGCTTTAGGGCCGAGTAGTTCACGCGGCCCATCGGCGCATCCTCGACGACAAGGAGCGACTCGAAGCGCAAAGTCTTGCGCTTTCGCGTCACATCGCGGATATCGCACACGATCTTCGTACACCGATCGCTTCTTTGCAACTTCATCTGGAACGGATGGCGCAAGGGCATCGGGAAACGCCTGCTGCGCTTGCAGATGTGGTGTACCTTGAAAACTTGACCAACAATCTCAGTTTCGCAGCGCGCCTTCAAAACGAACTGATGCAGCCCTTTACGCAAGGGAGTTGTGAACTGAACGAGGTCGTGGTGCGCGTCGCAGGTCGTTTTCGACCACTCGCTCAAGAACATGCGATCTCGTTGGAATTTGCTTGCCCTGATCGCAGCCCGATCGCCCCCGGGCAGTCGCTCCTTTACGAACGAGTTCTTTCTAATCTTGTCCACAACGCGATCCGTTATGTCCCATCCCACGGGCATATCGCTATCTTATTAGAGTCCGACGCGCATCATTTTTCGATCCAAGTCCTTGATGATGGGCCGGGGGTTCCGCCCACGGATCTTCCGAGCCTTCAAGACCGCCATTGGCGCGCTGAAGATGCCCGTCAACGCGAGCCCACAGGCCAAGGACTTGGTCTTGCGATCACCTCCGAAATCTGCCACCTTTTGCGTCTGACCCTTCGTTTTGACGCGATATCTCCGCAAGGACTTCATGTCTCCATCTCTGGAAGATGTGCAACATCCGCATCCTAGGGATGGGGGAAAAGACATGCCCCAACAAAAGCGGCTTTTGAATTGGTGTCTCTCAACACTTTCTGCACAACCTTGTTTTAGATCCATATAGACGGAGCAAGAAAGCGTGCGTTGTTGCGTGCGGATCGGTGATACGCAGCGAAGCGCATCGAGCGCGGGAGGTTGTCATGTTAAGCGGGAACGTCGTTTTTGCCAGTGTGTTTGGAGGGGGCGAGAGGCTGTTGGCTTTTTCTTGGATGGCTGCTGAAACGCCCGTCTTTTCGTGGAAATTGACGGGGATCGTGATGTTGACGGTCTTTGCGGCCACCTTTTTGCGTTATGTGGTGTTTTCGGGGACGGCGTATTGGCTGTTTTGGAAGTGGTGGGCGGAACGCCTGCATTTTCGGCGGATTCAGCAGCGTTTTCCAAAAACCTCTTCGTTAAGGCAAGAGTTTTTTTGGTCGATGTCGACGTTTGCGATTTTTTCCGTGATCGGTGCGTCGGTATTTTGGTTTGGAAAGTACGGATACACCTTGCGTTATGAACGCATCAGCGATTATGGATGGGGTTATTTTTTCCTGAGCATGGTGCTGATGATCTTGGTTCACGACACATATTTTTACTGGACGCATCGAGCGATCCATCACAAGGCGCTGTTTCGTTACTTTCATCGGGTGCATCATCTATCGCACAACCCATCGCCTTGGGCGGCTTTTTCTTTCCATCCACTCGAAGCGGTCGTTGAAGCGGGAATTATCTTCGTGATCGCCTTTTTGATACCACACCATGCGCTCGCATTATTGGGCTTTTTGATCTTCATGACGGTGATGAATGTGCTCGGCCATTTGGGCTATGAACTCTATCCCAAAGGCTTTACCCGCCATCCGATCGGCCAATGGTTCAACACGTCGACGCACCATAACTTGCATCACCACAAAGGCAAATTGAATTACAGTTTGTATTTCAACTGGTGGGATCGTTGGATGGGCACAAACCAAGAAGGATACCACGAAGCTTTTGAGGAAGTGACTTCGCGGCCCAAGTCCGAAACATCGGGTGAAGTGCAAGGGGATTTGGAGGTGTTAGGAGGGGACAGACGTTTGGGGGATCTGTTGTAGGCGGTGGTTGGGGAAAAGCAGCGTGGCGAGCAGGAACCCAGCGAAAGCGCCCGATAGATGGGCGGATCCGCTGGTGTGTGGGGAAAAGTAATCGAACACGGCTTGTAAGAGAAGCAAAGAGACGAGGAAAAACAGATTGCGTCGGGCCATCAAAGAGCCGATGCGGCGGTGTGCTCGCAAAAGGATCGCGGCTGCAGCGCCCAAGATCCCCATGATGGCGCTACTTGCGCCGACGAGCAGATAATACTGTGGCATCCAGCCCAAGCTGGTAGCTCCAAGCAAGAGCAAGTTGGCGATCACGCCGGAGAAAAGGAACAAGATGGTATAACGCGATCGACCCAACCATCCTTCGGCAAAAGGGCCAAACAACAGCAACGAAAAGAGATTGACGGAGAGATGCACACCATCTGCGTGGAGTAGATTGGAGGTCAGCAGCCGCCAGTATTCGCCGCCCCAAAACAACGGCGGAGAAAAGGCCCCCCAATGCAGAAGCTGCATACCTTGTCGCGGGGAGGGGAGGACGCCGATTTGCATGAGAAAGATTGCGGTAAGGAGAAACGCAAGGCTGTAAGTGACAAGAGGAGTCCGCTGTTTTTCAGGCGAGGCGAAGATATTCAAACGCTGTCGCTCGCTGTGTCGGCGGTGGATCGCTTGGAGAAGCTCTTTCATCGGTTCGGATGGAGCGGGGACTTGGATGGCGTTGATGTGTTCGCGCCGCCAATCGATCTGCTGCTTGACAAGCTTTTCGACATCGCGGCGGGATGCGGCTTTGTCTAAGGAGCGGAGCGCATCGGCGGGGCGTTCTTGGGCGGCGAGCGCGACCGCAAGCCAGTAATCCTGCGAGGCGGGCGGGATAGAGCGTTGCCCGCGCATGAGTTCCTCAAGGGCTTCGACTTGTCCGAAGAAAGCGAGCAAAAAGAGATCGACTTGTTCGCCAAGGCTCGGAAGCATCGGCTGATAGCGCAGAGCGATCTCTTCCATCTCGGTCAATCGGCCACTTTCACCGAGAGCGCGCAATAGGTAGGCCAACTTGACGGGAAAAGGAGGGGTTTCGGAGGTGGAGATTTCTTGCAGGAGGGTTTCGGCGAGTTCGTGCCAGCGCATGGCTTGGCGCATACGCAAGATCTCGGCAAAGACGACGACTTCGTCGCGCATGGCGGGGACTTGTGACCACAACTGGATGGCTTCTTCGACGCGGCCTTGGCCTTGGAGCGCGTAGGCTTTCCACATCAGAGGCATCGTCCACCACGGATCGAAGGGATGGAGCCAACGCACTGCGTGGGAAACGAGCTGTGCGCGCCGTGGGTGGGCTGTTCCCGTGGCTTGGAGCCATCGAAAGATCAACGTTGGAAGGATGATCCCGATGCCCCATCCCAAACCCGCGACCCACGGGGTCCATGAGGGGGCTTTCCATGCACATCCACCGATCGCGGCCATCAACAACCCACCTTTGGCCAACCACGGCCAGAGCGCACGTTGTCGGATGTATCGCAACCAAACAAGGATCTGCAATCCAAGGGAAAAGACCAC
>CAUJFU010000290.1 GCA_963169055.1 Myxococcota bacterium
CCCGGCGACAAAGTCAAGATCCGCCTCGCCGGAACCGGCTTTATCAAAGAAGATACCAGCACCAAAGGCGAGATCCTCTACGACGGTACATCCTCCTCCGATTTTACGTTCAACGCCCCCACCTCTTCTGCCCTTGGCTACGCCGAAACCAAAGAGATCACGATCTCTGGTGAGCCTCGCGTCTTCCCCGTTCAATTCGCCAACCCCGACAAAACCAAAACCCGCAGCCTCTACTTTACCGTACAACCCGCAGGGATGCCGATTATCCGCAACTATCGTGTCGACTCCAGCACGCTGAACTACACCTACTCCGCCTTTATCAAGCCCAATATCCAACGCACTATCGTTCTTTCAGGCGAAGGGTTCGAGAAAACCAACACCACGTTTTACTTTGCAGGCCGCATCGTCAAAGGCAGTGTTGACGGCCCGGGTTCTGCCAAGGTCGAGTTGGATACCCGCGACCTGACACCCGGCCTCTACCCTCTTTGGTTTGAAACCAACGGCAAAAGCACCAATACCATCTGGATCAACGTCAACAGCGGCAACAAACCTGCTGTTGCCACGCCCAAGTTCGAAGGATTTGGCCCTTTCTGGTTGGACTCCAAAACCATCACAGGCACCAACACAACCGTCCGTTTCATCGTGTATGGCGCGGACGTAGTTGCGGGCTTGAACTTCGTGGTCGGCACCAAAAAAGCTCCCGTCACTTACACAGGATACACCTACTCGAGCGTCCCCTATTACTTCGCGGATATCGATCTTTCCGGTGTAGCCGCTGGTTCTTATGATGTCTATCTCGAAGACACCACCGCTGGATACACCTCCCCCAAACTCAAGCTCGTCATCCAATAACCTCGCTGCTCAACCTCTCCTGCGTCTCGGCATCTCCCGCACCTCTCCCTCCTGCTCCCTTCCGCATCCGCTCCTTTCCCTCTTCCTGTTTTTCCTCCTCTTGTGATAAAAGCATCGACCTCTGCTTTGCCCCTCACCCCCAACCCCTCTCCCCACGCGTACTTCGCTGCGCTACGTTGCGGGGCGAGGGGAGAAGAAGACGGAGCCTCCGAGGATATGACTAGGATCGCCCATCTATCCGACATCCACATCTCTTCGCCCACCGCGACCCTCGCTCGATTGTGGCAAGGAAAACGCCTGCTCGGTGGCATGAATATGTTGTTGTTCCGCCGCCATGAACTCCAAAACCTCCGATTCCCCGCCCTCCTCCACCACCTCGAAGCACAACACGTCGATCACATCATCCTCTCGGGCGATCTCACCACCACCGCACTCCATGCCGAATTCCAACACGCTCGCCTCGAACTCAACCCCTTCTTCAAAAACCACACCCTCACCACCATCCCCGGAAACCACGACATCTACACCCCACGCGAAGCCGACGAACGCCGCTACGAACACTATTTCTCCGAAACACACGGCCTTTCCAAATCCCAACACGGCTACCCCTTCGTCAAGATCATTCCCCCCCATATCGCAATCATCGGACTCAATAGCTGCGTTCCCACCGGCCTTTCAGGAGCATGGGGCCTGCTTGATGATGAACAACTGCAACGCCTCCCTGCCCTGCTTCGCGCACACCAAGACCACTTCCGCATCCTCGTCTTGCACCACTTTTTGCTCGATCGTCACGGATACCACGGCCTCCCACGACGCGGACTGCGCAACCGCGACGCCCTTCTCTCCATCCTCCAAAAAGAAGGATGCGAACTCGTCTTACACGGCCACGAACACGCCCGCTACCGCTACACCCTCGACGGACCCCAAGGCCCCATCCCCGTCCATAACCCCGGCCCCGCCACCTGCGTAAGCTCCGCACGCCATCACCCCGGTGGATACTTGATCTACGATATCCAAGATCAACGCATCGCCTCCATCCAAGGCTTTGTCCTCTCCTATCCCGACGGACACATCCAACCCGACGATACCTTCCCCTCGATCAGCCCCATCCCTGCTCCTTGATCGAACCATGTCTTGCTCAGGTGCGAACAACGCACCCTATTCTTTCTTTCCTTCGATCTGATACACGATCACCAACGAGCTTTGATACTCCACCTCCACCCGCGTCAATCCTCCCGCTACCGTCACTCTCGCCCCCGCTCCCCCCTGAATCCCCAGCCACAACGGACCCAATCGCCCCATCAACCAGATATCCAACAGCGAAGACTGCCGAAACTGCATCGGTTGCGTGGATTGCAACGCCACAGGCAACGCCAATTGCACCGAAAACAACAACCGCTCCAAACGCAAATGCGCCCCCAATGCCGGCGAAAACACCCCCTCCACCGAGGGATTGTTCACAGGATACCGCACACTCGCCGCCAACAACAAATCGATCTGCCAACCCCTCCCCTCCCCCCACAATGGAATCCGACCCCCCATCGATCCCCCAATCGCCGCATCCAACGGGCGAAACTCCAAACTCGCCCCCACATACTCCAAGATCCAACCCCCCACCGATATCTCAGGAAATCCACCCACCACCCCCACACTCTGCCCCCTCAACGGCAAACGCAAATACAACGCATCTGCCTCCGCTCGAAACATCACTCCCACCCACAACAACATCACCACCACGCTCCGAACCCACCACATCCGTCTCTCTCCCTATCCCATCTCTCGCACCTTGCAAAACAAGCCTAACCCACGCAGCAGCCTACACCATCCCCCCACTCCCGTCCACCGATGGGATTTTCTCTTTTGATAGGACTTGTACGATATCCTATAGGACTTACGCAGTTCGATACGAAAAAGGCCCATGTTCGGGCGCGGGCGGTTCCCGAACCGCCCCTACAACGGGTTGATTCTTCACGGTTTCCCTCTTCAACTGCGTAACTCCTATCCGATTGATCACATATCGCTCGGGTATCGTATGATTTTTTCGGGGACAAGCTCTTTCGACGTGGGGACAAGCTCTTTCGACGTGGGGACAAGCTCTTTCAACGTGGGGACAAGCTCTTTCGACGTGGGGACAAGCTCTTTCGACGTGGGGACAAGCTCTTTCGACGTGGGGACAAGTCTTCATGTACGATATCGTATGATGTACACACAAAGGATCGTACACAGACGCCCTGCCATCGGGCAAGTAGCGCAGTGGGTCCCCAAAACTCCCGTGTTCGCGCCGATTCAAGCGAGAGAGTCGTTGCGTGAAAAGACCTGTGATCTCATCGCCCCTCTCGGGGTCAAGGGGGCAAAGCTCCCTTGTGGGGCGTGGGGTGAAACCCCACAAAACCCATCCAACAAGTCATACGAAATCCGCCCATAGTGTTACCGTAGCGGTGTAGGGGCAGCCCCCTGTGGCTGCCCAAGAATCGGGCGTCTACGCAATATCTTACGATCACACATCGCTCGGATTTCGTATCGGTTCTATCAAAGAGGAGGAGCAGAGGGGGGATTAATAGCGGTAGTGATCAGGTTTGTAGGGGCCTTCGACGGAAACGCCGAGGTAGCCGGCTTGATCTTTGGAGAGCTTGGTGAGTTTTCCGCCGAGTTTTTCGACGTGGAGACGAGCGACTTCTTCGTCGAGACGTTTGGGGAGGACGTACACGCCGACCGCATAGTCTTTTTGGGCGAGTTCGATCTGTGCGAGGACTTGGTTGCTAAAGGAGTTGGACATCACGAAGGAGGGGTGGCCTGTTGCGCAACCGAGGTTCACAAGGCGGCCTTCTGCGAGGAGATACACAGCGCGGCCATTGGGAAGCACATACTGATCGACTTGGGGTTTGATATTGATGTGCTTGATATCGTCGGCAGCTTGGAGTTCTGCGACTTGGATCTCGTTATCAAAGTGGCCGATGTTGCAGATGATCGCTTGATCTTTCATGTGGCGGATATGTTCAAGCGAGATGATATCGCGGTTCCCTGTGGCCGTCACATAGATATCGGCTTGGGGCAAAGCGTCTTCAACGGTGGTGATCTCGAAGCCTTCCATCAGGGCTTGCAAAGCGCAGATCGGATCGATCTCGGAGATCAGGACGCGAGCGCCGTATTGACGCATGGAGTGGGCGCAGCCTTTGCCGACGTCGCCATAACCACACACCATCACAACTTTTCCAGCAAGCATCACGTCCATGGCGCGTTTGAGGCCGTCTGCAAGCGATTCACGGCAACCATAGAGGTTGTCGAACTTCGATTTGGTCACGGAGTCGTTGACGTTGAACGCGGGGAACAGAAGGTCGCCTTTTTTCATACGTTGGTAGAGGCGGTTGACGCCCGTGGTGGTTTCTTCGGATACACCGCGCACATGGGGAACGATCCCGTGCCAGCGCTTGGGTTCTTCGGGCAAAAGCTTGTACATCAAGCGCAACAAGCATTGTTCTTCGCGGTTGGTCGTGGTGATCGGCGGAAGCTCTTTGGTGGCTTCATAAGTTTTTTCCATCTCCAAGCCCAAGTGCAGCCACAACGTCGCGTCACCACCGTCATCCACGATCAAGGTCGGGCCTTCGTTGTTGGGGAAGCGGAAACTTTGATCCAAACACCACCAATACTCATCGAGGGTTTCGCCTTTCCAAGCGAAAACAGGGGTTCCTGCGGCTGCAATCGCCGAAGCAGCGTGGTCTTGCGTCGAAAAGATATTGCAGCTTGACCAGCGCACATCCGCTCCCAACGCCGTCAACGTCTCGATCAACACAGCCGTTTGGATCGTCATGTGCAACGAACCCGTGATGCGATGGCCTTTCAAGGGCTGTTGTGCGCCGTATTTCTCACGGATCGCCATCAGACCCGGCATCTCTTTCTCTGCGATCTCGATCTCTTTGCGGCCCCACTCTGCCAACGAGATATCCGCAACTTTGTAATCCTTGGCGATGCCAGCTTTTTTTGCACTTGTATCCGAACGCATCAGTTCTCCTCAAAAATAGAATAATATCGGCCCCTCAAGAACGCACTCGAAGGCGATGGATCATGCAACCCCTCAAGCGATCCCAAGGCGCTGCAAAAAGACTGCAAATGCCTAGCGGCACCTCCCAAAAAAGTCAAGACCTTCTGTTTTGCCCCCACCCAACCTATCCCGCAAGTCGCCCCCGATGGGATTAGAAACCGCCGGACATCATGCGCCAGTTAAAGAGTTTTGCGTAGTTTTCGCGCAAGCGCAGCGCCATCATTTTGCAGAGAGCTTGGAGGAACAGGGGATCTTTTTCAGCGATGCCATCGTGAGAATGGAGCAAGTGTTGGCGTAGAGCAAGCAAGGTAAGAGGCCCTTCGTGAGCGAAACAGTCCGCAGAGCGGACAGCGTTGTCAGCGACTAAGGCCATCTCTCCGAAGAATTGGCCTTGATGCAAGATCGCAAGGGCTTCTTCGCCGACGCCCGGGATGCGTTTGCTGATGCGGGCTTCGCCAGAGAGGATGAAATAGAGAGTGTCGCCAAAGTCGCCTTCGTAAAAGACGGCGGCTCCCGAAGGGAGGTGGACTTCTTCGCCGTGAGCAAAGAGGATCTCGATCTCGGAGTGGCTCAGGCCGATCTGCTCGAAGGCTTGGCGCTTTTCATCATCGCGCATATAGCGAGCGATCACGGGCAAGGCCCCCGAAGATCCTGCCCCGACGCCTTCAGGCGGAGCAAACCAAGCAGGACGAGAAGGGGCTTTGCTGCGCGGGATCTCGGTAGTTGGGGGCTTGAGAGGATCCGACCCAAAGAACTTTTTCATTTGTTCGTTGGATCGCTGGAGTTTGTCGGCCAAGGAGCGCCAAAAGCCGCGATAGACGTGATAAGCGAATGCCGGGTGTTCCGAGCAGATCTGTCGCAACGGCTCGTGTTCAATAGACCAAAGCTGTACGTCCGAGTTGGCTTTGCAAGCGGATGGATCTTCTTGGCCGTCGATCATGGGTAGTTCGCCGCACAGATCGCCTGCGCGCAGGGTGCCGTAGCTTTGATCACCAAAAGGGGTTGAGGCGTAGCTGAGCAAGGTTCCTTGCAAGATTCCAGACAACAAGCGGATCGGCGCGTGCATCTCTTGGAGGACGGTTCCGCTCGGGTGGGCTGGAAAAGAGAGATGAAAAGAGAGTTGTTCCCATACAGGATCGGGGGCGCTCGCAAACAGGGCCAACGCACGCACCTTTCGCAGCAAATCCTGCTTCCCTTCGGTCAATGGAATCATCCAAATCCTCTCTACTGCCTCACCGCAAACCACCCAACACAACGGCTCCATCGCGTGATGGTTTTGTGATCTGCCTTCACCAAGCACCGACGTTCAAAACGCCTTTGCTCTTGGCGAGTATTCTTTGTCTTTCCGTCGCAAGTCAAGTTTCCGTCCGCGCCGACATCCTCCCCCGAACCTGTGCCAAGCAACCGCTGCCACAAGGCGAGGCAACAACGGGGCACAAGCCGGACAATCCGATGGAAACCTCTGTGTCAAGCGACCGCTGCGACAAGGCGAGGCAACAGCGCATCCACGAGGCGAAACAGGCCGCGCAGATCTTCGATATCCTCGCCGAGATGGGGGGCAGCCAGCGCCCACGACTGCTTGCCTGCGAGCGTCACCAAGCGGTGATACAGATCGAAGTGTTGTTCGGAAAGTGCGTATTCATGGGCCGCAAGAGGCTCCAGCTTTTCAAACGCATCCTGTAAAATCATGGGCAAGGTTCCCCATGATTCGCGTTTTTCAGGAGACAAACTGAGAAAAGAATCTTTGGGATGATCAGCGAGAGAGCGATTCAACAAAAACCCGCCAAAGGGGATGTGGCGTTCCAACAAAACGCGCTGAAAGTACAAGGCTTCTTCCAAGGCCAATGGATCGGGGCTTGTGACCAAGAGGTGCGAAGATTCAGGCGAGGCCAGAACGCGCCGAACAGTATCTGCGTGTTCTTGGAGCGTATCAAAGATGTGCAGCATCAGTCCGACAAACTCTTGGGTGTCGGAGAGGAAGCTGAGTCCCGCAACTTGCTCAAACACCGAATTCAGGAGCTTTCGTGCGCGGTTGAGAAAGAAACCTGCACTTTCGCTTGGCGCAAATACTCGCAAGATCCGAGAGTCCAAGAAGCGTAAGATCTGATCAGGAGCATTCAAAAAATCGATAGCGTTTCGAGAGGGCGGAGTATCGAGGACAATCAAGTCGTAGGTTCGGCGCGAATAAAACTGGAACAAGCTTTCTCCGGCCATGTATTCTTGCATCCCCGCCACAAGATGCCGCGTGGCCTGATAGATCCGCGTTTTGTAGATGCGCTCGGCATCTTCGGGAGATGCTGACAACGTGCGGATCATCTCATCGAAGATCGGAAATGGCTGCACCATCCAAAAATCCAATGAGCCTTGGATCTCTCGTTGTTCAGGCACCAATCGACCGATGTCTACGCGCTGAGGGGTATCGCTGTGTGCAGGCATCCCCAAAGCATCCGCAAGACGACGTGCTGGATCGATCGTCACGACCAGCGTTTTGCGCCCAAGCAGCGCCCCTGCCACCCCCAACGCCGCCGAAGTCGTCGTCTTTCCGACACCACCCGCCCCACAGCACACCACAATCCGCTTGTTTTGCAGCACCCCACGCAACGCATCACGTGCGGCACCTTGGTTCAAATGTTCGCCTTGCATCTCTTCGTCTGCTTTCTCTTGTTTAGGCCGCTCGTCATCAAGTGTCATGCAGCGTGACACAGTTGCCCAAAAGCCCCGTGTTCTCGCCCTTTCAAGCGACAGAGTTGTCTGTGTGAAAACCCTATGCTCTCTTCGCCTGATACGGGGTCAAGGGAGCCGCGCTCCCTTGCGGGGCGTGGGGTGGAACCCCACAAAACCTATTTCGCTGCGCGAGTCGTCTGCTTTCTCTTGTTTAGGCCGCTTGCATCAGCCAAGGCTCGTCCAAAAAGATCTGCATCAGAGCCGCCATACAAGCCCCGGGCTGTTCGACCCATTGTTCTTCGAGAGTCAGCAGCGGTACGCGCCCTTGTTCGGCGAAGCCTTGTTGCAATCGCTCCAAAGCCTCACGAGACCGCAAGATCCGACGCAAGCTCCACTCTCCCAACACTTCGTTTCGGTGCGCCAAAAAGAACTCAAGCAAGGACTGGCGTTCGCTGTCCTCGAACGGATCTTGTGGGATGCGGTTGACGATCACGCCTGCGATCGGAACGCGATCACGGCGCAGCCCTTCCAAAAGCTCGAAGGTTTCGGAGACGGGGAGGGGTTCGGGCAGCGTCACCGCCACAGCCCCCGTCACTTTGGTGTCATAAAAATAGTGTTGTGCTTCTTCGATGGCCGCACGGATCGGCCCCCCTTGAAAGATCTGCAAAAATGGCTTGGGCAACGAAGTAAGCGCCAATGCGTGGCCTGTTGCGGGCAGATCCACCAACACAACATCGTAATGAGCGCGACCTGTTTTGGGATCTTTTCGGATATATGGCAACATCCGATAGATCAAGCCCAACTCCTGAAACCCGGGCGCAGCCATCAAAAACCGCGTCAAGTATTTGGAATTCATCGCAGCCTGCGCCATCATCTTGAAGGGAACTTGATCAATTAAAAACTGAAAATGCCCACCACGCGGGGTTAATCGCGCACAAGATATCTGCGGTGATATCACATACGGCTCATCTTTGCGAAACGCATCGGGCCCCCCCAACAGCCGCAACAGCGTCGATGGCGATTCGAGATCCCGCTCCAAATCCAACGCCAACACGCGCTTGCCTTGCTTTGCCGCAACACGCGCCAAAGCCGCCGTGATCGTGGTCTTCCCCACGCCTCCCTTGCCTGTCACCATAATAACGCGGCGATCAAATAGCTTCTCCAAGACGACTCCCTTTGCTGCAAAACGAACATCCCAACTTCCGCACTCTTTTAGCAAATCACACCCCACCACGCAAGCCAAAAGACGCCCACCATCGCTCCTTTCAATCCATCCTCGAAATGGTTTGGGGGGTT
>CAUJFU010000291.1 GCA_963169055.1 Myxococcota bacterium
AAAGGCGAGATCCGCATCATCGAGGAGCTACGGGGAGAATGGATTATGCCGCTGATGATGCACGGTGTACCCTTCCAGTATTGGGGGTATTGTATCCGTCGCGAAGGGTATGAGACGCACGAAGCGGAGGTGCATCGGGCAGAACGGGGAAAAGTAGTGACGGTGCAGATCCAACTCAAGCAAGGGAAGCCGGAGCGTTCGTGCTTTTTTGAACGAAGGCAAGCTGAGGCGAAAGGGCGTGTCGAGGGGCGTTAACGTCGGATGCTGCGTGGATGGGGCAAAGGAGTGGCCGGGAGGGGCGCGTCGGAGGTGGTGTGAGAGGAGTATTCGGCGTTACGGAGCGCGTTAACGTCGGAGGCTGCGAGCGGTGGAATGGAGGGGTTCGCTAGAGGGGAGGATCTGCATGACTTGTCCAAGGAGGCGTCTGGCCTCGGCATCATCGACATCTTTGAGCAGCTTGGCTTGTTTGATTAGGCTGGCGGCTGTGGCGCGGACGCTGGCGAGGCCGGCTTTGGCAGCGGCGTTGTTTGAAAAGGTGAGGGAGCGTTGGTAGTCGCGATAAGCATCCGCATACTTCTTGCTTGCGAAGTTGCTTTTTCCACGTTTGTAGTATGCGATTCCGAGGCGGCCCATGTATTTGTCGCGGTTTCCGCCTCCGAGAGATTCGTCCATCTGTCGGGCTTTGGTGAGAAGCGTGATGGCTTGGGCGTTGCTTCCGCTGCTGAGGGCTTGTTGGCCTTGGGCGAGGATGGTTTTGAAGTTTTTGATGCTGCTGATGTAGCGTAGGGCCTTGCGGCGGGTGAGACCTGTGGAGGTTTTGGAGAGGTTTTCAAAAAAGGCAAGCGCACCGTTGCTGTTTCCGTTGCGAAAGAGGCCGATGCCTTTTTGGAATTTGGCACGTTCTGCGGCGAGTCGTGCGCGGCCTTCGGGAGTGGCGGTTTCGAGTTTTTCGAGTTCTTGTTGGAGCGGGATGGCTTCTGCGAGATCGCCGTCATAGCCGAGGGCTTCGGCGATATTGTTGCGTGCTTTGTCAGCGTCCTTGGCATCGAGTCCAGCGCGGGCGTTGGTGAGGAGTTGTTTGATATTTTTGTCATAGATATCTTGGTAAAGTTTGCGAGCGTCGTTGTAGATGTGTCGATCGTTGGGGATCTTGTTGAGCAAGCCGAGGGCCGCTGCGCCTTTGTTTTCTTTGAAGTAAAGAGCTTTGGCGCGTTGGTAGGCGGAAAGGGATTCCCATTCGTTGTTGGCGCGGGTGAGATGGGTGGCCATGACTTTGAGTAGGGGGCTGCCTTCGGGGGTGAGGGACTCGGCTTCGCGCAGGGCGATAGAAGCGGCTTGCCAGTTTTGTTGGATGAGGAGGGTGCGGCCTTTGAGCATCTGGTTCATGGCGCGGATCATCGCGTCTTCGCGCTGTTCGAGGATATCGGGTTTTCCGAACATTCGCTGCGAGAGGGTGATGCCGCCAAAAGCCAAGACGATACTCGCCAAGACGTACAGGGCGACGGCGTAAGCGAGCCAAAGGACATTTCCTCCGCGTTTTTGTTTGGGGACGTCGGAGGGGGCCGCATCAACGGGCTGATCGAGAAAGGCCGCAGCATCGGCGAGATCATCGGTGTGTTCAGGCATATTGAAGCTAAAGTCGCCGAGATCGGGGGGAGCGTCGATCTCGGGTGCTTTGAGAGAAAGGCGGTATTGTCCGAGGGTGATCTGCTCGCCGCCGTGGAGCCAACCTTCGCGTGAAAAGTCGCCGTTGACGTTGATATTTCCGGCCTGATCCCCTGCACGAAACCAGCAGCTTTTCCCGTCGCTGCCGATGCTAAGGTGCTGTGGAGCAAGGTTTGGATCGTCAAGGACGACGTGGTTTTGAGGGGAGCGACCGATCAGAAGTTCGCCTCGCAGGGGATATTCCATTTGTCGGCCACGAGGATCGACGACGATGATGTGATATTCGGCAGCCATCTTGGGCTTCTCCTGTGATACTCGCGCTGTGGGTTCGGGCCGTTCGGCGGTTTGGGAGGAGCGCGAGGAAAGATAGGTGGTTTGTGGGGATGGTTGCGCGCTATCTCCAGCCTTTCAAGAGTTCCTCGCTGGGTTTTTTGAATCCAGCGGCGATGGGCAGGTGAGCGATCTTTTTGCGCTTGATGCGGATGCGCAGGATATAAGCAAGCGTGACAAGCCAGTGTAGGAAGAGGGCGGATGCGATCGGATAGAAGGTCAAGTTGAGTTGGGCGAGAGCTGTTTGAGTGCCTGCGAAGTGCGAAAGACTACGGAAAAATACATAAAATCCGAAGGCGACAAGAAGAAGATGGAGCGTTCCAAGGAGAGTACTTCCGAGGCGATAGAGTTTTTCGCTTTGCACCATGCGACGGAGACCGATCCAAGCCGAGTCTCCTTCGATAGACTTGTTGTTGGCGAGGTAGTTCTCAAGCTTGTCGTTGGAGATGCGTTGGAACAGCCATACCCGAACAAGATCGAGTAGGAAGATCAAAAAGGCCAAGATGACCCAGAAGGAGACGCGGCCATTGGGCGACCAAGTCCACGGATGTAAAAACGTGCCTTTGGCAAGGGTGATCTCTTCGACGGGGCCCCATGTGCCGGTGACATGGCCCAAACGGAGTCCAAGCTTCATGGTTTTTTGGAGAGGAAAAGGCAAGTTATTTTCGGAACATTGGACGGGTCTTCCAAGGAAGTGCTTTTTTTGTTGGGAAGATAGGATCAAGTTGGGAGGGGCGGCGGTGTTGATGTTGCCGTTTGGATCGGCAACCCAGACGCCGAGAAGAGGGGCGGTGTCGTTGGGTGGGAGCTTGTCAAGTTCGAGGATGGCGTAAGGTGTAGGAGAAAGGCAGAATCCTGCGACTTGACGTTCCCAGAGGTAGCGGGCGTTTTTGAGGATGGGCTTGGGAGGGGTGACGTTGGCGATCTCGTTGGTGGTGCGGAAGTTTCCGATGATGGCGCTCCATACTCCCACGCTGAGGCGGATCTGGTAGGTTTGCCCAGCATCGAGCGGCTTAGTGGGGCGGAGGTTAAGCATTCGCCACTGTCCTGAAAGCAAGTCAAATCGGGGTGTATTGACGATCTGGCCTTTGTGCATCAGGTCAAGGCGGAGCAATTGAGTGACATAGGAAGAAGCCCAAAGGGTGGGGTAATTTTGGAAGTCTGGGTATTTTCCATAAGTCAGGCGTGCGCTTACGGCGGGGAGGCGTACCCAGATCTGCGTATTTCGGGGGACGACTTGTCCGACGGCAGGGAAGACTTCGATGTCGCTGCTGGCGCATTTGCAGGTTTGGGCATGGGCTGATGGCCAAGGCTTGATGAGGCCAAAAAGGCCCAAAAAGCAGAGGAATCCGATAGCTTTTTTGATCATGGAGAAAAAGCCTTCTCGAAAAGGGTGTTTGGAGAAAAAGGCAGACCATCGTGGGTTGGGTTGGGTCAATGCGATGTGAAAAAAGGTACGCATGATCTCTCGAAGGCAAGTGCTTGTGAAAGCGATTGGAGGTTGTGGGCCTGCGCGTCCTGTTTGGGCAGACGCGACCCTAGCAGACAGGGCGTTGCATTTCAAGGTGCATCATGCGGCGTCGCCAAAACAGAGGCAGAGGAAGAAGGGAGAGTTGGATCGATGGAAGGGCTGGGCTTGCGTCGTGGGGCAAGGCAAGGAATCCACGGATGGATGTTTGGGGTGTTGATCGGCTTGGCGTTGGGCGTGAGTCATTGCCAGTGTGTGAACGTGCTGCCGAGCGACGAAAAAGAAGTGACTACAGTAGAAGGGAGCATCGAAAAAGCCGAAGCTGTAGGGGATGCCGCACAAATAGAGAGCGAGCCGAGCGCAGAGGCAGCGATGGAAGCATCCGAAAAGGCGGTGGAAGCGGGGCCTGAGCAAGAAGTCGTCGTGGAGACGATCGAGGTGCAGCCCGAATCGAAAGAACAATTCCCCGAAGGAGAAGAAACTCTCCCCGAGCCACAAGAGAATCCACCCGAAGCAATCAGTCCAAAGATCGGCGATCCATGCCGAAGTGATGCGGATTGTGGAGGAGTTCCCATGCGTTGCATGAAAGAAGGTGAACTACCGATGTTTCCCTTCCCATCGGACTCTGGGAGTGGACCCCCGGGCGGGTATTGTACGAAGGCTTGCTTTGTGGGGGGGGATGCTTGTCCGCCCGATGCTGTTTGTTATGTTCCGGGCGCGGCATCGGGAGCTTGCTTAAAGCGTTGCAAAGAAAACAAGGATTGCCGCACGAGTTATCGGTGTGAGGTCGTCGAGATGAGCGATGCGGGATGTATGCCGCCTGCTTGTGCATTGACCGAACCCAAAGGAGCCTACAAAGCCGCGATCCAAAGCGGTCGAGTCAAAAGTGGAGCCGCATCGTGTGCCACAACGGCCTTGGCGGTGGGTACAAGGCTCGGTCTCTTTGTGAGCCTCAACGCAGGGCAGATCAAGCTGGAGTTTGGCTCCAAGCCCAATTCGCCTTTGCCCGTCACATGGCCTCTCGAAGGTGCTTGGTCAGGGCTACGATCGCCATTTACCGCCAATAGCCGAAACGGAGATGGCCTTGTCAAAGGTTCGTTTACGAATGCTTGCTTGTTTTTCGGACAATTAGAGGTTGAAAGCGGTGCTTGTCGGATCGAATACGAGGTGTCTATCTCGTTGCCGTGATCGCTTCGTTTTGTGTCCCTGTAAGATCGGTATGGGCGGGTGATCGGTCGTTATGGTGGGTGATGAGTCGTTATGGGGATAGGACTCACACAGTCGGATGGTTTTTATGGGGTTTCACCCCACACCCCACAAGGGAGCGCGGCTCCCTTGACCCCGTATCGGCGAAGAGATCACAGGTTTTCCAGACGGACGGCGATGTCGCTTGAAGTGTCGCGAACACGGCTTTTTTTGGCGACTGCGTAAGTCCTATGGGGAGTTGTGCGTAGTAATGGCGGCGTGGTGGACAGAAAAGCTAAAGGTGAGCTTGACGACGAACAAGACGGAGGGGAGAAGTACAAAAGAGGGAAGGGCGAGGAAGAGAGCGATCGCGGAACTACCGAGTACAACGAGGCTTGCTGCGAGGATGCGTTGGGAGGGATGGCCTTTGAAGGCGTTCACAAGTAGAGAGGCTGCGACGGTGAGCGCGGTGATCAGGCAGGCTTTGGGGATAGACTGATCGAGCAGGAGAAAAAGGATGATGAGATGGATATGGACGGCATAAAAGGCATAACGCAACGAAGGACGGGCTTGATAGTGCTCGTTGGTGGAGTGGGTGAGGTTGGCGATAGCGCCTGCTGCGATATCAAAGATCAGCAAGTGAGAGAGAACGATTTTCCACGAATACCAAGACGGACGTAAAAATGGGTGAGAAAAAAGTAGAAGAAGATTAAACGAAAAAGCAGAGATAAGAACAAGAAAAAGATCCAGTGGGCGCTGTGTTTCGCCGAACACTTCACGCAAAAAAGAGGGCATGGGTATCGGTTTCAAGGGATTTTTCCTTCGATAGGTGTCACGCAGTTGGCTCCAAAAAACCCGTGTTCACGCCCGTCCAAGCGAGAGTGTCGTTTGTTTGAAAAGCTGTGATCTTTTCGCCCAACACGGGGTCAGGGGCGTGGGGCCGCGCCCCACAAAACCATTCAATCGCGTAATTCCTGTTTGAGATAACGTTGGCGGAAGTAGTCTTCGAGGTGGTGGGTGCCGATGGGTGGGGTGGAACCATCGTTTCCGTGGGCTTGGATGTAATCGACGGTTCCGACAAAAAACTGCGCGAGTTCCCATGCGTTGCGTCCGGCAAGTCGGGAAAGAGAGACAAACAGGCGGCACAGCCAGAGTGGAAGTTGGCGGACACGCACAGGTTTTTTTAGGACTTTGGCGGCGATCTTGGCGAGGTCGCGCATGGGGAAGATATCAGGGCCGCCGACAGGATAGGTGTGGTTGTGAGCGGAAGGATCGAGTAGACGGTCGACGAGAAAGTCGGCGAGATCGACAAGAGAGACGGGGTTAAAGAGGGCCGTTCCATCACCGACTGACCAAAAGACCCCTCGCTCGCACATCCGAAAGACTTCCCACATATCAGAGAAAAAGCCGCTTGGTTGGACGATCAGATAAGGCAGGCCCGTTTGTTTGAGAGCTTCTTCGGCTTCGCCTTTGTAGCGCAAAAGTGCGACAGGATGGGTTGTATTGGCCAAAAATACGCTTAAAAGGGCGACACATCGGAGGTTTGAGCGTTTGGCCTCGGCGAAGAGGTTCTTGTTTGCGGTGACATCGACAAGATAGCGTGGGGTGGTGTCTCGTTGAAAGGTTTTGCCGACGGCTGAGATCAAAGCATCGACACCTTCGAGCGAACCTTGCAAAGACGCAGGATCCGTGATCTCGACGGTGTGGATCTCGTCGCAAAAGTCCTGCGCTTCTTGAAGTTTGTGCGGTGAGCGGACAAGAGCGCGAACGAAGAGGCCGCGCTGTTTGGCGGCGCGCAAGATCTCTTTGCCAGCGTTTCCTGTTGCGCCCGCCACGGCAACACGGCGGATCGGGAGTTCGTTGGGCATCGTGTTATCCTTTCGTTCGGTTGTTCTTGGCTGATGTTATGTTTTTTCAAAGAGCTGTTGGTAGTGTTTTCGGAGATGTTGGGTGCAAAAGTCCACGAAAACGCGAACTTTTTGAGAGAGATAGCGATTGGGTGGGTAGAGGATGAAGAGTCCTGTTTGCCCCGTGATATGGTCTTGTAGAGCGGGGAGTAGGCGTTTTTGGAGGAGATCGTCTGCGGTGAGTACGCCCGGGAGGAGGGCGAGTCCGTAGCCTTGGAGGGCGGCTTCGTGAAGGAGTTCGACATCGTTGGAGCAAAAGTGCGGTCGGATGGGGATGGGGCGGCCTTGTCGAGTGATCCATTGGGCTTGTTCGCTGTGGACGCCGTGGTAGAGGCATTTGTGATGAAGGAGATCATCGGGAGAGGCGGGAGTTCCGTGTTTTTCGAAGTAAGCGGGGCTGGCGACGACGTGTTGTTGGACGTCGAAGACTTTTTTGGCGACAAGGGAGGAGTCTTCGAGGTTTCCAGCGCGGATGGCGATATCGAAGCCTTCTTCGACCATGTTGACGTAGCGGGTGGTGGTAAGGATCTCAAGGGTCACGTCAGGGTAAGCACCGAGGAATTGAAGCAGCATCTGGGTGAAGGGTGAGCCTTGTTTGGAGGAGGGCAGGGTGATACGCAAGGTGCCACGGGGAGATTCGTTCATCTCGCGGATGGATTCTTCGGCTTCTTCGATCGAGGAGATGATCTGTCGGCAGCGGCTGTAGTAGGCTTGTCCGAGTTCGGTAAGGTAGATTGAGCGGGTGGTTCGGGTGATGAGTTGTGCGCCGAGGCGCTCTTCGAGGCGAGATATCCATCGGCTGAGGGTGGATTTGGGGACTTGGAGATGCTCTGCGGCGGCGGTAAAACTGGCGAGTTCAACGACTTTGACGAAGGCGGTCATCTCATCTTGGCTGCGCATATCGATGGGCTCCAAGGGATTAGAGGTTTGAGAGGGCGGAGAGATCGAGAAAAGGGGCAAGGGGAGAAGCGGCGATCTCTTCGCGGTAAACGGTGATGAGGATCAGGTCGCGGATCTTTTCTGTAAAGAAGCTGTGAAACACAGCGTGTTCGAGTTCTTTGGTTTGTGGGGCGTTTGTGGCGGTCTGTTGGGGCCATCGACAACGTTCGCTCCATGATACGGCATGTTGATCAAAGTCAAGATGGTAAGGAAAGACGCGGCAGATCCAAGGTCGATCGGGGTGGATCGAGCAACGGCCAGCGGAGTCGAGAAAAGTACAATTTTGCGTAGGTGGATCTTGCTTGAGTATCGGGAAGATCCGCCAATGGAAGGATTGTAGGGTGGCTTGAAGCATGGGCTTTTGTGCGAGGACTTCGGGGGGGAAGGTGGGTTTTTGGAGAGTGATGCGATCGGTCCATCCGCGATCGACAAAGCGAGCGACATCGACAAGGCGCAAAAGAACGGTGTTGTGGGGTCCTTTGCAACAGTTATCGGTACACGCCGAGCAGTTGGGGATCTGGCCGCGTGGGAAGTTCCATCGCCACGAAGAAAGATCGGGTGGAGAGAGGTCAAATTCGCGGTGGAGCCGAAACAATCGCCATAGATGGCGAGGTCGGCGGATCGGTTGGGATTGATAGCGTTGCCAAAGCTGGTGGATGTTTTTTTCGATGGGTCCGCTGGTGAGGATGCGTTGAAAGGTCATCGTTTTTGTCGTGGCGTTGAAAGAGCCGTTGGTTCGGTTTGATTGAAATAGCGGTGGTTTCGTGATGAAGCAAGGAAGCGGTCGGAGAGCGAGATATCCGCGAGTTGTGCTTGTTGGTGTTGCGGGCGTATGTTAGCATCCTGTGCGCTCGGTGGCGAGTCATTTGTAGGTTGCGAAAAGAAGGAGATGGGCGCGGATGCGACAATTTCATCCCCCGCGAGTGGGGAGTTTGGTGGGTTGGTTGGCGTTGTGTTGGGGTGTGCTGGGGGTGGTGGTGATCTTGGTGGATGCGTTGTGGCGTTTGAGCGGCTATGCGTGGGCTGCGGTGCGCGGCGGAGAGATGGGTGGGTGGCATTGGTTGGTGTGGGTGCTCTGGGTGGTGGCCAATGCGTATATGGAGGGCTATCGGGGGTTTCAGCGTTCGTTTAGTCCGATGGTGGTGGAGCGCGGATTTTTGTTGGCGCAGGGAGGGCGTTGGTGGCAGGTGTTGCTTGCGCCGGCGGTGTGCATGGCGCTGTTGTCTGCGCGTCGAAAGCGGCTGATCGTGTCGTGGGTGATCGTGGGGCTGGTGGTGGGGTTGGTGATCACGATTCGGCAGATCGCGCAACCTTGGCGGGGGATCGTGGATGCGGGTGTGGTGGTGGGGTTGGGATGGGGTACGTTGAGTGTGGTGGTGTTTTTTGTGCGGGCCTTGCTTGGTCATGCGATCCCAAGCCGTGAAGGGAACGATGTAATTTGAAGGATCGTGTTTTTGGGGGAGATTCGCAGCGCAGTGGGATGTTTTTGTGGGGAAAAGTTCGGAAGGGGATGATGTGAACGGGTATGTTTTCGGATATGTTTTTGTGGGGCTTTGCCCCACGCCCCACAAGGGGTCTCGGCCCCCTTGACCCCGTATTGGCGGGGTGAGCGATGGTTTTCCAAACAGGCAACGCTGCCGCTTGAAGTGTCGTGAACACGGGGGTTTTTGTCCAACCGCGTCAGTTTGGCGAGGATAAGAAAGGAGCGAGAGAGTCGATGGAAAAAATACTTCATTTTTTGAACGAGTATCGTCTGTTGATGCAGTCCTCTGTACGAGAGTTGTGGGTCGTTTATTTCGCGAAGCTGATGGAGTCGCTGGCTTATTTTACGTCGATGATGGTGATGGTGTTGTATTTCAGCCAACACTTGGGCTTAAACGATGTGGAGGCGGGGAAGCTATTTGGTTATTGGTCGCTGGGGTACGGGATCTTGATCTTTTTGGCGGGAGCGTTGTGCGATGTGATCGGCATCAAGCGCTCGTTGCTGTTGGGGTTATTGGCGTGTGTGGTGGGGCGGTTTTTGTTTGGTGTGGCCCCGTCCTTTTACGCGACGGTGTTGTTTTCGCTGCCGTTGTTGGCGCTCGGGATGCCTCTGCTGATCCCGATCAAGTCGGCGGCGATCAAGCAGTACACAACGGCACGTAGCCGAGGTCTGGCGTTTGCGATTTTTTATGCTTTGATGAACGTGGGGGCGTTGGTGGCGGGGATCGCGTTGGATCAGCTTACATGGATCGTGCGCAGCATGGGCGGCGTACCGAAGGGCAAGATCGTGATGAAGAGCGGGCATGATGTGACGCCATACGTCTTGCGGCTGTGGGGGTATGAATTCAGTAGCTATCAATTGGTGTTTTTGTTCGGCTTTGTGACGACGTTGTTGGGGTTGTTGGCGATCGTCTTGTTTGTGCGCCAAGGCATCTACGCAGAGGAAGATGTGGAAGCGACGCAGCGGGATCAGAAAGAGCGAAAGAATCCGTTGCGTTTGTTGTGGGCGTCGATGTCGCACAAGGTTTTTTGGATGTTTATGATCTTAATCGTGTTGATGTCTGTTATCAAATTGCTCTTTACGCACGTACACATCACGATGCCGAAGTTCATGTTGCGAGAGATCGGGCCGATGGCTGCTATCGGAAAGACGTATTCGATTAACGGTTTTATGATGATGGTCTTGCCGCCTTTGATGGCTGTTTATACAGCGAGATTTCGCACTTTTTCTGTTTTAATTGTCGGTGGTTTTATCTCTGCACTGTCTCCTTTCTTTTTGGCGATTGATGCACAGCACTACGCGCCTATTGCGAAATCTTTGGGAATACACCCTGTGTATGTGCCAGTGATCTTGTTTTATGTGATGTTGTCGATCGGTGAGGCGCTGTGGGGGCCAAAGCTGTACGAGTACACCGCAGCGATCGCGCCAAAAGGAGAAGAAAGCACTTATATGGCGATGAGTGGCTTGCCTTGGGTGCTGGCCAAGCTGCCCGCAGGGATCTTGTCGGGGTATTTGTTGGCCGCGTATTGTCCCGAAGAAGGGCCGCGAAATGCAGCGATGATGTGGTTGGTGATCGGTTTGACAACGTTGAGCGCGCCTGTGCTGTTGGTGTTTTTGCGCCGATGGATCGTACCCAAAGAGTTTGCTTGAGAGAGATGGAGGAAAAAGGCGGATGCTTGGGGTGATGTAAAGGAAACAGGCGGATGCTTGAGGGGATGTAAAGGAAACAGGTGGTGGTTTGGGGGATGTAAAGGAAAAAGGCGGATGCTTGAGGGGATGTGGAAGAAACAGGCGGTGGTTAGGGGGATTCGAGAGCTTGTTTCATGCGTTTGAGGTAATCGAGGACACCATCGCGGATGCCTTTTTTGATCAGAGGGGCGATGAGTGCGGCGAGTAGGCGATTGACGGTCATGTCCATGGCAAGGGACTGTTTGTATTCGAGTCGGGTTTGTGTGGTGGAGATGGCGATGAATCGGGCTTCTCCAGCGACGGAGATATTGTTTGCTGTGGTGGAACGCCAAGTCAGAACGCCTTGGGAGTCGACGTCGTAGCGGCAGATGTAGTCAGCTTGGAATACGACGCCGTGAGAGGATTGGGGCTGGACGTGAAAATGGATGGTGTGATCGTCAAGGATCTTGTAAGAGGCCATCTGCCCCGTGTAGCGGGCGATTATCTTGGGATTACAAAAGGCCGCGAGAGCTTGTTCGCGGGGAACGTTAAGGATGAGGGTCTCGTGGGTGTCGCCTTCAAAGCGGGGAATCAGATACTCCGTTGGGATGGGGGGATGGGGCGTGGCGGGTGGTGTCTGTGGATCGCCTATGCTCGGTCGGATCGTGGGGCTGCCTATGCTCGGTCGGATCGTGGATCTGCCTGTTGGGACGGGTGGAGCAGAGCGGGGATCACCAAGTGCCTGTGTTGGGCATGGAGAGCCAAGGTTCCGCAGGTTCGAGAGCTTCGCCTTTTTGGAGTAGTTCGATGGAGATATTGTCGGGAGTGCGGATGAAGGCCATGCGACCGTCGCGTGGAGGGCGATGGATGATCAGGCCGCTGTCTTGGAGCTTTTGGCAGGTGGCGTAGATATCGTCGACGGCAAAGGCGAGATGGCCGAAGTTGCGTCCGCCCGTGTAGACTTCGGGATCCCAATTGTAGGTGAGTTCGATCGTGGGGGATTGTGTGATGCGGGCTTGTTCGGCGTCGTCGGGAGATGCGAGGAAAACGAGTGTAAAGCGGCCTTTTTCATAGTCGTTGCGGCGGATCTCGACCATGCCAAGCTTGTTGCAAAAGAAGTCGAGCGATTGATCGAGGTTTGTGACGCGGAGCATGGTGTGTAAGTATTTCATGAAGTCTCCTTTGGGGGCTTTGCGGGGGAAGAAAGAAGTTGTGTGCGAGAGGAAGTTGGTTTAGGCTTAGTGATCCAGCTTTTGGCATAGCAGGATAGGTGCAAGCTGACGAAACACGGGCTATCCTGAGAGGATGGAGCATAAAATAGATGCAAGACGAAAGCAAAGGTTATGTGCCAAGCAGTACGGCGGATCGCATCGCGAACGCTTCGATCTGGTGGTTCGCTTTTGGTTATTTTGCGTGTTATGTGCCGTATAGCTTGATCGCCAGAGCGATCTCGCGGGGGTTGTGGTGGGGGACGAATGGCCCGATGGATGGGGCGCGTTTGCTTCCGTTGAGTCTGATGGTCTCGGCGGTGGGGATGGTGATCTTTTTGTATGCGACGGGGCTTTGGCGCTATGCCCACCAATTCAAGATCGGCCCGTTGTCGATCCCGCGCCCCTCAAAAGGGACGTTTTTGTCAGGACTTTGTACTGCAACGATCATCGCAACCACGACGTTGGCTTACACATTCAAAGGGATCAGCATCGTGTTTGCGATGTTGTTGATGCGCGGTGGTGTGTTGATGATCGCGCCTGCGGTGGACATGTTGAGCGGTCGGAAAGCGCGGTGGTTTTCGTGGGTGGGGCTGTTTCTGAGCTTTTTGGCGCTGGTGGTGGCGTTTTGGGAACCCGGTGGTAGTACGGTGTTGAATACAGCGGTGGTGGTCGATATCTCTTTGTATCTGGCTGCTTATTTTGTGCGCTTGCGCTTGATGAGTTCGATGGCAAAGTCGGATGATTCGTCCAAACAATGGCAATTTTTCGCAGAAGAACAGATCGTCGGCGTATCGGCGATTATGGCGTTTGTGGTGGCGTTGGCGGCTTTGGGGTGGGGTTCGCTGGGGCGGGAGTTGGCGCAAGGGTTCTCATTGTTTGACGGAGGGATCGTGTTGGTGGGTGTGCTTTTGATCGGGCTTTTCTCCCAAGGGACGGGGATCTTTGGTGGCCTGATATTGCTCAACAAACAAGAAAATACCTTTTGTGTACCTGTCAATCGCTCGTCGAGCATCTTGGCCGGTGTGTTGGCGAGCGCGTTGCTGACGTGGTTTTTTAACGCGCCAGCACCGAGTCCTTACAAGCTCGCAGGAGCGGGCCTAATCATCGCAGCGATCTTGGTTTTGAGCATCCCGCCTTTGGTGGAAAGATACCAAAAACGCAAGGCCGCAAAGGCGTAATACGATACCCGGAAAAGTGTGATCAAAGGGCCAGTGCGATCCACCGTAGACGCCCGATGGTCGGGCAGCCACAGGGGGATGCTTCTACATTTTGTGCTTACACCGTGGGCGGATTTCGTACAAGCATTCATCGCATCGATGCGGATGGTTGGTTGAGCGGCTCGAGGCCGACGTCACGGAAGAATCGGGGGGAGGATGCGCACCACGATCAGGCCCGCCTTCTTGGGGTCGATGTCACGGAGGGATGGGGGGGCTAGTCGCGCTGGAGGTTGCGCAGAGAGAAGATCTGTTCGGGGAGTTGGACTTTGAACTTGATGGTTTTCATGGTGACTTCGGTCCATGTGCCGCGTCGCAGCTTGTTTTCCATGCGTACAACGGTGGGATAGTAGCGCTCGCCGTACTGTTTGACGTTGCTGAGCATCATGACCTTGAGTAGGCGTCCAGAAACAGCGAAGAGTTCGGATTTGAGGGTGACGAATTGGGTTTTGTGGATCCAGACTTTGCGAGTGGGGTAGGTTTCGCCCGGGTTTTTTTGCGTAAGTTTGAGCACATAACAAAGCTGCCCGTTGACCGCTTCTTCGCCCACGAGTTCTTTGTTGTAGCGGTCGCGCAATGCGGTGGAATCAAGCATATCCTCGTAAGAAAAATCGCTGCCCATCATCGACTGTCGGAGCATATGGCCTGAGATCTTGAGGACTTTTTCAGCCGAAGGCATATACATCCAAAGGTTGTTGCGCAGCTTGAGATACTTGATACCTTTGTCACGAGCAGGCGACAAAAACTCGGTGTAGGAAGAATCTTCGCCTTTGGAATAGCTGCGCATGTGGCTTTCACGAGTGCGGCCATAGCGATGAATCCGCATAATCGTATAAGATTCTCGGCTCTCAAAGACGTGATTTTTGTCCATGCGTCGGATGATTTCTTCGGGAGTGATCTTGTCTTGGGCGTAGGTGGGGGCAAGTGAGAGAAAAAGTGCCGCCGTGCCGAGCATCGCAACGAAGGCGGTTTTTGTGGCACGCGCTGTAACGTATCGTTGGGTGTGGTGTGATTGCATCTGAAAGGCCCTTTCTTGAGTGGCGGGGGATTGTTTTGCATCGTGTTTGTATTGGACTTCGACGTCTCGGGGTTTTTGGGGCGCTGCCCCACGCCCCGCAAGGGACCTGTGGCCCCTTGACCCCGTATTGGCGGGGCGAACAGATGTTTTTCAAACCAACAAAGGTTCCGCTTGGGGTGGCGCGAACGCGGGTTTTTTTGTCGGCTGGGTAAGTCCTATTACAAAAAGATTAAGATTTTCGTAAGGCTTCGATTGGATCCGTTTGAGAGGCTTTGTAAGAAGGCCAAAGCGCCCCGACGACGGTCGAGAGGATACCCACAAGCAAACCAACGATGATGCCTGTAGGTGTAAGCACTCCTTTGAAAGACTCCTCGATCGGGATAGGAAGCTGTGAAGCGGCTGAGCCAAAAGACAAGCCTTTGGTGATCAGAGGGATCGAAGCGATCACGGCGAGTATGACGCCGAGAATGGCCCCGATCACACCGAAGAGTACGCCTTCAAAGAGAAAGATCCCGCCGATATGTCGAGGCGATAGGCCAAGCGCCATCATGATGCCGATCTCATTTTTGCGTTCGAGAACAGACATCATCAAAGTGTTGAGAAGGCCGATCCCACCGATAAAGACGATCAATCCTCCAAGGACAAAGAGCATCACCTGAGCCAACGGAAGCATGGTGGCTCCGAAGGTGGTATCTTGCCAGCGCTGGATCGTCACTTGGGGCGGGAGTTTGCGCTTCTTGACGGCAGTAGCGATGGCGGTGGAACTCCAGATGCCTTGGCCAAAAAGAAGCAGGTAAGTGGCTTGATCTGGGATATCAAGGAAGTATTGTGCGGTGGGCAAGTTGACGTAAAACATCTTGTCCTGTGCGCCATTGCCCAAGCTAAAGATCCCGACGATCTGGAGTGTCATCATCGATATCCCGCCTTCTTCCGCTTTTTTTCCCATCAAGGTGATCTTTTCGCCGACCTTGGCTCCCAGCCGTTCGGCAAGATCTTTTCCAAGAAGGATCTGTTTTCCGTCGGGGGCGAGCATCTTTCCAGCGCCGATCTTTTTATGAAGCTGGATGCCTTGGCTTTCGGCGGCAGGGACGATGCCTGTGCCTTGAGCGGGGGCTTGTTTGGAGTAGACCAACGAAAGAGCAAGCGCAGAAGCTGTCGATGCAGCAGGGGAGTTTTTGAGGAAAGGTTGGAGGGCTTGGGAGTGTGCGTAGATGGCGGGTGTTTGAGTCGGAGAGGTGTTTTTGACAAATCCCGTGATGAAGAGGTTTTGACGTTGTGATGTTCCTGCTTGTCGAGAGATGATCTCGATGGATTCGCCCACTTCAAACTTGAGGCGTTTGGCAAGGGAGGCATCGATCAGGACTTCTTGATCGTGTTGGGTGGGCAGCACGCCTTCGGAAAGGGTCAGTTTGCTTTGTGAAGAGAGAATATGTGCTTGGATATCTTCTTTTTTATCTTTCGTCAAAAATGCACCAAGACTGATGCGTGGCGCGATGGCGGTGACGCCTGGAAGATCGTTCAGTTGTGTTTGAAGCGCTTGTATATTTGTAAGAAAGTAGCGACCTGCACCAAGGCGTTCTTCTTTTTCAAGTTTGGGGTGGAGCAGACGAACGTGGCCCGTTTGACTGGTAAATCCGCGCAAGAACATATCCATCGAGCCTTCGAACATCACGCTATACAGGGTGATTCCACCTGAGCAAAAGACGACGGCGATGATGGTGAGAAAAGAGCGGGTGCGGTTGCGCCCGATGTTTTTGAGTCCAAGTTTGATCGTGATGCCCATGATTAGCTCCTTGCGAGGACTTCGCGTGGGTCAAAGCGGGTGGTACGCCAAGCCGGCCACAGCGAAGCGAGAAGAGAGACGAATACTCCAAGAAAGATGCCCATGAGGATCGTAGAAAAAGAGATGTCGAAAAAGATAAAAGAGGCGACAGAAAGACCCGTTGTTTGGCCTGTTGCACCGTATGTTTTCTCGACCATCGCGGAGATATCCCAACCGTACACTTGGAGGTAATACGCCCAACTTCCGCCACAGAGCGCTCCGAAGACGCTACCGATCAAGCCCAACATGCCGGCCTCTGCCGTAAACAATCGAACAATCCGACCTTCTGGCATCCCAAGTGCCATCATCATCCCGATCTCACCCTTGCGTTCAAAGGCGCTCATCAAGACGGTATTGGCCATCCCTGCGGCGGCGACGATCAAGATGATACTGATCAGGACGTTGAACATCTGGCGGCGTATCTTGTTGAGTTCAAAGATCGTGCGGGTCTTGTCTTGCCATGTTTGCGCTTGGACTGCGCCGAATTGCTTTTGTAGCCGAGTCGATACGAGTAAGGCGTCTTGTTTTTTGGGTAGCTTGACAACAACATCTGTAAGACCTGTGGGCATACGCAAGAGATCACGCGCACTTTTGAGAGGGATGTAAAAGCTACCCCCGTCAATAATCATGTTTCCTGTGGAGATCACACCCGCGATCTGATAATCGTCCGCATTCATCGAACCGTCGCGAGTTCGGCTCTCAATGGTAAGTGTATCGCCGATTTTTTTCTTGAAACTTTTCGCAATAATCGATCCAACAAAAATCCATTTGCCTGTTTCTGGAAGCGGTTTTTTTGAAGAGCTATAACGACTTAATGAGAACGCTTTTTCGGCAAGAGCGGAGTCGATCGCCACCCCCCTTGCACCAAGGGCTTGTTCTCCATCGCCAAGCTGCGCAGAAAAGATGATTCGTGGCACCACCAAGGCTGTGGGCCAGCCTTTTTTGATCACGGAGTGAACCGCCCGTTGCTGAGGCAAGATCAGATCGAGCGGGAAGTTTTCTTCTTCGCTAAGATAGCGCTTGTGCATCACGCGCAAGTGGGCGGTTTCGGTGTCGATCTCGATGCGCACATACGTTTGCTCGACGCCGTTGACCATCCCCGAGGCCATGATAAAGCCGAAGACGCCGACAAAAACGGTGGTCATCGTCAGGATCGAACGTTTGGTATTGCGGAAGATATTGAGCGTCGCAAGTTTAAGCAGAAACATCTCCCGCCTCCGTTTCTTTGGGTTGGTTTTTGTTCATCTGCTCGCCGCTGTCGCTGACGATCTTTCCGTCGCGCAGGTGAACAAGGCGAGGGGCGGTGTCCATCACCATCGGATCGTGTGTCGAAAAAAGAAACGTCGTGCCTTCTTCTTGATGAAGCTTAACCATCAGTTCAATAATAGAAAGAGCCGTCTTAGAGTCGAGGTTTGCTGTCGGTTCATCTGCAAGAATCAAAACAGGCTTTTTGACAAGAGCGCGTGCGATGGCGACCCGTTGTTGTTGACCGCCTGAGATCTCGCTTGGTTTGCGGCTGGCCAATTGGGCGATGCCAAGGGCCTCAAGAACAGGCATCACGCGATCTTTGCGTCCATCCACCGAAAGCTTGCCTTGGATCTGGAGAGCGAATTCGACATTCTCAAACACCGTCAAGACGGGGATCAAGTGAAAAGACTGAAAGATAAATCCGATTTTTTCGTTGCGGATCTGCGCGAGTTGATGTTTGCTTTTGTGCGAGATATCTTCACCATCCAAAAAGACTTTGCCTTGATCAGGCCGATCAAGGCATCCGATCATGTTGAGCAGCGTGGTCTTTCCCGATCCTGATGGACCTGCCACAGCAGCCATCTCTCCGCGATGAAGTCGGAATGTCACGCCGTCAAGCGCACGGACTTCGTTGCTTCCCGGTCGAAAGATTCGGCTAACATCTTCACAATAGGCGGCCAGTTGCACGTTGCACCTCCGTTGGATTGTCTATGTAAAAAGTCATCTCGTATGAGATCTGAGAAAAGTCTGCTCGAAACAGAAGCATCGTTTACTATAACCGTTCTGTAATAGGGCAGCCACAGGGGGCTGCCCCTACACCTTTACGATCATACAATAGGTGGATTTTATATCATACCCTTTCCAAAAAGACGTGTTCGCATCATTTCAAGCGATGGAGTCGTATGCTTGAAAAGCTCACGATCTTTTCGCCAAACGCGGGGTCAAGGGGGCAAAGCTCCCTTGCGGGGCGTGGGGTGGAACCCCACAAACACAGAACCACTCAGAAATTATATTTGAATTGCGCAAGAGCCGTTGCAAGTGGTTGAATGCGGACATTTTTTTGCGTATTGACACCATTTTCACTGACCGTCACGGTGCGCGTGGTGGCAGCGAATTCTGCGTTGGCTGGGCCAAGAGAAAAATACGCCGTCACGGACAGCGTAAAGTTAGACAGAAAGTTCCATGTAAATCCGGGGCCGAAGATCACCGAAGGATCGAGCAGATTGGAAAGGGCAAACAAGCTGATGGTGTAATCTTCGAGAAAAGTGAGATTGGCGGTAAGCAAAAGGTAATGTGTACCCAAGAAGCCGCTGGATACGCCGAGACCTGCGAAGTTTCCCGGGTTGAACGGACCCGAGGGCAAGGTGACGGAGGCAGATCGAGAGGCCGTGTAGACAAGGTTCATTGCAGCGTCGAGTTGCGTTTTTCCTGTCGGTGTATTAAGTGGATACTCGTCTGATTTTGTCTTTCCGCTGTGGTTGTAGTAGTACTGCAAAGCGAGAACGAGGCGATCCAAGACGGGGAAGCTGTAGTCGATGCCAGCCACGATTTGGAAGTTGACAGGGCGAGGATCTTGGCCTGCGGGAAGAGCCTCCGTTTCGTAAGGGATTGTGACGGCTGCCTCGGACCAAAATCCGATCTCCAACTGTCCTTTGATATCCGCGCCGATGGTGAAGAGTTTTTGGTGACTACTCCACAAAAAAGTCGTCGCGACTTGGGTTTCTCCAAAAGTGTGCGCCCATCGCAGAAAGGTCTTGGCTCCCAATATCTTTTCGGAAGAGACCGCGATATCGGGTTCTGCGATGACACCCAAGCGAAAACCGCCTGTTTGAGAATAAGCGATGTATGCGTTCAGACCCCATAAACCCGGGCGTTCAGCGTTTGGCTCAAACAAGTTCTGTTGGTTAAAGGGGGCTGTCAGATTCCAGATCACCGCAGGCCCCCACTCAAAGGATTGCTTGCCTAAGCGAAAGTCGATGTATTTTGTACGAAGCTCTAGAAAGACTCGATCGATCGTCAAGATATCCCAGATGCTTTCGATCTTGCGATCCAAGCCAAGATGCGTGGTGAGGACGTTAAAGGTCGCACGCAGCGTCGCTTTTTCTGTGAAGTTGGCCTGTATACTCGGTCGGATGCGGTTGATCAACATCTGCGGATTGCAAAAGATGTTGAGCGAGCCACCCGGGGCATAATCGCCACAGATCCCCGCGAGATCAGTTCCAAACAAGTACGCATACCGCGATTCAGCATAGCCCCGCAGCTTGAGTTCTGCGCGTGCTTGCGATGTCATCGAAAACAGGCAGAGTAATGCGGCAAAGTAGGGTAGCCAACGACTGTTTTTTCGCATCTTTTCCTCTTCTGTCGAAGTTGCGCGGTTGGATCGTTTTTGTGGGGCGAGGTACCACACCCCGCCATAGACTGTCGCCCCTTGACCCCGTATCGGCGGGGTGATCACTGGTTTTTCAAACAAACAGTACTGCCGCTTGAAGTACCCGAACACGGGGGGATTTGATCAACTGCGTCACTCCTCATTCTATTTCATCGCGAACATTATTGGATGTACGGATACGAAACGTGTCGGAACGTATCGAAAGTTAAGCATATTTGCGCGCTTGCGAGATAATATCTTCGAGCAATCGGAGGTAGATAGAAAAATCCTCACGCCCAAGAGTCGTTGCGCGGTAAAGTGTGCGTGGTTGTCTGTCAAGAAACTCTTTGAGGACTTCGACATACCCTGCTTCTTCGAGCTTTGAGATGTGAACCACAAGATTGCCTTTGGTCATCTTGAGCGTGTTGCGCATCTCATTAAAATCAACACCTTCAGGACGCGCCGAAAGCAACGTCATGATCGCAAGACGCGCTGGTTCATGGAATATCTTGGAAAGCGCAAAGATTTTTGTTGGATCATCCATGCGATTGACCCGTTTTTTCGATCTTGTCTGATGCGTTTTTTTCGCTCGATTCTTCTGGCAGAATCGGTTGCGATGAAGCAGATATCTTCAATCCTTGCAGCCCAACAAGCAGATTAAACAAGCCAAGCAATATCGATACTTTATAGAAAGGATACGTCGGAAATACAAACAACGAAAAAATCCCTGCAAAGATCAAAAACACGCCTGTTCCTGTGAGTTCAGGAAGCGGAAGCGCCAACGGAAGCATCAACATGATCGCGCCCGTTCCGATCACAAAAAGCCCCGGTATTTGATGGCTTAGGCCCGCTTGGACGACCAGTGCGATGCTTGCACCTAACAACGCCAACACACCAAATACGATCCGCAAATATCCATCACCTACAAGGATGCGTTTCAAAAAACTAAGATAATCATACCCATGACGGTTCATTTCTGGACGCGAGACATAGTACTTTGCATAACCCGCAAGCGAGATCAACAGAAAGCTCGCACTCCAGATCCACGTACTTTTCGGCTGCCCCCAAAATTGCGTCGCAGGTTGATCCCACAGCCATTGGCACACCACGCCATACAGCACAAATACCGGCATAAACCATAAGCCAAGCAACAGCAGCGGACGCATCATCTCCCGCACAGGATGGCTCAATCGCACCTTGTCCATCACTTCACGGATCATCCGCACATTCGCTAACGCTTTCTCTAATTCTTCGGGGGGATGGGCTTTTTCGTTCATGCTCATTTCTCGGTTTGTGATGTGAACCTGTTTATCGTGTAAACTGGTTTGTGATGCAAACTTGGTTTGTAGTGTAAACCGCTTTCGATATCTGTCAAGGATTTTTTTGAGGGTAGATCAAGGCGAGGAAAGGGTTGTGCTTGTGGGTTTGTTGAGCCAGCGGGCGATGATGCAGCAATGAAGGTAGGGTGAAGGGAGGAGGTGATTGTGTTTGTGGGGTTCCACCCCACGCCCCGCAAGGGACCGATGGCCCCTTGACCCCATTGTTGGCGAAGCGAGCAGAGATTTTCCAAACGAACGGCTCGGTCGCTTGGGAGGAGGCGAACACGGCCTTTTTGAAGAACGCTATGCGTTTTGGGATAGAGAAGAGGCGGCATGGAAAGAAAGAGGGGGTTGCGCCGAGAGGGTTTTTTCGTAGTATGGGGAGGATGGTGTTTGTTGCTAGGAAAGGAGGAAAGAGTATGGTGCGCAAGAAGCTGATGTGGTTGGTGGGCTTGGTGCTGTTGGCGGGTGGTGTGGTGGGTCTGGAGGCGCGAAGCAAAGGCGAGATCGTGCTGGAGGGTGTGGGAGATGGGCAGAGCGTGGGTACGCAAAAGCCGAGCGGGAAAGTGGTCGCAGTGTTGGTGGGGATCAACACGTACAAGGACAAGCGGTTTCGTGCATTGCGGTATGCAGAGAAAGATGCGCGTGATATGAAGGGATATCTGGAGTCGGTGGGTGTAAAGTCACGGGATATCAAGCTGTTGGTAGGGAAGCAAGCGACGTTGGTGAGAGTAAAATCAGCGGTGGGGAAGTGGTTGCGGCAGCGCGCAGGGCGGGGAGATGCGGTGTTTGTGTTCGTGAGTACGCACGGGGAGAAGTTGGAGGGTGGGAACTTCTTGGTGATGCACGATTCGGATGCGGCGGATCTGGAGTATTCGGGATTGTCGGGAGGATTTTTGGAGAATGCGTTGAAGCG
>CAUJFU010000292.1 GCA_963169055.1 Myxococcota bacterium
CCGCCCCTACAACGGGTTCAGGCGCGGGCGGTTCCCGAACCGCCCCTACAACGGGTTGATTTTTCACGCTTTCCCTTTTCCACTGCGTCATACCAAATCCGCGGGTTGCCTGCTCGTACAGAGCGATCAAAATCCCCGTGAATGGGGCAAGGGCGTATGCCATACGCCCCGACCTTTCATCACACCCTACACGGAGGTCGTATCCTCCGTCTTTTTATGCATATTTGCGTGTGCTTTGTCTTCGATTCTTTCGTTCCATCCGTCTTCGAGGCAAGGCCATGTTTGCGTAGGGGCGGTTCGCGAACCGCCCCTGTATAGGGACATCGAGCAGCGAACGGATATGCTCACACAACCACAGCATTTTGTATGAGCAGTTGTTCGAGCAACGAACCTCCGCTTTTTTGCGTTTTGTTTGCCTTTTTACGTACAAACCTACGGTTTTTCCGACAGCACAGACGATGTGCCCGAGTGTTAGCCACACCTTGCTGCCCCTACTTTTTCGGTCATGCCATGGGCGGATTTCGTATTACCAGCCTTTTTTGGGGACTTCGATTTGGCGAACGGCGCGGATAGCGTTGTGGGTTTTGGAAAGCTGTTCGGCGCGTTCGACGAGGTTCATCAATTCTTCGCGGCGCAGGGGACGGTTGAGGTACGAGATATCGTAAGCCACACCGATATCAAAGTCGCGGTGAGAGGAGCCGAGGTTGTCGACTTCGGCTTCGTAGATGGCGTCGTCGATGGCTTTTTTGGTTCCGCGAGCGGTAGAGTGAACGACTGCCAAGATCGTCTTGCCACGGACTTGATCGGCGATCGACAGCGAAAAGCGCGGAGCATAGACGCAATCGCGCAGCGAGCCATAGAGAGAGAATTCTTCGACCGTTTGGCTGACATGGCGTGCGATACGGGGTTGTGCTTCCATCGTGGCTCCGCCGATGTGAGGCGTGCAGATGACACGGGGTTCGTCTGCGTACGGATTGCGCCAAACGCCCGCCCCCGGGGTGGGTTCTTCGGGGAAGACATCGACTGCAGCATAACGGATCGCACCGCTCGAAACAGCCGATAGAAGGGCCTCTGAACTATGCAGGTTGCCACGCGCAAGGTTCAAGAAGATCTTGGGGGAAGTCCGATCGCATTTTGACGCAAGCAGCGACAAATAGGGATCAAGGACATTTTGGTTGTCGTTTCCGAGATAATCGTAGGCAGAGACGTGGACAGTCACCATATCCGACTGCGCGAAAAGTTCTTCAAGAGAAGGCATCATCACCCAATCCATCTCTTGGCCGATCTCTTGGGCGACGGGGCGGTTGTCAAAGAAGTTCACTTCCATGCCCAAGGCTTGGAGAGCGCGAGCAACTTGGCGTCCAATATTTCCCAAACCAACGATCCCGACGCGCTTTCCGTGGATCTCGTAGCGCCCACGATCCGTTTTCGACCACTGATGCGCATGGATCTCTTGATTGGTTTCATAAAGACGGCGGGACAAGGCGATCAGATGAGCCACAGCCAGTTCAACCACTGAGCGTCCGTTGGAGATCGGGTCGTTAAAAACCAAGATGCCATGTTCTGCGGCAGCCACTTTGTCGATGGAATCGTCGCCAATACAGCAAAGCTGAATCGCATGAAGCTCAGGACAGGCTTCGATCACAGCACGAGTCACAGGAACACGGCTGCGCTTAAACAAGATCTGCGCGCCCGATCGGTGCATCGCATCGATCAACGCCTGTTCATCGGGGATATGATCTTCTCGAACAGGCGCGATTCCGATCTCGCGAAGGTGTTCATCCAACGAAATATGCGGTGATTCGACGATCAAAGCTTTGCGAAAAGGCTCCATCAGGATACGGACCACGATACTCTCTCCTTCTTATCTTTAACGTTCCATCCCCAGATCGCCGATATTCCGATGTTTCAAGCAAAAAATAGCCATCTGTGGAATTCCTCAAACCGTGCCAAACGCGATGCCTCGCACGAAAGAGTGTGGGTATTCCACACCTTTCCAACGGATGCAAGATGGCAAGAGCAGTCCCCCAAACCAAGCCACCCCCCGCCCCACAAGCCATCCGAAAAAACAGACCCACACGTCGCTTCACTCACCATCGCTCTCTTTGACAAACAGGCTCGGCGCGGCCTCCAACCACTGCACGTTGCGGATCTTTGCACAGGCGCGATGCGATCTCTTCGGTTCGACGGGAATCTTCTACGTCCAAAAACAATCCCCACCGAAGTCGGCACAGCATTTGGAAAAGAACTCCAAAGCTAACCCAAGCCCTCGCTGCGAACCCCCCGTGTTCGCGGTATCTCAAGCGGAGCCGCCGCTGGTTTGAAAAACCTCTGCTCACCCCGCCGACACGGGGGCAAGGGGCGACAGTCCCGTGC
Source organism: Myxococcota bacterium (assembly GCA_963169055.1). Lineage (GTDB taxonomy): Bacteria > Myxococcota_C > UBA6777 > UBA6777 > UBA6777 > JAKLKB01. The sequence goes on from CAUJFU010000292.1 coordinate 2,377, forward strand.
GGGGCGTGGGGCAGCGCCCCACAAAACACAAACCACCAACAAACCGAGGACAGCGCCCAACACAAACCACCAACAAACCGAGGGCAGCGCCCCACAAACCACCAACAAACAACCCAAAATAGGAGTCCATCCGATGAGTGCTGCACCACCGACACAAGAACATGCGGAAGCTGCGGAGAAA
>CAUJFU010000293.1 GCA_963169055.1 Myxococcota bacterium
CAAAGGGTGGCGGTTGCCGACGGAGGCGGAGTGGGAATATGCAGCGCGAGCGGGAAGCACAGGCGCACGTCACGGGGAGCTAGACGATGTGGCTTGGTATGGTGACAATAGTGACCGCAAAACGCATCCAGTGGGTAGAAACAGCGCGAATGGTTGGGGATTGAGGGATATGTTGGGGAATGTGTGGGAGTGGTGTTATGACTGGTATGGTGACTATTCGACACAAGCTGCAACGGATCCGACGGGAGCAGCTATAGGCACGTACCGCGTGCTACGTGGTGGCGGTTGGCTCAACTACGCCTACCACGTGCGGGCGGCGCGGCGTAGCTACGGCACGCCGACGCACCGCGGCTACGACATCGGTTTCCGTGTCGTCAGGTACTGACCCTCACCCCGTCGCTTCGCGCCTCCCCTCTCCCTGCGACGCTCGCAAAGCCTCGCTGCAAGGCGAGGGGAAAGACGGAGGATGTGATGTGTTCGGAAGCGCGGGCGTTATGGCCCCCGTCGCCCCTATCGACCCACCACGCAGCCTCGCGAAGTGTCCATCGTGACAGCGCAGTGAAGCGAGGGGGGCGTTGGTGTTGTGAAAAGGTGTAGAGTCCCAAAAAGCTGTGGACAAGGGTTGGGTTTGGTGCATATTCTTCGTGTGCTTTTTGTGCTTGAGCAAATACCTACGTACAGAAAGGAACAGAGATGCGTTTGGAAAAAGAGGTGTTGTATGCGCAATTAAAAGCGATGGGTGCTCCGTTGGGGGGAGATACCTATTTTGCAGCAGAACAAGTAGAACCTTTGGTTGTTTTTGCTGAGGCTTTGCGACTTTCGCGCTACGATGCTTCTCTCACGCGTTGTTTTCCTGTGCTTCTTTACAAACATCGGTCTTTTTTTCAAGCATACCATCAGGTGAGAGAAATAGCCGTTTTGTCAGGTGAAAGCCGCGCTTTGGGATTTTTTCTTGAACTGACCGCTTCTCTTTCGGGCGATGCAGAGCTCCTGCGCGTCGCAGAGAGACACCGCGCTGCGTCTTCCGTTGACTTCCGGGAAGTCGAGCCTTTCTTTCTTAGCCGCCCGATGAATTCTTATGCAAGGCTGGCTGCCGAGCAAAACAGCCCCTTGGTGGCGAAGGCTTGGAATTTCCTTCTCAACGAAGGTATGGATAGCTTTGAAAAGCTGTTTCGCTCTTTCGTTCCAAGAGTAAGCCACAACGCGAGTTGAGTGATGTTTTCGACATTTTCAAATGAAAGTATACGCAATTTTCTCGTTGCGATGGATCGCTTTTCGGATAGAAAAAGAGTTCTTATTTTGATTGGCGGCAGCGCTGCTGCGCTGGCTTATGGAATTCATCATTTTACAAAGGACATCGATATTTTTTTGGACGGCGCAGATATCGATGCGCAAGAACTACAAAGATTGCAATCCGAAGCAAGCCAATATACACACCTTGATATCCCAGTGGAATTGGTTTCGGTTGCTGACGCACCCTACAATTACCAAGACCGCTTAGAAAAAATTGAGTCGATCGGAACGCTCCAGTTCTTAGATCTCTATTGCCTTGAGAGACACGATTTTTTCTTAATGAAAATTATTCGCGGCTACGAGCATGACATCGAGCACCTTATCGAGATTCACAAGTCGCATGCGTTTTCTGTGGATATTCTTTGCGAAAGATTCATCAAAGAGATGGATCATGTGATGCTGGATCGAAGGATGTTGAAGAATAACTTTTTAAATGCGTTATCGAATATTTACGCTGATGTGGCTCACATCGAACAAAGACTTGCGATAGAAGCGGCGTGGCTTACACGATAAAAACAAATCAGGACAGGAGCGATGCGGTTGATAAAAAGCCCGTGTTCGCGGCCCTTCAAGCGGCGCAGCCGTTGGTTTGAAAAGCGTCTGCTCACTCCGCCAGCATGGGGTCAAGGGGCGACAGTCCCTTGCGGGGCGTGGGGCAGCGCCCCACAAAAGCCAAGGAACAGACAACACCCCACAAAAGCCAAGGAACAGAGAGCGCCCACAAAAACAAGGAACAGACAACACCCCACAAAAGAAAGGCCGAAAACGAATCAGGATTCTTCGAGGGAATCAAGGGGATCAATGAGATCGAGAGGGGCGTTGGCATCGGCGGAAGGATCGGGAGCGGCGGAAGGATCGGAAGCGGCGGGGGTATCTTCGTTGGCGAGAAGGGTGTGAAGATTGGCGGGTCGGAGTGCATCGACCCATGCGGGATCGGAAGCAAAGAGCATGGTGGGCCAATCGTCGGGGGTGATGCTCATTTTTGCGATGGGTTCGAGCATATCGAGAGGGACAGGAGCGAAGATATCGATGATTTCTTGGGTGATGGGGTGTGGAAATCGTAGGCGGAAAGCGTGAAGGGCCATGCGCTTGAGATCGAAAGTGTCGTGATGGAGGTGGTTTTGTTTGTTGTCGCCGCGCTTGCGGTCGCCGATGATGGGATGGTTGATCCCGCCGAGGTGACGGCGCAATTGGTGAAGGCGTCCTGTGAAGGGGACGGCTTCGACGATGCTGCGGTGTGGGCCGCGTGCCAGACGGCGGTAGGCTGTGAAAGAAGGGACGCGGGGGCCGTTTTCATCGCGGGTAAGTGGGCGGTCGATCAGCCCTTGTTCTGGGGCGACACCACGGACGAGGGCGACGTAATGTTTTTGAAGCTGACGTTGCATAAAAAGCTGATTGAGAAGTTGTGCAGCTTCTTTGTGTCGGGCGACAAGCAAGATGCCGCTGGTGGCGCGGTCGAGACGATGGGCGAGATAGACGGTTTGTTTGAGGCGCTTGCGCAGGAGATCGGTGAGTGTCACGCGATCACGCCCGATGCCTCGGTGTACAAGGAGTCCAGAGGGTTTGTACACGGCGATCAGGTCGTCGTCTTCGTAGAGGATAGCGATATCTTCTTGTGGAAACATGGGGCCTTTCTGAGGCTATACGAGCATCTTGGGTGTGAGTGGTTGAAGAAAGGTCTGATCCGTTTTTTAGAAGAGCAAACGAACAAGGAACCGCTTGCGTTGAAAAGCCCGCGTTCGCGGACGTTCAAGCGGCAAGGCCGTTGGTTTGAAAAACGGCGATTCACCCCGCCGATACGGGGTCAAGGGGACGAAGTTCCCTTGCGGGGTATGGGGTGGAACCCCACAAGATCAGGCAAATATACAAAGGCCGTTATCAGACAAGTGCGCAAAGATCGTCAGACAGCACTACGGCTGCTGCTGGCGTGTGGGCCGTAAGTCGCGAGCAGATAACGCACGATGGCTTGTGGATCGCTGAGGGCGGTCGCGGTGTTGGTGTCGATGAAATAAGGGATATCGACTTCTCCGCTGACGCGCAAAAGTTCGGCGCGGCGCATACTTCCGTGGGCAACGTTCTTGATCCAGCAGGGCAGATCGAGCGAATGGAGGACTTCGCGGATCATCCGACAAGAGGGAGAGCCTTCGTATTGGTACAACACCAACATCTCGCGGGGAAGGGGACGTTGTTCGATGCCGCGTTCAACGGACGCTCCTTTTTGTCGGAGGGATGAAGAGATCAGCGCGTTGATGGTTTGAAACGGAGCACGAAGATGGCTGAAAAGGCCGCGCCCTCGGCCATATTGTTCGCAGAGATAAGTGATGATCTCTTCGGATTCGTAGATCCTGCGGCCTGTGTTGGGATCGAGTAGGAACGGGAAGAGCTTTTTTCCCCCCAGTTCTTTGAGTTTTTCGCGGTGTTGGGAGCCGCGAGCGGTGGGATAACTGATGTAGTCGATATCGAATTCGCTGAGGAATTCGCGAACTTTGCGACTAAAAGGACAGACTTCGGACTCAAACAACTGCAAAGGCCGAACAGGCGGGGCAGCAGGGTGATACAACACAAAGATGCCTCGCCCGGGGCGGGTGATAGAAACCCCCAAATGACTGAGATGATCGAAAAGGCCCATAGCCGCTCCTGTATGGATGCTGACGTTGCGCACAGCGCCCACCTGTTTTGGGAGACGTTGTGGCGTCGGTGTGCCGAAGGCGTGTCGTTGCGGAGGCGGAGTCTCCCACGCCTTGCAAAAAGGCGCAAGAGTCGGCTTTGAACGAAAGCCGCTGTGTGTGCTTGGCACAAGCCACACAGCGAGCAGCACAAGACGATCTCTTTTTGAGATGCTTTGTTTGCGTGGATCATCTTGTTTTGAGACGACGATCTTTTTGAGAGAGGGTTGTTTTGGGCTCGGAAAGTGGAGGACAACGTTGTGGAGGTAGGCAGAAAGCGTTGGTGGCAAGGGGTGGCACACGGCTTGCCCTAGAGGTCTCCAACGTCACAAGACACTCTGGATGGATTCCATCTTTGGGTTTGTTCCGTTTTTTCCGGTTATCGAGAGTCCCGTCCCCCCTCGGTAACCAAGAAAGGCTCTGCGTCTCGCAGGGCCTTTTTTTTTGGAAAGATTTTTCAAGAGCCACTGACCAAGGCAGCGATGAGTTGCGTGCGCGATGCAGCGATGCTTTCCATGCTGCTGCCTTCGATCGGCAAGTAAAAAGAAAAGCTGTGTAAGTCTTGTTCTGAAGAGGAGGACGTGGGCGTGTGTGGGGTGTCGAGGGTATCCTCTGGGGAGGATATCTCTTCTCGTAACATTTGTCTTTTTGCGCGCCTTCTTTCGTGGGAAGGCTTCCGTTTCTTGGATGGTGTCGTAGGGGATATTTCTTGTGAGGCGAGCGGGGCGGTGGGTTGGGGGGTGGGTTGGAGGATGGGAAAAAGGATGCCGTGGATCGCGGGGAGATGATCTTTGTATTGCGTAAAGATATCTTTCCAGTAGCGGATATTTTGGTAACACAGGGAGATGGCGTAGACTTTGCGTTGAGGGTCGAGACAATCGCGGAGCTTGAGGGTGCGGGAGAGGTGGAGGAGGACGCTGCCGTGTTGGATCTCGTCGTAGAGTCGGAGTTTGAGCAGATCGAGATCTTGTTGAAAGGCGGTGGGATCGAGGCGACCGTGCAAGCAATGGATGTGAAATTGAAGCGCGTCATGCTCGAAGTATCGGGTGAGATCGCGGATCAAGCGTAGGCAGAATCCGAGCAAGAGGATGGAGAACTGGTAATCGTAGCCGCTGGATTTGATGGAAAAGATCTCGCCGAGATCGAGGATCATGTGGACGGTTCGGCGTTTGCGGCGAAGTTGTCCAGCATCGCGGGTGTAGAATAACAACTCACCTTCGACAAAGCGCAGATCGAAGAGATCGATCTCTTCTTTGGATTCCATGTAGATAAGTTCGGAGAGTACGAGGTTTTCGAAGGCTCCGCGTGTGGTGATCTCGGATATTCCGCCTGTCGGATAGTAGGTTTCGTCAACAAAAGCGGTGTCGCTGTCGGCGGATTCGTCTTGGATGGGGAGTTCGCGTAAGTCGATCTCGCCCAAACGTCGCTCGATCTCGATCAGTTGACGGCAGCCGATGCGCAGGGCTTCGGTGTTGAGTTTTTCAAAGTGGGCCAGTTCAAAGAGATCTTCTTCGTGCAAGAGGTCGGACCATCGGACTTTTTGCGATGTGTTTTGAAGGAATCTCAAAAGCTGTTGTGCAAACGAAGGGAGGTTTGTGTGGGTTTCGGTGATGCGTTGGTGGGCTGCGTCGATCTGGTCGTAGGAGGTCGGAGAAAGCATGATCCCGCGCAACTGGGAGGGATGCAACAAGACATCACGCGGCGCGTTTGCAGCGAGAGGACGCCACAGCAGCTCAAGCAAGCGAAGATGAAGCTTTTTTTTGTCTGGGGCAGTTTGCAGCATCTCAAGGGCAGTTTGGAGATGGAAGTTTTGAAGAAAGCGAGACAACCACTCATTTTCGTAGCGTAAGCGCAAGGTGCGTTCTTCTTCGGGCCAATCTTGGAAGCCTTTGAGTGAAGCAAAGCGGGTATTGTGGCCTTCGTAGAGCAGCGTGCCGAGATCGACGACCAAGAAAAACGGGAGATGGTAATGCCCTAGTCCGGCAAGGTGGCGATACCAGACGAAGGCGGGCGAAAGGTAAGCGCGCAAGAGATCTTCGGAGAGCGCGCTGTAGCGTAGGCTTGCGAGCAAATAAGAAGTGGTCTGGGCTTCGGGGATGGTGTGCATGGCGCTCTCGTTTTGGAGATCTGTTGCATGGATGAAGACGAAGAAGTGTTGCGAATTTTCCTCGAGTAGGAATAGAAATGACGTCAATGAAGGCGTAGAAGGGTATCGACTTTTTCTCGAACGGGAGCAAAGTCTTGGATACGATCGGCGACATAGCGCAACAAAACGAGATCTTCTTTGGTGACGACGCCTCCGTGGATTAAGAAGGCGCGGGTACGGATAAGTTTGTAGAGTTTGATCACTTTGCGGTCGCTGATCTCGATGCGGTCTTCTTTTTCGAGTGTTTTGAGGATGCGCTTAAACAGGGCGTAGACATCGCTTGGGAAAAAGCGGTCGCGGTCTGTTCTGCCTTCTTTGTCTTCGGTGCGAGACATGGTGTGATCGAGATAGGCTTTGAGTTTGAGAAAGTCTTCAAGGCGGCAAAGATCGGCCCAAGGGCGCTGTTGAAAGGCTTTGTACGTCTCGTTGCGCAAGCCTTTTTCGAGGAGTTCATCGAAGTGTGTTTCGCGCACGCTTTCGCTTTCCACTTTGAGCGTAAAGCGATCGCGCAAGGCTCCAAGCTCCGAGAATTCGGGGATCTCGTTGGTGGCTCCAAAAAGCATGATCAGATCGATCGAGACGGGCTTACCATCTTGGTAGTATTTTCGCTCATTGATGATCGTAAGAAGCGTATTTAAGATTGCAGAGTTTGATTTAAAGATCTCATCCAAAAAGGCAACACGAGATTGAGGAAGTTTTCCGTCAGCGCGTCGGAGGTAGCGGCCTTCTTTTAATTGATTGATGTCGATGGGGCCGATGATCTCGCTAGGTTCGGTGAATTTGGTGAGCATATACTCAAAGTATTCTTCGCCTTCGAGGCCGATGGCTTGAGCGAATTTGACGATCAGATCGGACTTGGCGGTACCGGGCTTTCCGACGAGCAAGAGGGGTTCTTGGGCGAGGGTACAGATGACCATCAAGTCGACAATGTCTTCTTTGTTGACAAAGTACTGCGCGAGGTGTTTTCGGACTTGGTTGACGCGCTTGCGGAGGTTTTCGACTTGGGGCTTGAGATCTTCGAAGGCGTATGTAGGAAGCAAGGTTATTCTCCCATCGGTTGAGTGAGGTCTTCGTGAAGGATACGTTCGCGAAGAGCCATCTCATCGCGATCCATGTACTGTTTCATTTGTCCGAGCGCGAGTTGTTCTTTGCTCGCAGCGATGCGCACGAGTTGGAGTTGAAGAAGATAGCCGAGGCGCTGGAGGGCGCTCCCTTCGTAGTACACGCGCATCGTGCTGTTAGGGGCATTGATCTGTTGAACGAATTGTTCGGTGATGCTTTGAAGAAGTTGATTTCGTTCATGGAGTGGCAGCCCTTCGATGGCTTGAAGAGCCACACCGCAAAAGTCAAGGAAGTCGATGGGGTTGTCGATCCAACGGTAGAGCCATGCCAGACATTGTTGGATGATCTCGATGGCTTGGGGCAAACGCTCAAGAGAAACCAGACCTTGAGCGATGTGCAGTCGCATCAACATAAAGAACAACCCACGTACCGAGTCAGATTCATCGGGAGGACGGGATGGAGCCACTCGAACAAAGTCCAAGAAATGCGCGAGCAAGACGTGGCCTGCTCCGCCCCATCGGAGCTTTCCAAGCAGATCGACAAAGCGCGAGATGGCTTTGGCGACTTCGTTGTAATCGACAGGCGCACGAGAAAAATCGCCTTCACCCCGCATCGCATCGCGTAGCACCGAGAGAAAGGTTTGGGTGAGGTGCTCGATGTGATCGGTTTTTCCCTGTTTGTGGGCTTCTTGGAGCGATGCAAAGGCTTCTTGGATGCTCGGAGCATGGATCGGGGCATCCGTGTAGAGGCGGCGGACGTTGGAGGCGGCAAAGGCTGCTTGAAGCTCTTTTTCTTTGAGCGGTTGTAAAAGGCGAGAGCATTCTTCGATTTTTTCTTTAAGAAAGGGCTGCTTTTCGAGAAGGGGTGCGTGGTGTTGAAGCCGAGAGGCTGTACGACTTTCAAAGGCTTCATCTGCGAAAGAGGCTACGCTGTGGCTGATAGCAGCCACCCACAGATCCAATTCTTGGTCATCTTCGGCGTATTGTTGGGCTTCTTGGAGTAGATCGACGCCAAGCGGGAAGGCTCCGGCTTGGAGATGCCCTGCGCCGACAAGGGCTTGTCCGACGATACGCAGGGGAGGCAATTGCAGTTGAGCGAATTGGTTGCGCAGGTAATGGAGATGATCAAGAGCGAGATGCTGATCGTTTTGTGCTTCTTCGGTTTCAGCGAAGAGTTGGCGGTTGTTTGCGAAGGCGCGTTGGAGAAACATGGGGATATCGGCGAGCGAGAGGCCGTATTCGTTGAGTTCGCGCAGCATGGATTCGCGCACACGGGCCGCTTCGCGCTGATCACGATTGCGCCGAAGGACTTCACGCCACGCAAGCCAACGTAGCTTTTTACGCAAGAGAGTTTCGCTCTGATGTAGCCATTGGATATGTGTCTGCAACCAACCAGAATGGATACCTGCCGATATTGCAAAAAGGCTGGACAAAAAAACATCGCGTCTTGTATAGATCTGCGCGTTTTCAGGAGATATGTTTGCACGATGTTCTTTGCTTGTTTTTAAGAACATTTCTTGAAGCTGTTTTTTGATAAGAGCCTCGTTTGAGGGGGAGGCGTGCCAAAGAGCCTCAATCAAGCATTCTTGGGCTTCCTCGATCTTTTGCATTTCTTGTTTGAGTTGAGCGAGCGCAAAAAAATCGTCGCTTTGTGGGCTTTGAAGGAGTTGAGCTTCAAGGATGCGTTCTTCTTCTTCGAGCGCGCTGCGGCGCATCTCGGAGGTGGTGTTGTGTTCCGTTTTGGAGCGCGATGTGGGTGGGCGTTGTGTGGGCGATGCTTGTGGTTCGTTTGTTTCTTTAGGAGAAGCGTCTTGTGCGGATTTTTCGCGATCTTTGAGCGTGTTGGTCTCTCGCTGTGGGGTGATCTGGCGTGTGTTGAGGAGTTCAGGGCGGTAAGGGGCGCGAGTGTAGCGACCTAGATCAAAAACACTCTTTTGTTGGATCGATTGGAGATGTTCGGCGTGTTGGGTGATCACATAGTCGACGTATTGGCGCAGCGGAGCGAAAGCGTCTTCGCGGATGCGTGTCAGAGTGGCTTCTTCCATGCGGTGAGTGGAGGTCGAAGGGAGTGTGACGAAAGTCAAGATGCCAGCGCGCAGATCAAATAAGGGAGTGTACTGATCGCGCCGAAGTTGGGGCTGAAGTTCGATATCCACAGGAAGCAGTAGTTGATGGATTCCTTTGTAACAAGCAAAGCGCTGACCGCCAAAATCCAGCCATGCTCGACCTTTTCCGAGTTGTTTTTCACGCAAGAAAAAGCGATGTTTTCCAGCTTGATCTTTCTGGATATTGATCAGCAAAAGAGAAAGGTCTTCTTCGTCCATCAAAGACAATTGACGTTCAAGTTGAGGGCGGTGTTGCTCTTCAAGTAGCCAGATCTCGGCTTCCGTTGGGCGAGTTCGGGGTTCAAAGCGCAGAGGCAAGGCAAAGCGAGGGGTTTGTTCTTTGCTTTCTTCCCAGTCTTGCTCGGTGCGGAGTTGGAGAACGAATTGGGTGGCTTTGTAGATATCTTGCCATTGGACGGGGGCGATGGTTTGGGGAGGAGCGCCCTGTGGAACAAAGGTCCATCGGGGTTCACGCGGCGCTTCGGACAATCGCCAAAGGTCGATCAAGGGGTGTCGATAGCCCCAAGGTGTAAAAAAATCTGTAGCTTCTTCTATGTAAAGAGTGATCTCTTTTGGATATTGTTCTTTACAAAGTTGTAAGAGATAGAAGGATGGGGCCTCGATCCGCAACAACAAGCCTTTGTGGGGTGGGTTGCGCAGGGGAGCGTATTGGATGCGATCGTTTTGCAGGCGCATGCTGATCTCGACGATGGGGCCGAGCAGATCAGGATCGTGCAACCAAAAGATCACGTGTTCTTTTGGGGCAGAAAGCGGGATAGCGGGGACGAGGTCGACGAGAGAAAGCAAGTCTTGCGCATCGCGGCGCTGGAGGATGAGCAGATCTTGTTGATCTTTGCTTGGGAGAAAAAGACTGAGAGACGCTTGGTGTTCTTCGACTTGATAAGTGTTTTCAAAAAAACGAGAAAACAAGTCACCGATGAGGCTTTTTTTACGAACAAAGCCTAGGAGCAAAAGAAAAGGGCGGGTGGGTGGGGTTTGAGGTTGGGCGAGGTAAAGCGTGTAGCCGCGTGCGTTGTGACCTTCGGAACCGTGGAGTCGAATAAAGTCCCAAAAGGCATCTATCTCGCGAAAGATCAGGGCGTTGCGCATGGGGGAGGAACTCGCTTTCTTGCTGGATGTTTGGAGACGATGCGCAGTTTGGGTTAGCTGGATTTTGCGGCTTGTTGCGCGTCATGGGGTTGTTCATTTTGTGTGGTCGGAGCAGCTTGTGGAGTGAGGCGCCGAACTTTGAGATCGCCGACTTCATCAGGGCGCAACACGCCTTTTCCGAGTAATTGAGCCATGATCTCGCGGTGTTGCTGCTCGTGTTCGATGGGTAGCGCATCGTCATCCGAAGTAAAGTCTACATAGATATCTTTTTTTCCTGTTTCAAGGTTGTAGCGAAGATGGATCACGATCTCTTCAGGCATGAAAGCACCTCTCTCTTTTTTCTGTTGGTAAATCTTCTTTCTTCTGGCATACAACATCTGGGAAATGTGTGAGCGGAAGGTCGGTGCGATCTGCTATAGATGCCCAGTTGTGGGGCAGCCGCATTCGACTGCCTCACCTCTTCGATCACGCAACTTCAGGATATCGTATCACTTGTGGACAAAAAAAGCCGTGTTCGCGCTGTTTCAAGCGGCTGCGTTGTTGGTTTGAAAAACCTTGCTCGTTCCGCCGAAACGGGGTCAAGGGGGCTTTGCTCCCTTGTGGGGCGTGGGGCAAAGCCCCACACGCTTCCCCAATCCAATCGCATAAGCTCTAAGAAGATTTGAAAGTTCGGCCTCCAAAGATATCTTTGAGTTCATGGAGTTGGAGCGTCTTTTTTTCGAGCAGCAGATCCACCAAGGTTTGAAGCTCGGTGCGGTAGTCTGCGAGAAGCTGTTCGGTGCGTTGGCGCTGCGTTTCGAGTAATTGGGCGATCTCTTGATCGATGCGGGCGGCTGCGTGCTCAGAGATAGCGCGACGGGGGCCACCTAGCTCTGCGGTGTGTTCTGTGTTTGCGGCGACTGTACGCAGGCCGATGGCTTCTCCGCCCATACCCAGTTCTTCGACCATCATCCGACAAATCTCACTTGCACGCTGGAGATCATCGTATGAACCCACGGAGATATCTCCAATCAAAAGCTGTTCGGCTAAGCGCCCTGCGAGCAGGACGCAGATATCGTCCATGAGTTCGGCGCGTGTGATGACGTACTTGTTTTCTCGGACGGCTTGCATCACGTAACCGAGGATTTGGTCTTCGCCTGTGGAGATCGTCACTTTTTCGAGGGTAGGGCATTTGGGCAAAACGTAAGCGCAGAGGGCGTGTCCTGCTTCGTGGATCGCGATGGTGCGTTGCTCTTTGGCGGTCAGCTTTACAGGCTTTTTCTGTTTTTGTTGTAAGATGCGATCGGCATCTTCTTCTGTGATGGTGTCGTTGGGGTTTCCGCGTCGCAGGAGTTCGCGTTTGAGTCCGCGCATGATGGCGTACAAGTGGTCACCGCTGTAGCGGATGCCGTGTTTTTGATCGACAAATCCGCCTGTTTTTTGTACCATGATCTGCAAGAGTTCATCGGAGATCTGGAGTGCAAAGTTCTTGCGGTAGATATCCAAGATCGCTTTTCGGTCTTCGTCTTGGGGGTAGGGGATCTCGATTTGAAGCTCAAAACGCCCCGGGCGCAAGAGCGCGGTGTCAAGGGACTCAAGGAAGTTGGTGGTTCCGACCACAAAGACAAGTTCTTCTTTGCGAAAGCCGTCCATCTCGGTGAGTAGCTGGTTGACCATGGAATGTTCAACGCCGCTACCTGTGTAGGTTCCGCGTGCCGAAGCGAAGGAATCGAGTTCGTCAAACACGATGATGGAGGGGGCCGATTTGCGTGCTTGGGAAAAAATACGGCGTAGATTTTCTTCGGACTCGCCAACCCACTTGGACTTGAGTTCTGGTCCAGAGACGATAAAGAGAGTGGCATCAAGCGCGGTAGCGATGGCTTTGGCGAAGTAGGTTTTGCCCGTTCCGGGGGGACCGTGAAAGATCATACCTTTGGGGATAAGCTGTTCGATCTGTTTGATTTGTTCGGGGTTTTCGCTGCGATCTTTGAGTAGGAGCAGATCAAGGATCTCGGAGCGGATCTTGTCTTTGACAGCGTTGTATCCGCCGAGATCGCGTTGCAGATCGACGTTGGGCAGCTCGCAATCGGAGACAAGAGTCATTTGGCGGATCTCGTGGTAGATGGCTTTGGCTCCGTCAGGGTGTGCGGGGTCAAAGTCAAGGCGTTGTGCGAAGTGGGCGAGGATCTGGCGACAGCGCACAGCGTTTACCCCTGAGAGGTATTTGTAAAGCGCAAAGGGGTTGAACGTTTCCGTTCCGAATTTGCGGGCTTCGCGTTGCAGGATGATGGTGGGGAGGCGATCGCGAGGGATGCCGATCAGCGCGTGGCGGACGGCAAAAACGTTTTCGATCACCTTGGGGAGTTCAAAGCTGGGGTCTTTGAAGCCAAGAAAGACGAGATCGGGATTTTCGTAAAAAAGCGTAGCGGCTTCGCGGGTTTCCATATTGAGTCCGCTGCGCGTCGTGGTGGTCAGGACGTCGAGGTGTGGGAGGACGATGATCTGTTCGTTGTCGCCAGAAAAGACAACCTCTTGGAGTTCGCGCAAGATGCGCTGCATGCGTGTGGTATTGGCGGTGAGTGCGCTGTCTTCTTCTTCGCCTCCTGCGTGTCCAGAGATCAAGCGGCAGCGCAAGCGCGGTTCGACGTTGCTGCGGCGCAAACGTGCGCGTAAGGCTTTGTAAAGGTAAAGCGTCAGTTGTTTGTCGCACTCGATTAGAACAGAAAGTCCGAGGCGCAGCTTCTCTTCGATCCAATCAAGATCATCGCGGTAGATGGCTTCGGTGGCTTCGTCGTAGGTCAGGGCTTGGGGGAGCGACGAGATGGCGATCTGGTGGTTGGACATGTCTCTTCCTTTCCTTTTGGAGGGAAGTTTGCTTGGGATGGGAAGATCTACCGTGAGACGCGGATCACGAGTTCGTACTGGCCTTGTGAAGTGGATTCGCGGATATCCATGACCTCGCCGAGTTGTCGGGCTTTGCGTTTCAGACTTTCGGCATAAACTTCTTGGAGAATCTGATGAGCACTGTGTAAGCGTTCTTGTTCTGTATCAAGCAGGTTTTGCGTGAGTTGCCTTTGGATTGTTTCTGCTTCGCGTTTCAGGTTATCACGAGCTTTGGCTTCTTCAAGGAGAAGGGCTTGTCGGGCGTTTTCTTTGGCGTTGCTTTTTTTGTCATAGGCGGAGCCTTTGGCTTGGACATCTGTTTGCAGGATTTTTTCTTGTTCGAGCGTGGCTTGCATCTCCATTTTTTCGAGATCGTAGGTGACGGTTTCGCCTTGGTTTCCTTGGGCGGTCCATTGGTTGGGGGCGGTTTCTTGGAAGCCGCGTTGTTGGAGAATGGTTGCCATGATATCGCGCATCTCGCTTTCGCTGAGGATGGGGGTGAGAGCGATAGGGCGAACCAACCGATCGGACAGCGAAAAGCGTTCTTTGACGGAGGACTTGACTTCGACGTGGTAGACTTGGCTCACGGACGGCTCCTTTTGGAGAGGCATGGTTCGCTTGTGGGCGTGGCCTCTGGTGGTGTGAAGATTCAGCCGAGGGTGGGCTGGAGTGTACGTTTGAGTTCCTTGTAGGTTTGGAAAACCTCCGCAAAGCGTGTTTCTGCGTAGGTTTGGAGAAAGATGCGATGTGCGGCGTCGCGCTCTGTTGGGTGTAGGGAGCGGATGTCCTCGGTGATATCTTGGATCTGTGCGATCAATCCGAGGGCTTGGAGCAGTCCGTCCGTCACCGTCTGTCGGTCGTTCATGCGCAGGGAGAGGCTGACTTGATCAAGCCAGCGCGGCCAACGAGCGGTGAGTTGGTCTTGGGCGAGCCAGAGAGAAAAGATCTCTAACCAAGGGGCGAGCAGGTCGTAGCGTTCGGCTTGTTGAAAGAGACAGATCGTGGAAGACCAGATGCGGTGCATTTGATCGAAATAGTGTAAAAAAGCTTCAGACGTCGAGTTGATTTTGGGTAGGTTGTGTTCTTGGAGCCATGCGTTGCGCAGAAGGGAACCAAGCCAAGGCATGAGTGGGGCAACGGATGGATCAAGAAGAAGTTGGAGGACGTCGAGTCCTTGCTGTTTGGCGCGCTGATCGTGATGAAAAGAGACGAGCAGGATCAACGGGTTGTTTCGCCATGCGGGGTGGGTTGAACATTCGGGGGGGAGGTGTCGCCGCGCAAAAGTATACAGGAAAAAGTGAAGCAGGAGATCGCCATTTTGTCGCGGGGAGAGCGTGGAAAGATGCCGCCATTGTGCATCGAGTACACGTCGTTTTCGCTGTTCGGAGAGGATGTCTTGCTTGGGGGGGG
>CAUJFU010000294.1 GCA_963169055.1 Myxococcota bacterium
CGGGCTTTTTCGCACTCGAAACCATCGACGGCCAAACCCTCACCCCTTCCGTCAACGTCAAGAAGGCCACCACTCGGCTGGCCGCCCGAACCACCACCCTCACAACACAAAGAAAGAGCGGCGCTTCCTCCCCCCTCTAAATAAGGGGGTCTCCGCGCCTTAAAAACGATGAAAAAAATCGCCCTGAAAAATTGATCCGAGCAATAGAAATACTCGATGATTTGGTGCAATATTCGTCGCCGGTCATGGTTCACTGCCATGCAGGGCGCAGTCGTTCAGTGATCGTTGTTGCTGGTTATCTGATGAAGTATCGAGGCATGACACAGCACCAAGCGATCGCATACGTCGCAGAAAGGCGAGACATCGCGATAACACCGGGCATAGAAAAGTTGCTGGATCACATATAAAATCGCTCTTTGCGAGCGATGATTCGCGATTGTTTGGCAAGCGATTATTCGAATGTTTTGACTGCGAGCAGGAGTTCATCTTCGCGGAAGCCCTCACCGACAACGCCGTCGCGTGCGTACAGATACAACGCGGCTTGGAAGATCGAGGACAGCACGCCTTGGATCAGCGCGATCCCGACGACACCAAGGATGCTTATTCCCAACAGAACAAACATCATCTTGCCGCCGAGAACGATCCCGAAGCCCATCAACGCGAAAAAAGGCAGGGAAAGCAAAAAGCCCAACAGACCAAAGCTAAAGTTGCCGATGATCTGTTCTCCCCAACGTTCGCGGAACAACCGACCCGATTCTTTTAAGGTGTCGATGGGGCCGAGGTTTTGTGCCACCAGCACAGGGATCGCAAAGAAAGTCACCAGTCCCCAGATCGCCCCCAAGACCGCAGAGATCAAAGTGCCCAAAAATTCAAGGCGTTCCTCGATTATATGCAAGACCAACCCAACAGTCCCCGACAACAACGACCAGCCCAAGATCAGATGCAGCCTTTTTCCAGCTTCGCGCAGTCCATAGCCCACGGTTGGATCTCCGCCTTGGAGCCGTTCGATTGCGCACGCCACGATCGCTGTATTGAAAAACACGATGATGAACGTCGCGCCAAGATAAAACAGAAAAACGTAGGCGTACACCAAGGCATCAACGGTCCCCTCCTTCGGATTTGGAGAAAGCAAGAAACTGGTGAACATCAGCATATAGAAAAACGAAACCATCATCAAAAGCATCGTGACACCCGAGATGATCGGAAAGATCATCAACTCTTTGTCTTTTTTCAAGACGCGCATACAACAGGTCATGATCTCCCACGTTTGCGAGGTTCGTTCAAACATCGACGTCTCCGTTGGCTAGTGAGGGGAAGGATAAAGAGGCTTCGCCCGATGCAAAGCCTCAAAAACAGCGCAATGAAGCATCGGACGATAAGGAAGTGCCTTTTTGAGGTCAAGGCGGGAGATGCTGCTGTGGTCTTTGAGGGGCGCAATATGCGAGATTGTCGAGACGCAAAGCGAGGTCGTGTGGTCTCTTGTGCGAGGTATGGAAAGGCGTATCGTGATCGATATCTCGTGAGGCCCTACGCTCTGCAACACAGGGCGAGACAGCCAAGCACGACCTAAGTAAACACAACAACGAACGAAGGAGTCACCTCATGCGTTTTGGTTTGTCTTTTTGGGGCGTATGTTGCGCCCTTTTGCTGGGAGGGGTGAGCGTTTCATACGCGCAAACGCCCTTGCCACCGACCAATCTACAAGCCCAATTTCAACGAAACGGAAATTACACTGATCTCCAATGGCGGATGCAAGGGCGTTATCAGGTTGCCGCTGATCTGCGACTCAATAGCCAGTACAACTTCCCCGTCGCAGAAGTCTTGGGATCTTGGGATCAACAAGGCGGTTCGTGGAGCGTAAACGGTGCGGTCTTGAGCCAGATCAGCGCAAGTCTCCAACCCGTCTTTCGGGCGTGGCCGGGCGGTTTGGCGATGCGCGATTACGACTTTTCTGTTCGTGTTCGTTCTTCCGTCCTCACGGGTTTTGTGGGCGTTGCGTTTCGTTTCTCGAACGCCAACAACTATTATTACGTTGCGATCGAGCCTTTGCGTGTGGCCCTATACCGACGGGTCAACGGAACAGATACTTTGATGGCGCAACAAGCGGCTGTTCGGGCTGCGAACACTTGGTACTTGGTGCGGGTCTCTCCCCAAGGCACGACCCTCCGCGTAGCGGTCGGCAATATCACGCTTTCCGCAACAGACAACAGCCATCCCGAAGGCTCTGTTGCGCTCGTCTCTAGCGGGATCACTTCGGATTTTACAGGCCCAACGACCGAGCTTGAGTTGCGCAATTCGGGGGGGATGGTGCGTTTTACGCCAGCGCAGCTTTTTAGTGGGTGGACGCGGTTTGGCGTGGGAACGTGGGCCGTCAACGGCTACGAGCTCCGTCAATCGACCAACACTCCCGAAGATACCGGCTATTTCAACCCAAAGCACACCACGCTCCGCGATTACACCTACATCCAACAGATGCGCATCAGCCCCCTCGATGACGACGATGTGATCGGTGTGGTGGTGCGTTACACCCAAAATCAAGCAACGCCGCACCGTTTTACGGCGTATCTGTTGGAATGGAACCGTGGGGGGGCCGGTGGAGTGCCGAACCGCCGCCTTGTGCGCGTGACCAACGGAGGTTACGGAGTGCATGGTGGTACGTGGCCGCGTATCAACCATACCGTCCTGTTTTCTGACAACGTGACGTGGGTTGGAAACACATGGTACACGATCCGCGTCACCGTCCTTGGCCAACGTATCCGTATCTGGATCAACGGTGTCTTGTGGGCCGACTATACGGACAACAACAGCGCTTGGATTCAACAAGGGGCTGCTGGCCCACTCAACTGGTCCAATACCAACTACAACACACGCCACTTTACGCTGTATTACGCCAACGATCTCTTCGCCAACGCCACCGCAACCACCCCTGCCATCTCCGAGATCACGGGCGCTTATGCTCGCCTCAATACGACCAACGTCGGCACGCTTTTGACTACACCGATCACCACGTGGGCCACCACCAACGATATCCCCTTGGCCTTTTTGTCGGTGGATCAATATCGTGTGGTGTTTGAAGACCCTTCGACCTTTGAAGGATTGATCAGCCCCGATGGGGTAGCCTCGACTCCGACCGATGGATCGGCCTTTGCGTACGGTCGTCAACGCGCCGGAACCTTGCGTTACCACGTCTATCGAAACAACACGCGCATCACCACCACCCCTGTCAGCACGCAGACCTACCGCGACACTTACACCGCTTGCACTCCTGCCCCCAATACGACTTACAACTACCAAGTGACGGCGCTCAACCCCGCCAACAACGAGAGCGGGCGTTCAAACACCGCAAGCATCACCACCGCCAACGATCCCCCGACCATCAGCGGAGTTCCCGATCAAACGGGCGCGCACGGTACTTCGTGGACACTCGATCTGACGCCCTACATCAACGACCCAAACGCTGCCAAAAACACTCTTGTGATCACCGAAAATAGCGCCTTTGTCACCGTCTCTGGACAAACGCTGACGTTCCTTTATCCCGCTGCTTCGGGTGTCACTGCCGAGAATGTGATCATCACCGTCGCGGATTGTCATGGCGCACAAGCCTCCCAGACGATCCGCGTCACCCTGCAAAATCGCCCGCCCGTTTTTACCACCACCGCCCCCAACGCAGCGACCGAAAAAGCAACGTACGTGTACGATGCCAACGCCAACGATCCCGATACGGGCGATGTCGTCAACTACAAACTCACGCAAGGCCCTGCAACGGCGACCATCGACCCCACCACGGGCCGCGTCTCATGGACGCCCACCAACGCCGACTCTGGAAAGACCCTCACCTTCGAGATCGAGGCGTGCGACAACCGCACTCCCCCTGCTTGCACGCGCCAAACATGGACAGTCACGGTCAGCAACGTCAACGATCCACCCACCATCACTTCAACACCCCCAACCACCGCCACCGAAGACCAGCCTTATACTTACCAAGTGACGGCCACCGACCCCGACGCAGGCGATACCCTCAACTACAAGCTCAAAACCGCCCCTTCGAGCGCCACCATCGATCCCAACACAGGAGCGATCCGTTGGACGCCCAGCGATGCAGACGCCGGCAAAGACATCGACTTTGAAGTCGAAGTTTGCGACAAAGCAGGTGCCTGTGTCACCCAGTCTTGGAAGACCAAAGTCACCAACGTCAACGATCCACCCGTGATCTCTTCGACGCCACCGACCTCTGCCACCGAGGATCAAGCCTATACTTACGAACCCACCGTGACGGATCCCGACCCGAACGACACCCATACATGGAAATTCAAAAAGTCTCCCGCTGGTGCGACCATCGACCCCGCCACCGGCAAGATCAACTGGACGCCCGGTGATGCCGACGCTGGAAAAGACGTCGACTTCGAGATCGAAGTCTGTGATGCCGCAGGCGTCTGTGTTTCGCAGTCTTGGAAGACCAACGTCACCAACGTCAATGATCCACCCGTGATCACTTCGACACCTCCCCCAACCACCGACGAAGGCACCGCTTTTTCTTACAAACCCACCGCTACCGACCCCGATCCAAACGACACTCAAACATGGAAACTGACCAAAGGCCCCGCAGATGCGCAGATCAATCCGCAAACGGGCGAGGTGACATGGACCTCTAAAACAGGCGATGCCAACAAAGAGATCGATTTCGAGATCGAAGTCTGCGACGCTGCGGGAGCTTGCACCCGTCAATCGTGGAAGACCAAAGTCAACAACGTCAACGATCCGCCTTTGATCACTTCTTCTGCCCCCACCGAAGCCTTTGTCGGGCGTGAGATGAACTACAAACCCACCGTGACGGATCCCGATACAGGCGACACTCACACTTGGAAGATCACCAAAGGCCCCGCAGGAGCCACCCTCGATCCCGCAACGGGCGAGATCAAATGGACGCCCGCAACCGCTGATGCCGGAAAAGAGTTCGAGTTCATCGTCGAAGTCTGCGACAACGGCACGCCGCCGCGCTGTTCTACCCAAACTTTCAAGGTCAAAGCCAAGCTGCCTTGCGTCGTCGATATCGATTGCCCAACAGGCGAGATCTGTAGTGATGGCGCTTGTATCCCCGCTGGATGCGCCTCTCAAACACCCCAATGTGCGGCCTCAACCAACGTCTGCCTCAAATCTCAGTGCGTCGCCGACCCTTGCGCGAATAAGACCTGCGCGGCTGGCGAGATCTGCCGTCCCACCGATGGTTTGTGCATCAAGCCTTGCGCGGGTGTCACTTGCCCGCAAGGTGAAGTCTGCGTCGATGGAACCTGTACAACCGATGCTTGCGTCGCTGCTGGAAAAACCTGCGCCGCTGACGAGATCTGCGACGGTAGCAACGGCCAAAATCCGCAGTGTATCAAAAACCCTTGTAACGCCACATCTTGCCGTTTCGGTCGTGTTTGTTCGCAAGGCTCGTGCGTCGATGATCCCTGCCCGAAGATGGCCTGCCCCGATCCCTCAGGGCAACGCTGCGTCGCAGGACAGTGCATCGACCGCCAGATCTGTAAGGTCGATCTCGATTGCCCCTCTGCCGAGATCTGCGTCAATGGCCGTTGTGTGCCTTCGGGATGCCACACCCAAACCCCCATCTGTCCCCAAGCCAACCAGATCTGTCTCGATGGCGGATGCAAGGACAACACTTGCATCACTTCGAGCGGAGCAAGCCCTTGTGCCAATGGCGAATACTGCCGTCCCGTCGATGGAAAGTGCGCCAAACCTTGCGCCACCGTCCAATGTCCGACAGGACAACGTTGTGTCGATGGTGGCTGTCAAGCCGATCCTTGCGCCAATGTCCAATGTTCTGCGGGCCAAGTCTGTGTCGCAGGGCAATGTCAACCCGACAACTGCAGTGCTTCAAACGTCTGCAAACACGGGCGGATCTGCCGCACAGACACCAACACCTGCGCGAGTGATCCCTGTGGCGGTGTCACTTGCCCCGACAATCGGCAAGTTTGCAGTCTCGGCCAATGCACCGCCCCTCCCACTTGCACCTTTGACAAAGATTGCCCCAACAACGCGCTCTGTGTGGTCGGAAAATGCGTCCCTTCCACCTGCGATGCCAACACACCTTGCCCCCAAGGAAAGCTTTGTAGCAACGGCACTTGCCTCGAAGATCCTTGCACCAGCGTCACCTGCCCCGCCGATCAGATCTGCAAAGCAGGAACTTGCGTCGGAAGCTGTTTTGGCGTCTTCTGCCCCAAAGGACAGATCTGCTCCAACGGGCAATGCAATCCCGATCCTTGCGCCTCCGTTCAATGTCCCCAAGGCCAAGTCTGCAAGGGCGGTGTCTGCACGACCAGCACCTGCCAAAGCGATTCTTGTAAGCAGGGGCGGTTGTGCGAAGTCAACCGCTGTACCGACGATCCTTGCAACGGCTTGCGTTGTCCTACAGGAAGCACTTGTCAAAACGGCCAATGTGTCGGAGACAAGCCTTGCAAAAACGACGCAGATTGTGGTGGTGACGGCGTTTGTATTCAAAAGATCTGCAAAGATCCGGGATGCTACCGCGACGGCTGCCCCCAAACAAAGCTGTGCTTGGCTGGGCAATGTGTGGATGATCCCTGTGCTGCCAAGCAATGTGCAACAGGTGAACGTTGTCGCCCCGCAGATGCCGCGTGTGTCAAAGACTGCCCCTCTTGCCCCGCTGGACAACGCTGTACCAACGGGCTGTGCGAAGCAGATCCTTGCTCTGGTGTGACCTGCAAAGACGGTGAGCGCTGTGTCAACGGGACTTGTGTCACCGACGCATGCACCAATCCCAACGCCAAACTCTGCAAATTCCAGCGCGCTTGTGACGCTGAAACGTGCAGCGACGACCTTTGTTTCGGCTTGCAATGCGCCGCCAACCAAACTTGTCGCGCAGGGATCTGTGTCGAATCCACAGGTACCACCGAAGGCACCACCGAAGGCACCACCGAAGGAACTACCGACGGAGCGGAGTCTACCAGCGAGACTGCATCGGAGCCGTCCAACGATGGCACGTTGCCCGATGGAACCACCAACACCGAAGATTCAACAGGCGACAAGGTTGTCGTAGAATCGGGCGCTGATAACGCGCAAGGCGATACTGGTGCAGGCATCGTTGGGGGTGGCTGCAATTGCAGCACCTCCACACCTTCTGCGCCGTGGTTCTTTGGTTTGCTCTGCCTGCTCTTGCTCTCCCTCCGTCGTCGTCTCCGCTCCTAAGCTCTCCTCCCCCCACGAAAAGCGATCTGAGATGGCATTTTGTATGCCACCCCCCCTCGAAAAGCGATCTGAGATGGCGTTTTGTATGCCACCCCCCCTCGAAAAGCGATCTGAGATGGCATTTTGTATGCCACCCCCCCCTCGAAAAGCGATCTGAGATGGCGTTTTGTATGCCACCCCCCCATCGAAAAGCGATCTGAGATGGCGTTTTGTATGCCACCCCCCCTCGAAAAGCGATCTGAGATGGCGTTTTGTATGCCACCCCCCCTCGAAAAGCGATCTGAGATGGCGTTTTGTATGCCACCCCCATCGAAAAGCGATCTAATTTCGCTTAAAACTTCCCGTGTTCGCGGTGTTTCAAGCGGCAGCGTGGTTGGTTTGAAAAACCGTTGTTCGTTCAGCCGATACGGGGACAAGGGGGCAAAGCTCCCTTGCGGGGTGTGGGGTAGCACCCCATACGCGCCTTGTTAAGGTGGAAACTTCGTAGAGTCGAGGATGCTCGCTCTTTCTTTTGTCGGCCCCCCATGTGCGTTCGCGGCTCGATGTCCCGATACACGGGCGGTTCGCGAACCGCCCCTACGCAAACATGGCCTTGCCTCGAAGACGGAGGGAACGAAAGAATCGTAGACAAAGCACACGC
>CAUJFU010000295.1 GCA_963169055.1 Myxococcota bacterium
AAAAAGAAACACATACAAAAAAAGAAACACATACAAAAAAAGAAACACATACAAAAAAAGAAACACATACAAAAAAAGAAACACATACAAAAAAAGAAACACATACAAAAAAAGAAACACATACAAAAAAAGAAACACAAATAGTCGAAGGGCGGTTGGTGTAGTAACGGATCGAGGATCTTTCAAGGGAGCCGTGTCAAGGGGACGGGGCGTGGTCACTCACTCCACCACAAAAACTCGACGGCATCGCTCCAACACCGAATCACACCGATGCCCACGAACGTCAGAGCGGCTGTGGGTGCAGACATCTCTTTTCTTTACAAGTATGAACATTTGTTCCGTAAAGAACGAACGATGAACTTGACAGGCCCACGCAAGATCTTGTACTTTTTGGTCGTTCGGGTTGGCCCTACCACAAAACAAATGCCGACTCGCTGTGTTTTCCGCTCGATCGCTGCTTTCGAGCCACACACGCTATCTCCCATTGCTCCGAGCCAAGACGCAGCGCTCGGACAGGGAGGAAATTGAGGTTTGTGATGCAAAGGTTGAATCTCTTTTGTGTTTGGATGATTGCCCTTTGGTTTATTTGGATGGGAGGGTGCGGTGAAAAAACAGATCCTTTGCCCGACGGCGGCAACAACCGCACCGAATACACGATCTCGAAAGCAGAATGGACGGAAACAGCAGTCCGAAAAGTCCTTCACACATTTGCCTACGGCGGATTCGCAAGCGATCAACAAATCAAGGCATGGTCCGAGATGGAACCCCAAGACGCCATCGAAGATATCTTGAGTGCAAAAGTCTTCAACAAGCGGCTTTCTCCCCCTGATCCCGTGGACAATCTGCAAGATCGCGGTGGAACCTTGCAGGCTTTACGCACCTTTTGGGCTTCGACCGACGCCTCCAACCCGACACATCCCGATGCGATCAAAAACTACTCTTTTGCCTCGTGGAATGTGGCGGCAGAGACGTGGTTTTCTGCCGTCAAACGCCGAGGTCTCAACCCTGTCCGACAAGCCCTCGGATTTTGGGAAACCAACTACCATCTTTGTGTGAACTTATCTGTGGGAGTCAGTCCTCAACAAGCCCTCGCTTATTATGATCGGATCATGGATGGCATCGCTGAAAACAAGCCTTACCAAACCATCCTTGCCGAAGCCGCCCTTTCTGCCGCTGTCGCCACACAATACAACCACAAAGACAACGTTTTCAAAGACGGCAAGTTTTCAGGCAACGAAGACTTTGCCCGAGAATTCCATCAGCTTTTCTTTGGTATTCTCGGCGGTTATGATCATTCCTACCACGAGTTCACCACCATCCGAAACACCGCGAAAGCCCTTACCGATATGGTAGTGGTGCGCGGAAAAGAAGGAACCAGCAGCTTTTGGGACGATCAGATCACATACGGAACGAAACTCCATTATCCCGGGGGCCTCGAGATCCTCAAGCAAGAGATTGGCGGGAACTCCGCCAAAGAAAAGATTGAAAAACTCGCAGCAGTCGCCATCCAGCACTCGGAATCCTTGGCGAATCTGCCTGTGATCATCGTCAACGGCCTCGCAGACGACAACCTCAACGACGAAAAGCTACAGATCATCCGAAAGATCTGGGCTGATCTCCAAACCAAAGACCTACTCGCTTTCCTCCGACGTTACGCGATCTCCACCGCCTTTCACAACGCAACTCGCGTGAAATACTGGTCCAGCATCAACCGCCTCGTTCTCACCCACAACCTGATGTCTCTTGGCAACAAAGAGACGTATCTCGGTGCTTTTGACCTCTCCAACGCCTTTTACAACGAAGGTGTTTCGCCCTTCCGCCCCAACCACGACGTTTTTGGCAGCCAAACGGGACGCGAAGCCTCCCTCACGGCGGATATCTTCAAACGCGCCTACAACCGCAGCGTCTCGGGGGTTTGGGAATATGTACGTATCTCGATTACAGACAAGCAGGACAAAAACAAGATCCTTTGGGAGAAAGATTGGACCTCCCATCTGCCGAAAAACGCTGACGGATCTTATCGCGTCAAAGACACAGCAGAATGGTTGTGGAATCGGTTTGTTGCGGATGGCTTAAAGAACTTTGGCAGTTTGGAACGCGCTCATGTCTATGCGCTGTTGGCGAGCGGATCGGACTTTGCGTACTGGATCAACAAAAACGATCCACTCAAAGTCTACACCAAAACTGAGATCGAAACGGATCGCCTATTGATCGATCGGATCCAAGATGTTGAAAAAGCCCGATTGGACGGCCTATCGAGCGCAGACGCCAAAGAAAAACAAACCGCAAACAAGCGCATCGGCCTTGCCATCGCCTTTATCACAGCCACCCCTTATATGTTCGCACAAGAAGGGAAATAATCGGATGAATCGACGAGACTTTATCAAATCGGCCCTTTGGGGTGCTGCTTTTTTGGGTGGTGGGCTTCACTTGCGGGAGATCTTGGCTGCTCCGCCCTTTCCGACCCATGAGAAAACGGTGTTTGTCAACCTCTTGCTCGAAGGGGGCCCCGACTTTCGGCATCTTTTTGTGCCACCGTTTGATTCCAACAAGCAGAGCTATGGCTACCAGTATTGGTCTGCACGCGCCACGTCCCACGCGCTTGAACTCAAAGACGAAGCCTTCGAAAAGCGTTGGCAAGAGTACTTGCGCGTGGAGCGCGATGGTGTGGTGTTTGGCATCCACCCAACAGCCGCTTGGCTTAAAGAGGCGTTTGAGGCTGGAAAAGTCGCCATCGTCAACAACGTCCTGCACTCAAACACCCGCGATCACGCCCATTCGCTGCTTGTGCTTCAAAGCGGGGACTACGCCACTTCTCCACACGAAGTCAGCCGCAGCGGTTGGGGAGGACGGTTGGCCAAAGCCGCCCAAGGCAACGTCCTGTCGATGACGCCCCATATCACCATGTTTTGCAACGGTCCTCACCCCACCAATGCCCTCGGCCACGACAACAGCGTCGTGCTCTCCGCCGCCACCACCCGCCCCTTTGCCTTGGCCTATCCCGACAGGCTCAAAACCGAACCCGCCTACATGGGGGATGATGCCGTCATGGCACGCGCTCTGCGCAGCTATTACGAAGCCAAACGCCAAGAACTCGATGCCAACTCACCTTATGCACGTTTTCTGACGCACGAAAAAGCCTTGCGCGAGTTTGGAGACGCGATCTCCAAACGGCTTGACAACATCGCCATCCCCGAACCGATCAAAGCCTTATACGGTAGCGATGCCGCTACAGCGATGGCCAACAAACGTTTTGGCGAAGAACTCCGAAACCTTTACGATTCTTTTGCTTGTGCGGATCTCGTCAATCTGCGGATCGCTTCGCTGATCTATGGCGGATGGGATAGCCACAAATGGCAGAAAGACTCGATCGAACCCAAGTTCAAGGATATCTTCGGCAAAGATCGCGGCTTGGATACCTTTATGAGAGAACTCAAAACCACAATGCCCGAAGCCCAAGAGCGCGTTGTCTTCGCGATCTCAGGTGAGTTTGGACGACAACTTAGCTCCAATGGTGATCGCGGAACAGACCACGGGCGCGGAAATACCGTCTTGTTGATCGGCGAAAAAGTCAAAGGCGGGATCTACGGCGAGATGTTCCCCCAAAGCGAGATCCCACGTTTCCAACAGCCGGGCGAAGATATCGAAGGCCGCACTTCTTTCGAGCGGGTATTCGGCGAGATCTGCGAATGGATCCAAATCGGCACCGCCGACACCGTCTTCCCCAAACGCAAAGACTCCGCCGCCGAACAGGGCGTTCCCTTCGAGCAGCTCTTCAAAAAGTAGCCACTGCGCCAGCACTCGTGTTTTCTTGCGCAGAGCCGCCTGCCTTCGAGACCTTCCATCGGACACTTGCATCGCACCTTGCCAAAAACCGACAACTCCTCCATAGGAGGATCGCGCAAAATAGGCACTTGTCCGCCAAAGGCCGCGCATCAGACGACAAGCGCAGCAAGCATTCATCCGAGGAGTTTTGAACAATGACAAAAACAGAACAGATCTGGTGGTCCGAGATCGACGATGGTTCGGTCGAGATGAGCGATCAACAGGGGTCACTTTACGAAGCGGGTCTAAAAGCCCAGAAGCGCCTACCACAGGGCAAGATCACCGAAGTGACACTGCGATGTCCAACGATCCGTGTGTGGCATCTTCAATCGCTCTTCAAAAGCCTCCCTGCGATCGACAGCCTGTTGCTCTTGCATGACGAAGAGATCGAAGAGGGCGTCTTTGCGCAGCTATCGCAGTTTCCGAACCTGACTTCTCTGGTGATCGGAGCCGCGCAGCAACCGTTGCGCCCTGCACAACTGCAAGAACTGTTGGCCTCCACTCGCCTCGAAGAATTACATCTCGGAACCCTCGAACAGATCGAAGGGCTCTTGGCCCCGCTTACCGAGCAAAAACGCATCAAAACGCTCTCTCTTTCGGCCTTTGAGGGACCGGCCTCGCTGTTGCGGGATGTCGCCAAGATGACATGGCTCGAAACCTTCTCGCTGGCCTTTGAAAGCAACTTCAGCGCTGAAGGTTGGAAGATATTGGGCGAGATGGATGCTTTGCCGTCTCTTTCGCTGTATTTTTACGGTCAGGAGGAACTCGAAGACTCCGACGAGGCCGAAGATCAAGAGTACGCAGAAGAAGAGTCTTTGCGGCTTCTTGCCGAAGACACGGACTTTTCCTTCCTTCGGGGGATGCGTGGTTTGCGCTCGTTGGAACTCGAATGCTTCTCGCTTTCGGCAAAGCAGGCCCAACAGATCGCCTCGCTGGCTCCGCAACTTCAGGAGTTGGATTGCGAGGATTGCTTCTTTGAAAAAGGCGCTCTCGAAGCGTTCGCAGCATTGACCGAGATGCGCACCTTTGCTTTGGCGTACTGCGAATCCGAATCCTCGGTAGATTGGGGATTTTTAGAGAAGTCGCTTTTGCTCGAAGACTTCGCTTTTTCTGCCGAAGAACTCCCCAAAAGCTTGTTGCCTGTGTTGTTCAAGATCAGCAGCTTGCGCCATGTGTCTTTGGTTCTCGATCAAATCGATGACAAAGACCTGAAACGGCTTGAAAAAGGCTTTGGCGCACATGTCACCTTGGATCTCGATATCCTCTCCTAAACGACCCGAAACCAAAGCTCTTGGGCTTTACGGGCGAGTCGAGAGCCCTTCCCACCCGCTTTTTCTGCACATCCTCTCGGTCAGCCCTTCTCTCCCGCTTTTTCTGCACATCCTCTGTTGCCACTATCGTCTAGCCACAAGTCCACCGACGCGATCGGTGCGGCTCACGCTCGCCTTCTTTTGCCGCCATCCTCTAGCCAAAAGCCGCCACTTCTCGTCTTTTCCTTTGCCCACAAAGAGAGTCTCCGATGCACCAAACGAATCCCTCACCCCCCTCCATCCGACAACGCTCACCGCAAGACAGAGCGTCCTCCTCTCCCTCGACACCCACCGCGCAGTCCTGCGCCCACGGGCTCCATGAATGCTCAGGATGCGCATGGCCGACACCAAACCACTCCCCTTCCGTTCGGTCCTCTGCCCACAGACACCTCGATACCGCAAGCGACCCCCTCCTTTTCGGCGTAGGACTTGGGGTCAAGATCGACCACAAACACCTCGACACCGCAAGCGACCCCCTCCAGCAAGAAAAACCTTCCGTTCGGCCCTCTGCCCGCAGACGCCTCGCAACGCTCGTTTGGATCTTCGTCGGATGCGCTTGGCTCGTCTGGGCATGGGTGGGGTGCGATCGCGCCTTGTGCGGAAAAGACCGCCCCTGTGGTGTTGACGAGTCTTGTGTTGTCGATCGCTGTGTGCCTTACGTCGGCCCTTGCTCAGAAAGCCAGACCGAAACAGGAAGAGAGAGCATCACTGACTTAGAGCCACCGAAAGAATCCACGTCATCGCTCGAAAAGCCAAACGAAGAACAGCCCCCCCAAAACGAAAGTCCTCTCCCCAAAGAACCGCTCGCCGAAGCAGGCCCCATCGAGTCCATCCCCGATCCCAAAGCCCCCGAATCCTCCGAGTACCAAGAAGAACCGCGTCCCGAACCCACCCCCGAACCCACTCCCGAAGGGCCTTGTGTCGAAGGCGTACAACGCTCTTGTTATGATGGACCACAAAGCACACGCGAGATCGGGCGTTGTCGAGATGGAAAACAAACCTGCCAAGCCGACGGTCGTTGGGGGCCTTGCGTGGGATCGATTCTCCCCACAACCGAAACTTGCGACGGCACGGACGAAGATTGCGATGGTCACATTGATGGCGGCAAGAGCTTGCTTGGGTGTGTAAGTACCATCGCAGGAAATGGCCAACGCGGTTTCGCCGAAGGTTTCGGGCGTTCTGCTCAATTCAACTACCCCACAGAACTTGCGATCGCCCCCGATGGTACGATCTATGTGGCGGATACCGTCAACCACCGCATCCGCAAGATCGATCGACGCGGTGAAGTCTCGACTTATGCGGGCGATGGGACCGATGGTTACAAAGATGGCCCTGCGGCACAGGCCCAATTTTCCCGCCCCAGTGGTCTTGCGCTTGCTCCCGACGGCACGTTGTACGTGGCCGACACCGTCAATCACGCGATCCGACGCATCCGCACAGATGGTCGTGTTGAAACATTCTCAGGCAGCGGAGCCCCCGGATTTGTCGATGGCCCCGGCCCTTCCGCACGATTCTATTTTCCCGCATCCATCGTCTTTGATCGCGCTGGGAATCTTTACCTCGCCGATACAGTCAACCACGCTATCCGAAAATTGGATCCCCAAGGTCACGTCAGCCTCGTAGCAGGCACCCGCCAAGAAGGCTTTGCCAACGGTCCCCCCAACGTCGCTCGCTTCGATACACCCGTCGGGATCGCAATCGACGCAACCAACCAATACCTCTTCGTCGGAGATAACGATAACCATCAGATCCGACGTATCCGCCTCTTGGACGGCTATGTCACAACCTATGCAGGTACAGGCCAACGCGGTTTTGCCGAAGGTGACGCCCTCAACGCACGCTTTTATGCACCGCTCGGCCTCGTGAGCGAACCCAACGGCGCGGTGTTTGTTGCCGATTCGATCAACTACCGCATCCGCATGATCAACCCCCTTGGACAGGTGATCTCGGTCGCTGGAGGAATCCGTGGAAACCGCGATGGATTCGGCAATTTAGCACAGTTCGCTGGCCCCGCAAGCGTTCAACGCGGCCCTCGCGGCGATCTGTATGTTGCGGATTTTTCCAACCACACCATCCGAAAGATCACGATCCATCCTTAACGAACAAAAAAAAGGTTCTTCTTGTGGCCGCTCTGTTCTGCCATACTGCGCTTGCGTTGCTGTGGGCGTTGTGCCATAGATGCCCTTGCAAGCGAACAACAGGGCCTTGTTTTTTGAGATGGAGACTGTTTGAGATCATGAGCTTCCCCAAACCCTTTTATCGTTGGCGTCCGCACCCTTGGCACGGCTTGAGCGTGGGCCCGCAGCCTCCACGTGTTGTTCATGCCTACATCGAGATCACCACCTACGACAGCGTCAAGTACGAAGTCGATAAAGAAACAGGCTACTTGCGTGTGGATCGCCCCCAACGCTTTTCCTCTCAACCTCCTGCCCTGTATGGCTTTATCCCTCGAACCTACTGCGGAACCCGCGTCGGCCAACTCTCCCCCAAGTCCCAACGCGGCGACGGCGATCCGATGGATATCTGCGTTCTTTCCGAGCGCTCGATCTCTCGGGCAGAAGTGTTGCTCAACGCCCGTGTCATCGGTGGTTTACGCATGATCGATGACAACGAAGCCGATGACAAGGTGATCGCAGTCCTCGAAAACGACTCCTTCTGGTCAGATATCGAGCATTTTTCTCAACTGCCCGATGTGTTGATCGATCGCCTTCGACACTACTTTTTGACCTACAAATCTGTCCCCGGCCAAGAAGCCGCCAAAGTCGCCCTCGACGGCATCTACGACGCAGACGAAGCCCAACGCGTCGTACAAGCCGCCATGCTCGATTATGTCGATGAGTTCGGTGACTAAGGCGCGTTGGTTCTCGGTTCCGCAACCAACGTGGCGCGATCATCCCGTTGCATTCGGCGCTCTAGAAACGACCGTTGCACCGCCCCATCCGACACCCGCCACCATCCTCAAGCAAAGGAGGCTCACGGTGACCTCAGCAGCACGCGAACAACGTTTTCAGGCACTCCGCGAAGAGATCGCAGAAAAAGCCCGAACCTTGCGTGAGACCTACCCCGGGCCCACCGACGGCGTCTGGGATGAAAGCCAAGCCCCACAGCGCCTGTTGTCGGATCGTGCGATGCGTGTGTGGCTCGCCCTTGCGGAAGCTTTGCTTGACGATGGCGAAGGCACCCCCACCGCCACCCAGTTGGCTTGGTTTTCTCGTGAGATCAACGACTTTTTCGCTACCTCTGCGGGTTTGCCACGCCTCGCGTTGTATGCGCTGCCTTGGCTGTTGGAGACCTCGCCTTGGTTGTCGGGCTCGCATCTGCTACCATTTTCCTTGTTGTCTCGCCCCCAACGCTTGCGATGCTTGACGCGCATGGAACACGGCCCACTGCCTGCCCTTGGTTTGGTTACTTTTATGGCAAAGACCTTGGTTTGCTCGATCTTTTTTGAACACCCCGAAGCCTTGGCCCGCCTTGACTTTGACGGTCGGTGCTTGGACGACAAACCATCGGCCAAAACAGCATGGTTGCATTAAAACCTGTCTCAAAGAAATGGCACAGGTCATTTGGTGACTTCGGCCAAAACAGCACGGCTGCATGAAAACACGCGAGAAAGACGGAGATTGTCGACCATGATCTTACAGGGTTCCCAGCTACAACGGGACTTTGCGCTGGAGACAGATGTACTGGTGATCGGCTCAGGCAGCGGAGGGGCCGTCGTTGCCCATGATCTGGCACGAGCAGGCCGCGAAGTGGTGATCGTCGAAGAAGGCCGTTATATCCGCCCCGAAGTGTACGGACAATGGCGGCCTTCGCAGACGTTGCGACGGATCGGGCGAGCGGGCGGAACAACGGTGGCATTGGGCATCGGAGACTCGCCGACGATCAACATCTTGGCGGGTTCGTGTGTGGGTGGCTCGTCTGTGCTGACGGGTGGCGTCTGCTTTCGCATCCCCGAAGAAGTCCACGAAGAATGGGTACGAAGTCTCAAAACAGCCTCCTTGTCTGCGGAGGCGATGGCTCCGTTTTATGAACATATCGAGACGATGAGCCATGTGAGTCCTGTGCCGATCGAGATGCGGACGCGAGGGACAGAGCTTTTTGCAAAAGGAGCCGAACGGCTCGGACGCGAGGTCTTCCCGATCTCGCGCAATACCAAGGGATGTTGTGGATGTAGCCGCTGCAACTTTGGCTGCCCCAACCAAGCCAAACTCTCGGTAGACTTAACTTTCTTGCCGAAAGCCCAAGCCGCAGGGGCGCGGATCTTCTCGGACTTTCGGGTGGAGCGGATCTTGGTGGAGGGTGGGCGTGCGGTGGGTGCGGAAGGTGTGATCTTACGCGAACCTGATCGGCGTGCGGCCCACCGCTTTACGATACGGGCCAAGACAGTGGTGATGGCGGCGGGTACGCTGCATTCTCCGTTGATCTTGATGCGCAGTCGGATCGGTCGGCGAAGTGGTCAGGTGGGGCGTGATATCACGTTGCATCCGGCCTTTCGGGTGGGTGCATTCTTTGACGATCCGATCTACAACTGGCGGGGAGCCTTACAAGGGGCGTATTGTACGCATCCAACCGATGACCGCTTGATCTTCATCGGGGCTTCTGCGCCCGTCAACTTCTTAACGGCGACCGTCCCGGGCTTGGGGCCTGCGTGGGTTCAACAACTGCGCTCTCAGATGCGGCACATGGCGACCTTTGGGGGGATGGTTCATGACAAGGCAGGCGGGCGGATCTGGACGCGCCTTGGTAGCGAACCCGTCATCACCTATCGGCTCAACCCACAAGACAAAGCCTCAATGCTCGAAGGGATGCGGTTTTTGGCCGAAGCCTTTTTTGCAGCGGGTGCGCGTGAAGTATTGCTCCCGATTATCGGGCATGAACCGATCAAGGATATGGATCAGCTTC
>CAUJFU010000296.1 GCA_963169055.1 Myxococcota bacterium
CGAGAGCGCCCGGAGTTTTTCGATTAGGGGGATCTGGGCGTCCATGATCATCCGAAGGATGCTTGTGATCTTCGCTTCCAACGCCTCCAAAGGGGGGATCTTGATCTCTGTGGGCTGTGCGTTTTTTGGCGGAGTTACGAACCGTTGCCCCGTTTGGAGAACGGCGGGGATGCCTGATAGCATCGGTGCAATCGCGGAAAAGATGGAACTAACGATACCAAGAGACGCTTGTTTATCGGATATCCGCATCTTGAGGTGTTCTGTCTCGGTTTCTGCGTGATGTTCCAACGCAAGCAAGAGAGAACCC
Source organism: Myxococcota bacterium (assembly GCA_963169055.1). Lineage (GTDB taxonomy): Bacteria > Myxococcota_C > UBA6777 > UBA6777 > UBA6777 > JAKLKB01. Next base: position 308 of record CAUJFU010000296.1, read on the forward strand.
GCCAATACCACCAAGCCTCCCGTTCCTGCAACCGCAGGATTCGGCAAAAGCACCAAGCCCACCACAATCATTTGTGCGCCAAAGACGCGGAGAAGCGACGCTTTGCCGTTGCGATCCGTGAGCGCATGGCCAATCATCTCGAAAACAGAAACCAGATAGAAAAGCAAAGTTCGGAACATGTTGGACTCCTCAGTGAAGTAGGCCGCGTGCCGTGACTCTCAACACGGGGCTGGTGACGATCCAGCAGTAATCATTGGGCCAGACCAAAAAGAGAACATTGTCGCGGCTACGCTCAACACCGAGTATCGGGCGATCTTTGCCGAACCATTCCCAATGCTCTGGGCCGTCGGCGTCTTCGTGCATGTATTCGAGGTGGAGACAGTAGCCAAGGTGTGTAAAGTGTGGCGTTTTGGGAGGGGGTGGACACTCGCAAAAGGGCCGCTTTGCCAACCAACGCTCTTCCGCTGTGCGCGGGCTTGTGGGCCTCTGCGCGAAGATCTCCGTTGCGGGAAAGGTCAAGTTGTGGGCGTAGTTTTCGTACTGCCCTTTCTTGTTGAACTTGTCGCTGGTGTAGGTGATTCTTCCCGCGTGACCGACGAAAACGGGGCTTATGGGCCAAAAGAAGGGACGCTTGATCACACGGTCAGCCGGTCGATGCGCCCACATTTTGTAGTGTTCGCGGATCTCCAGCGGTACTCGTTCAAGTGGCCCTTTTTTCACTGCGACGCCTCCTCATCGAGCGGAGCAGGAAGCTGGCGCTGTGATGTTGTGGGTGCGGGCAGGGATTGTGCTTGGGATCGAGAGGCTTGGTGTTTGTGATAAAGGTGAGTTGCTGTGCCACCCAACACCGCGCCCAACGCCGAGATCAAGAGTGCTTTTCCCCAACGACGCAACGCGGGTTGTGGGAGGGATGGCGGATCTTGTAGGCGCTCAAACAAGCACCAGAGATCATCGATCTGCGCGGGATCAACTTGGGTGTGTTGAAGCATTTCCTCCCATACCATCGACGTTTTCGCGAAGTTATGGTGGAGATACAGCTTCATGCGCGAAGATGGCTTCACTTCGCGCATCATCCGCAAGGTTCGTGCGTGGGGTGGGAGGTGGTGAAACTTGGCGATGGCCACAAGCCCTTGCTTGTAGGCGATCAGATCACGCTCTGCATCTGCCCGCAGGTCGAGGACTTCGGCGTACAGAGCTTCAAGGTTGGGGCTTTCATCGGCAAGAGCGCCAAGCTGTTGAATGAGTGGGCTTTGCCGTGCGAAAAAGTGGATCTCTTCGTTCAACAGGCGCTCGATGGTGGCTTTGAAGGGGTTGTTGCTCATCGTTGCCCCTTTCCTTTGAGGGCCTTTGTTTCGCGGTTCACGTCGATCTCAACGCGGCGAGTGAACACCCACTTGATGAAAAACCCCACACCAGTGAGCAAGGCGAGACCACCCAGAAGGAAAAAGGCAAACTTCTTCAAAGCTGCTTGGAGTTGGGCGCGCTTCGCAAGCTCTTCCGTGGCTTTGTTGATCAGGCTACCTGCGCCCTTTACGCCGATCTCCGCCAGCTTCACAAGCGCTTTTCCTGCACCCGCACCGATGGCCTTGAGTGCTTGCTCGTTGGCTTCCAGCGCAGAGACATCCTTGACGATAACATCCCACTCGGCTTCTGTGAGGCCGATTCCACCGTAGTTTCCGAAGGAGAGAGAAGTAAAAAACTTCCCCACCATGCTTTCGCGGGCGGCCTGAATGGAGGCATCGGCTTGGATATCGCTCCACTGACTTGTAGAGATTTCTTCGATGGGGCTGTTTGGATCGTTGGGGTCTTTTTTGACCTTAACGCTGCCTTTTTTGGTGTACTCGGCAAGCATACGCTGCAACGCGCCGCTCCATCCGAGCAAAAAGCGTTGGAGGGGGACAGCTTGCTTGTAGGGGATCTCGACCGTGGCCGATCCCGACTCAGGCAGGAAACGCAAGAGCGCATTTGCGCGATCAGGGGCAATCTCCCCCAACTCGCTCAAGATACCGATCACAGCGCGAAGATCAGCAATATCGCCTTTTGCGGTGACGTTGTAGAGGGGCCTGATGGAGACTTTGGACTCATCCACCAGATCGCCCACAAAGTCCATCATCACGCCTTCTTGTTCGACGCTGTTTGTGCCGCCTTGGATGGGCAGCCAATCGATCAGGGCCATAGGCGGCTACCTTTCTTCTTTGGGGCGAGCAAACAAGGGACGCATAACCATCCACAGAATCGAGATGATTGCAGCGATGACACCGCTGTAATCGTCGCCTTGAGTGCTGACACGGAGCAGTTCGGTGGGATGAACCACGATGCCTTGTGGTTCCGGGCTGGACTCGGCTGGGATCGCGTCGCTCGGCAGGTGTACGCGAAACTCATCCCACGAAACGACGGCATCTTTG
>CAUJFU010000297.1 GCA_963169055.1 Myxococcota bacterium
CGACCTCTTCAAAGCGATCACCGCGATTCAAGTAGAGCATATTGTACTGACGACCGTACGCTGTGACGATCAAGTCAGTCTTCCCATCACCGTTGACATCGCAGCTAGTCACGCCATACGTCGGTTTGTGGTTGGTTCCGTCCTTGTATCCGTCTTCAAACTTCTTTGTAGCCAAGCCCATCTGTGCGGTGACATCGACAAAGGTCCCATCGCCACGCCCTTTGTACAGGCGATCTTGGAGCGATTCATAAGACTTTCCGTAAGTGGTGTACCAAAAGCCGACGAAGATATCGATCAAACCGTCGCGGTCGAAATCAAGAAAGGTCGCAGAGGTCGTGCTCCAAAGATTCGTTGCTGCGGGAGTTAGCGCCGTTGTTTTGGGGGCAAAAGAAAACTTTCCGCTGCCATCACCGAGCATGATCTGGCTGCGATCGCCGGGATCAGTGCTTGGGTTGTTGGCGTCGGTGTACGTTGCGCTGAAAAGGTCGAGGTGGCCGTCGTTGTTGACATCGGCAAAGATCGCAAAGTGGCTTGCGCGGCCTTTGGTGTTCGGATCATCGGGGATATCGAGATAACCGCTGTTGAGGGTTTGGTCTACAAAGATCCGCTTTCCCGGGCGGTTGGGATCAGGCCGATTCATTAAGATCCAACGAAAGCGTTTGGGGGGAGTGGCTTTGAGATCATCGCGGTTGTTGGAGCCGCCTTGATGGACGATCAGATCGGGATAACCATCTCCATCGATATCCACCGCAGCAAGGCGTGTTCCGTACGCTTCGATCTTTCCTTCACCGAGTCCCATCTCGCCCGCGATGTTGCGAAAGTAAGGCCCTGTTGCCGTCAAGGCTTTGGGGATCTTGCAGATGCGAGGTGGGCGTTTGTCTTCGATCTCGGGAACGGGTTCTCCAGCGTCTTGTGCGGGTTCGCTTGTGCTGTCGGTGCTTTGCTCTGCCACCGCTTCCACACTCTTTTCTTGCATCGGTTCGGTCGATGCGTTTTCTTGCACCTCTTCGCTTGGCGGGTTGGTGGTGCAGTGGCTGGTGGAAAGCACCAGAAAACCGAGCAGAAAGCCCAGACCCAAAGGAGAAACCATCGAGAACACAGAAACCATGCGTTGTTTGATCATGACGATGCCTTCGATTGCCTAGCGATCTAAGAACAAAAGAAATACGCCCCCATTAAGGCATCATCAACGCTTTTTTTGAAAGAGGGCCATCTGTGCAGGAGGCGTATGGATGCGTTGTCGAGCGCGTCGAGGAACGATGGGCAGCGGCGGCGGAAAGGTCGGTGGTTCGGTCGCCAGAGCGGATGCGCTTGGGGGCTTGTTCGTCATCTCCAAGCGTGCGGCTTGTTCGCGCAGCGTCCGCTCTTGTTGAAGGAGCTGCTGTTCGAGCGCTTGGGCCAGTTCAAGCCAAAGCCGCATCTCGTGATATGTCGGATAACCATCGAGGCTGTTGCGGATCTGGGTCGACAAGCGTTTGCGACTCGGTGTATCCGCCACAGTCCCCATGCCTGAGGCTCCCCGTGGTTGCGCGGTTTCGGCGTATGGCTGCGCTATTTCGGCGTATTTTCGGGTCACTTCGGAGTATGGCTGCGCAGTTTCAGCGCACGACATGGTCGCTTCAGCGTACGACTTTGTTGCTTGGGCGTATGGCTTTGTTGCTTCGGAAAAAAAGCCGACCTGTTTCGTTGCGGGTGGGTGGCTCGGAAAACTCGCAGGCAAAAAAGAAGCCTGTGTCGCCTCAGGCGGTGCATCGGTCTGAGTAGACCGAACAGCGTCCTCCCTCGAAATCAACAGACGAGCGCGGCCTTTGTGCTTGGTTCCGTATTTTCTTCGTAGGCTTGGGGATTCCGAAGACATGCGCGTCTCCTTGTCTCGTGGTGTGCGGAAACGGTGTTGGACTTTTGTGCAGGATAACGATCTACTGAACATCACGCAAGGACAATTTGCGGCCCAAGAAAAAACGTTGCTTTCCCCAAACGGAAAAGGTATTGTTTGCGTTGGTTTTTTTGGGATTTTTCTTTTCCAAAGCGCGGAACAAAGGAGGCTTTTTAGATGAAGCGATCGTGGCTTGGATGGAGTATGTGTTTGTTGGTGTTTTTGTGGGGAACGCATCTTTCGATGGTGGGCTGCGTAACACCCGGACCTGTGAGCGAAGAAAGCGCGTCAGAGTCAACCTCTGGAACCGAAAGCAGCACAGAACAAGTGGCCGATGGTTCGGCAGAAACCATCGCTGAGCCTGTTGCAGAAACCGTTACAGAGACCGTTGCAGAACCAGCAGCGGAGCAAACGAGCGATGCGGGAGAATCGATCCCCGAAGTCGTCGCCGAAGTCACGCCCGAAACACAGATCGGCCCCTTTGATGGCACACCGATCCAAGCGGCGGAAAAGACATGGACATGGGTGGACTTTCCCGATACCAAGTGCGGCTACGGCTCGCCTACAGGCTTGGGTGTGAACCTTGTGCCGGGTGCAAAGCGCCTGTTGATCTATATGCAGGGTGGTGGGGCGTGTTGGTTGGAGTCCGGGATCATCGGCTCTTGCTTTCAAAATTCCAGTGCCTCCAACCTCAACGGGTTCAGCAAGACGCAGTTCGAGGGCATGAGCGGCACAAAAACCCTGTTCTTCGACCGCAACGCCTCGACAAACGTGTTTGCAGACGCACACTTTGTGTTTATCCCCTATTGTACGGGGGATGTGTACACAGGGGACAAGGAAACGAAGTTTCCCAACGGCAAGACCATGTACTTCCACGGTCACAAAAATATGCTCGCCTATTTTAAGCGCCTCGTCCCCACTTTCAAGGACGTTGAGCACGTAATCATATCGGGTTCAAGCGCCGGTGGATTCGGATCTTCGATGAATTGGTGGCTGGCTCAACACGCTTTTGGCGACAAGATCAAAGTCGATCTGCTCAACGACTCCGGCCCTCCGATGAATCCTGTTCCGGGTCGTTGGGAAGAATGGGTCAAAGCGTGGAATATGCAGCTGCCCCCCGGCTGTACGGACTGCACGCAAGGCATCGACAAGATCTTGACGTTCTTTGAAAAGAATCTGCTCGCAAAAGGCCGAAAGATGGGATTTTTAGGACACGATCGAGATCAAGTCATCCGCACGTTTTTTGGTTACCTCGACGGAAAGGGAGACGCATACAAAGCCGAACACGACAAGCTCTTGACTCGCCTTGATGCTCTCACAAACGTTGCTTATTTCGTGCTTGCGGGTACAACACACACCTTCTTTGGTGACCCTGCCTCTTTCACAGGCACCGATGGAACGGTCCTCCCCTTGTGGGTCGAACGTATGGTCAAAGCAGACCCTGCTTGGAAAAGCACCAAACCCTAAACGCTCGCAAGCCCTCTCCCCTCCACACACACTCCCCTCCCACTCCACACAAAACGGCCCCAAAGAAAAGCACCTAGCCCTAAGCGATAGACGCGGAACGTCGGCGCTTGAGGAAGATCAGACCAAAGAGAAGGAAAAACAAACCTGCGGGGGCAGGAGACGTGGCCTCACAAGACCAACCGCCCGTTTTGTCGTTGTTTGCGTTATCCGAGGACGCATTGTCGTTGTTTGCGTTGTCAGCAGGTGCGTTGTCAGCAGGTGCGTTGTCAGCAGGTGCCTTATCAACGGGCGGATTATCGGGGGGAGACGTCGGGCCACAGCCATCACGCGGCGCATCATCGGACGAACCTCCATCAGGCACCGTACCACAGGCATCAGGAACGATATCGGGCCCACCATCTTCGATCTTGCGATCGGTGGGCGGAGTGTCGGTGGGCGGAGTGTCGGTGGGCGGATGATCGTGGATCGTGTCGTCCGTGGGCGGAGTGTCGGTGGGCGGAGTGTCGTGGATCGCGTCGTCCGTGGGCGGATGCTCGTGGATGGGGTCGTCGGGATTGCCAGCCTCGTTGTGTTCGGGATAGCGTTCGGGATCGGGAAGCACTTCGCTATACTCGGGATGGGGTTCGGGATCAGGGATCACTTCGCTTGAGTGTTCGCTAGGGGATTCTTGAGAGGAAGAAACCACATCGAACTGAACCAAGATCAGATTGCCTCCGCCCGGGACACTGCTGAGGAGGTCGTAGCCTTTGGCGGGTGCGAGGGTTTGGCTATATTGGATCGAGAGCTTGCTGTTGCAAGTCTTGGTGAGCAACCCAAAATTACCTGACAGCGGCTTTCCTTGGGCATCGCGCAAAACAAAGTCGGTGACGTTAAAGCCCGAACTCGAGCATTGAAGGGGTCCACCGGGAGGCGAGCAACAGGTCTCACAGTCGACTTGAAACGTTGGCTGCAAGTTCGCAGGCCACGTGTTGGGAGAGGGTGGCGTGCTGCAATCCTCAAAGATTAGCTGTCCAGAACACCGCACCATGCACGTCGCCTGAGCCTCAGGCGCAAACGCAAACAGAGACACCACAAACAAAAGAGACACAAACGGCTTCAACGCAAACAAGCGAAGCATCACAAACCCCTTTCTCATCGGGCTAACTCGCGGACAAGCACACACCGAGACCACAGCAGGAAGGCGCAGCAGGCTATCCATTTTCGTTCCCACACAACGGCGATCCGCCAAGATCGCTGTTGTGTCAAGGCGTTATGCTCTGCGAGCCGACTGTTCCCGCCTTCTGCACCAAGGCAGAGAAGCCAGAGCATCCTCAAAAATCTGATGGCTTTCGCAAACCAACACAATCAAAAATCTGAGGGCTTTCGCAAACCAACACAACGCCCCCGAAGTTTAACGGCGGCGAAGTTGGAGGGTGGCAAGGAAGAACAAAAGAAAGACGAAAGAGGCGGGTATCTCGGAGGGAGTGGATTGTTGGCAACCGCAGCTTTTGGGTGGGATGTTGGATTCGCCCGTGGTTTCGTCCGTTCCGGTTCCTTTGTCAGCGGTTCCGCCGTCTGGGCTGGCCTCAGCGGATGGCTCGTTTGTGGTTTCGGAAGCCGTTTCTGTGGTGGGCTCGGCGGCAGGTTCGGCGACAGACTCGATGGGGGGTTCGGCGTCAGGTTCGGGCAAAGGCTCGGCATTTTCGGAGACACATTGGGTTCCGACGCACTTGAATCCGCTTGGACAGCCTGTGGATTGGCAGCCTTTTGAGTCATCGGGAGCGCAAAAGCCGATGCCTTGGCCGACGACGCGACACAACTTACCGCTTGGGCAGTCCGCAGGTTGGCTGCAGGTGCAGAACTTGTTCGGAACGAACTGGATGCTTTGGCATTTTCCGCCTTGTGTGCAAGTGTTGGTTTGCGTGCAATCCTCGACACAGACGTTCAAACCGGGAAGACAGAGCAAGCCTTTTTTGCAGCGTTTGACGGCATCACAGGCTTGTCCGACATCTTGGCTGCCTGCGCTATTTTGGACACAGATGCTTTGTTGGCCGGGGTTGGAGATGCACTCTTCTCCTTGGGGACAGGGCTTGGCCACCGCAGCGGTACAAGCACCGCCGAGTCCTTGGAGGATCAGGTTGCAGGATCGGCCCGCTCCGCAGGCTGCGTCGTTTTGGCAAAAGCAGATGTTGATAAAAGGTGCGCAAGATCCGCCTGTATTGCAGGTCGTTCCCGTCGAACAAGGTTCGACACAGAAGTTTCCGCCACCTGCGGGGTTTTGGAAGCATTGAAGACCTGCATCGCATGTCCCGTTGGGACGACAGGGCGAGCCAGCCGAGCCCGGGGCAAAACCGCAGGTCTGATAACAGCGAGCGCCTTCGGAAGCAGGGGTACATTGGAGGGTGGACTTGCAGGGCAGATCTTGGGCGCAAGGTTCGCCGGGATCGCCGCCGCCATCGCGCTTGCAAACACCGTCGCGGGTATCGCACAACAAGCCGCCTTTGCAGTCGGTGTCCGTTTTACACACCGAGCGGCACACTCCATCGTTGGCGATGCACTGCTTGAAGCCGGGGGCGATGTCTTTGCATCGGAAGTTTTCGGGGCAACGGTCGCTCGCATCGCAGGGTTGAAGGCAACGGCCCCCTCGTCCTTCGGGATTTTCGCAGTAATCACCGCCACAATCCGCGTTGGTCGTGCAAGGCTGGCAAAGCGTGGCCTTGCGTGGGGGAAGTTGAATCGCACAAGCGCCACTTTTACACGTTTCCCCCGCGCTACATTGGGAGTCTTGGGTGCAAGAAATCGGTGGACATTCCATCTTGTTGGGGAGGCAATACTTTTTGCTGTTGAGGCCCGTTGTGCAGGCATGATCAGCAGGGCAACAATCGTCTCCGTCGCATGCTTGAGCACAACGCTTGCCTGAGCCGATCTGGATACAAGAGCCGTTGTTCGGGCAATCTGCGTCGCTGTTGCATACGGTGCAATTTTTGGGATCAGCCGAAACGCTTTTGGGGACACATTGTTTGTTTGCATCGCAAGATGCGCACTTTCCGCAAGTAGGGTTCGCACCATCGCAGGTCGAAAACTGATCCACCACCCCCTGAATCCAAGCAACATAGGGATCTGTGCGATAAGAATAAGAAGTCCCGTTGCAGTTCAGAGAGGTTCCGTGCGAAGTGACGGCCACAACGTGCATCTTGCCGTTGATATCGTACATAGCGGGGCCGCCTGAATCGCCTTGGCAAACTGCCGTGTTGTTGCCGAGATAAGAGACCGTGTTGGTTTTGGGGCCTTGGGGACTGGTCGGATCAACCCCTGTGATCGGCATTTTGGTAGAGTATTTGAAAGGCGCGGGATTGGTGTCCGAAGCACTCAAACGACCGTAGCCCATAAAGAAGAGTTCACGCCCAACCCAAGAAGCATCCATTTTTTGTGTATTGAAGGGTACAGAAGGCACTTCAAAAACACCCCGCGTCAAGATCACCACCGCGATATCGTTGAGGACTTGTTGGCGATCATAGTTGGGATGACGCTTGCTGTTGGTTTGATCGATCGGAACGAAGATGCTTTTGTAATTTCTTTGATCGACAGGGACATCCACGCGGAATTCCAGAGCCGCACCGCCCGTCTGCGCGAAAGCGTCGATACAGTGCGCTGCCGTCAACACCACACGCGGAGCAATCAACGTCCCCGAACAAAAAGAGCGCTGGGCCGCAGTCAATGAACCCGCCGCTGGATAGGCATTGTTGGGTTGACCGTTGATGATCGCCTGCTGCGTTTTTGCTGTCTCTTCGGAAGGCCCCGAAGATCGGCCACAAGCAGGAACCCACAACAGCACCGAAAAGGCACTCAGATAACCGATACAATGAAAAAGATACTTTCTCCAAGCCATCGAAAACTCCTTACTTTCACAAAGGAAGTGAAGAAACCAACAGTCTCGCAAAGCAAGTCCTTGGAACGGGGCAAGATATCTCAATCATGGACGCACGTTCAACAAAAAAAAGCCATCGAGAAAACAAGCGAAGGGGAAGTTAACTGATGGAGGGGTTTGGTGGCAAGGAGGGGCGGGGGTTGCGTTTTGGTGGCGGGGTGGGCAAAGATCGGGTTTGGCGAGCAGCCGCACAAAGAAGACAAACGAAGAGGAGGCGGAGCGATGTGGTTGATCGGTGATATCGGCGGGACAAGCGCCCGTATGGCGATGGTGGACAAAGGCGAAGGCCCCCGCGTATGGAGAAACGATCAGCGATATGAGAGCGGAGATTACGAAGGGATCGAGTGGATCGTGGAGGCTTACAGGGCGTCTTTTGGGGGCGAGCTCAAAGGGATTTGTTTGGGAGTGGCGGGGCCGGTACGCGAGGGGCGCGTGGAACTAACGAATCTGGGATGGGTGTTGGATATCCGACAGATGCGGGAGCGATTGGGAGTGGAGCGGATTGTCTTGTTGAACGATCTACAAGCGATGGCCTACGCGATCCCGGTTTTGTCGCCGTTTGAGCGCGAAGTCTTACAAGAAGGCAAGCCCCAAGCAGAGGGAGTGATCGGGTTGGTGGCGGCGGGGACAGGTTTGGGGGAGAGCGTGTTGTGGTGGGATGGCCGGCGTTATCATGCGATGGCCTCGGAGGGCGGGCATTGCGACTTTGCGCCGATCGACGAAGAACAGGTGGGATTGTTGCGTTTTGTGATGCGTGAGCACGCTCATGTGAGCTATGAGCGCGTATGTTCGGGGGGGTTGGGGATGGCGTATTTGTACCGTTATTTGAAAGAAGTGCGAGGGTTCGACGGACACGAAGAGATCGATCAAGCGGTGATGAGAAATAGCCGACAAGCCTCGCGGTTGATCGCCGAAGAAGCGGGTCGTTCAGGGCGTGTGGGAGAGTTTTGCAAGGAGGTCATGCGCTTGTTTTCGCGGATCTTGGCGGCGGAGCTTGGCAACCTTGCGCTCAAGGTGCTGCCAACAGGCGGCTTGTACATCGGGGGAGGGTTGGCTGTAGGTGTGCGCGAACTGTTCCGCGAACCCGCCTTTTTGGGGGCTTTCCGTTCAAAAGGACGCTACGCAAGAACGATGGAAGAATTCGCGATCTCGGTGATCACACACCCCGAACCCGGACTGTTGGGGGTTGCAAACTATGCGCTGAGCTTGGATTGAAGTGGAGCCAACAAGTGACACCTATCAAAAAAGCAAAGGGGGTTTTTCGTGTATGATCGCGGCGGGTTGAGTGTGTGGATTTGGGCGGGTGTTGTTGGAGGATGGAGTCTGTTGGTCTGGCTTGGGGGCCTCACTCCCCCAAAAACACACGCCGAGAACTGGCGACTCCGCCAAACCAACCAGCGCCGTCAACGAGAAGCCCTCAAGAGGCTAGAGCAACAACCTTTTTCGGGGGTAGCATTCGAGGCACTTTGGCGGGCCTCTCAACAAAAAGCCGCCCAGATCCGCACAGAAAAAGCCCTGCGTCAGGGCCTAAAGAAGCAGCCCCAAGCGTGGTGGCGTTGGGTGGTTTGGGGGCGATGGAATATGGTGCAGAAACGTTGCGGAGAAGCGTTGGCGGCATGGGAGAAAGCCGAAAACTACCGTGCGGATTGGCGGATTTGTCAAGGCAAAGCTCGTGCGTGGACTTGCGCAGGGGAGAAACAGCGGGGTCTTGAACAAAGCCGCAAGTGCCTATCCCAAGTTCCTGCGGGAGAGCGAGAAAAAGCCTACCAAGAAGTGATGCGGATGGCGATCCAATTGCGAGAAAACAAAGCCTTGGCGGATCTGATGCGCGGCGTGGTGGTGGGGAGGTGGTCACGAAACGCGTTGTTGTCGATGGCAAGGCACTTGTTGAACAGCGGCTATGCCTCGTATGCCTTGCGTGTGTACGAAGTGATGTTGCAGCAAGGCAAGACCCACAGCACGAAAGATTGGAAAGAAGCCAGCGAGGCGGCATTGCACGCAGGAGCGATCGGACAAGCCAAGACCTACCTCGCGAACGCTTACAAAAGCCCCCAAGGTCCGTCTTGGTGGATGTGGGAATTGTACGGATTAGAGGAACGGATCGCACGACGTGGTGGGGATCTGCGCGGGCTTTACACGCAGCGCAAAACCACATGGGGCCCATCAAAAGCAACCGACCAAGCGAGACGGTGGGATTGGTTGGCCCGAATCTCCACAGAACTCGGAAACCGAGAAGATGCAGCGTTGTGGGATCGACAGATCTTGTCGGTGCATCCGCAAGATGTGCAAGCTCTCTTGCGTCGGCTACGAGACGCACAACAACGCGGCGATCAAACCATCACTCTGCAACAGTACGATGCCCTCCTACAAAGCAAGCGCGCAGAACCCGCACACATCGTCTTTTACGTCGAAGCATTGTCCAAGCGCTCGGGAAGGCCGAGGTTGGGGCGGTGGAAAGCGTCGTGGGCGACCTTGTATCGGGGGTTATTGTGCTACCACCGCCAACCAAGCCTGTGGATGCACTACAGCACCGAAGAACACTTTGGCGAAGCTTGTTACCGCTCAAGCGAAGACGACTGGGTCGAATATCGCCAGCGCCGATGGGACTTTTGGTGGCGTTATGAAGCCAAAGAGCCACAAAAACAAGACATACAACGCGCACGGCACGTCTTGCTTGCAGCCGTACGCCAATACAACGGAAGCTTGGAAGCCTTGCGCGTTTTCGAGCCTTGGCTGGTTTGGCTGGGAGAAGACGCAACAGCCTCGAAAACGCGCAACAGGATGATCGCCTTGAGCGCGGGAGATGCAGAGGCGTTTGTCTGGCTCGAAAAAATGTTTCGGGAGATGGGCGATCATGCCCGATGGGACGCGCTTGTCAAACTTCATCTTGGTGATTCGCGTTGGAACCTTCGCCAGTTTGGAGCCTTGTTGTTCCATCTCGCCCAAGTCTGGGCCGAACAAGAAACCACAGCCCGATTGAACCGAGCAACCACACGATGGTTCGAGCGTTTTGATACACCACGCTCCAAAAAGTCCGCTCCATCGAGAACTGCAAGCCCAACGTGGTCTCGCGTCCCTTGTGATCGGCTGCTGCGTGCCATCGAACGTCATTCTGCCGCCATCGCCCAAACCAGCGCACAGATGCAACGACGGTCGTCCCTGCGGCCACTTCCATCAGACCCTCCTCCACCCAACCCAACGCTTATGGCCGCTCCTCCCCCCCCAACGCACCACTTCAACGGATTCTCCGAAACAGAAAAAGGCTTATGGCGCGTGTTGGTTCCCTACACGGCTTGCGGAGCAAAAACAGCGCCCTCGAAGCTTCGGGATCGTTTGGAATCCCTCGGATGGGATGCACAACAACGGACGTGGCTGCTCCATACCTACGCACAGATGGGCGATATCGAAGGAGTTCGGCGTCTCCACAAAAAGGCCCCAGATCAAGCGAGTTATTGGGAAAAGTGGCTCGCGGAACGTACCCCCTCGGCCTCCCCAACCCCCTAGCCATCGGCTTTGTTGCAAACTCCAAAGGTCAAGGGGATATCCGCGAGAGATGGGGGGGAAGAGCCATGCGGATCTGCAAGAGATGAACACCCAGACGAGGTTTGCGATACCGACGAAGGCTCTGTAAGTATTCGACCAACGGCATATCCATGACACTATTCCATACCTTCGTCGCATGGCGCATATACGGCTTTCCGTTGATCCACACGACCACGCCTTGATGCACGATCTGAAACGGAGAAGTCGATGGCATCGGCACCAACACACTAATAATCGTTCCTGTACGCATCTTGTGTGCCTGTCGCACAGCAACCTCTAACGGCAGATACGGCAGACGGTGCCGCCCCATCACAAGGTTCGCCACCCCCAAGCGTTCGAGCATCATCCGCCCCTCACGCGAGGATTGATAACTCTGCAAGGTGATCTGCTTGGTCACAAAGCGCGTCTGCTCCCCCCCGTGCTTGCGCGTGATATCTTCGACAAAGCCTTCGCGGATCATCATCGGAATCCATTGAAGCATCGGAAAGTGCTTGCGCTTTTCATAAGCGATCTGTCCGCCCACATAACGCAGCCTTTGCGTAAACGCCACCGCATCGCGCAAACGCGGATGCTGCGTCATCGCCATCGCTTGTTCCAAAAAGGTCACACAATCCATCTTCTCAAGCGAAAAGATCGGATCTTTGTCCACACGCCCTGTCGGGCCTTCTCCAAGCGCATCAAAAACGTACTTCGTCCCCAACATCCGCTGCGTGATCGCCACAAAACGCTCCGCAGGTTCTGTCTGGCGCTTGTGTAGCTCCTCCAACCAGACCGCGATATCGGATTGTTTCATCGCAAACAACGAAGGCGGAACATCCGGCATCTTCGGCAAGATCTCCGCTTGGTAGCGCCGCAACGACCCTTCACAAAAGTCCGAAGGCAACGCCTTCTTTTCGCACTCATCTTCTAAAAAGCGTGAATGCTTTCGATCTTTGTGTTGCAGCAGCCCTTTGGCGATCGCCAACCGCATCGCGGGGGTATCTTGAAAGCGCGCAAACAAGAAGGCTGAAGCCCACCGGCTACGCCAACGCATCAGGTGAGAAAGAGCTTTTTGAGGGCTGCGTTTCCAAAAGCCTTCCCATCGGGCTTGCCTGCCCGTATGACCAAGCGAAGCCAGCGCAAGCGAATACGCCATCCCCACGCGGCTTTGCAACGCAGGTGTCCAGCCCTCCAAAGCCTGACGCGCCTGTTGTTCGCCGATCTCGGAGAGCGCAGCCAAAGCCAACACCGCTTCGGCTCGGCTTCCTTGGGCTGCAACCTCCAAAATAGCCGATACTGCGCCTGAATCGCGCAACATCCCCAAAGAGCGGATCGCCGCCAAACGCACTTCTACATCGGCATCTTTGACAAAGGGGCGCAGCAACACCGCCGTCCATCCGATCCCCATCTCGCCAAACGCGATGGCCGCGCCCCGCCGCATCGAAGCCTCGGGCATATTCAACAGCCCCGCCAACACAGGCCACGCACGCACATCTCCTTGTCGTCGGATCTGTCGAGCCGTCGCACGCTGAAACCCCGCACTACTCGACCGAATGCGATACACCAAACGCATCAACGACAGCGAGCGCGTATTGGCTTCCGCCTCCCACCCCCACAGCAGCACGCACAGCACACACAACACACACACCGCCCCCAAACCACGCATCCCCGCGCTCAACCGACTTCTCTCAACACCTTCTCTCTGCATCCTTCGCATCCTCACGAATTTTCCCTTTGTTTTTTCTGACGCAACGCGACCACACGATCCAAGATCGCGTGCGCCACCTCTTCTTTTCCCATCAAAGGCAAAGCGATCGCCTCCTGCCCCACTTCAAACAAGATCACTTGGTTGGTTTCTGTCCCAAAACCACTGCCTTGTTGCGTCACGTCGTTGCCAACGATCAGATCGAGATGTTTTCGCACCAACTTACCTTGCGCATTTTCCATCAGGTTCTCTGTCTCCGCAGCAAACCCCACTGTAATCCGCGAGGGCGACGGCGGCAATGAAGCCAAGATATCGATGTTGCGCGCAAGCTCAAGCACCAACGGGCCTTCTTTCTTTTTGATCTTTTGGGTGGAAACTTCTGCGGGCCGATAATCCGCCACCGCAGCAGACATGATCAACGTCGTTGCTTGCGCAAGATGTGCATGAACAGCTTCAGCCATCTGTGCGGCAGAACGGACATCAACACGCACACAACCCGCAGGAACAGGCCGCTCTTTCATCGCCGTGATCAACGTGACCTTGGCCCCCCGCATCGCCGCAACCTTGGCGATCGCAAAGCCCATCTTCCCCGTCGAGCGGTTCGACAAAAAACGTACAGGGTCAAGATCCTCAAACGTCGCACCTGCCGTCACCACCAGATGCTCTCCTCGCAGATCCTGACGCCCCCCTCCAAGCACCCATCCACAAAAATCTATCAACTCTTGCGGTTCCGCCAACCTCCCCAATCCCGTCTCACCACACGCCATCTCCCCTTCTCCCGGGGCCGCAATCCAATAATTCTTCCATCCACCGATCTCTCGAAGATTGTTTTGAACCCCGGGATGAGCATACATCTGCGGATTCATCGCAGGAGCCAACACCACAGGCGCATGCGACGCAATCACCGCTGTCGACAACAAGTCCTCGGCGTTTCCATGCGCGATCCTTGCGATGGTTCGGGCCGATGCAGGTGCCACAACGACCAGATCCGCACGTCGCGCCAACTGGATGTGCGCCGTCGCCACCTCTGGCCCACCGCTGTACATCTCGCTATATGCTTCGCGCCCTGTTAGCGAAAAAAAGGTCAACGGCGTAATAAACTCTTTCGCCGAGCGCGTCATCACCACCTGTACCCGCGCCCCCGCACGCACCAGATATCGCGCAAACTCCGCAGCTTTATATGCTGCGATACTCCCTGTCACTCCCAAAAGTACTTCTTTTCCGACAAACATCCGACACCTCCGCACTCACTCCAAAAATACATCAGCCCAACCCCCAACCATCATGGCCGAGATCTCACCACAATTCAACATCGCTCGCCTTGACAGCGACCCGCCGATCCACCAGATCCTGTCTCCAGAACGTCCGTTTTTCCATCGCTCCAACATCACCGATGGAACCGATTCACAAGGCAGCCACCATGCCCGTACGCTTTTTTCTATGCCTCGGACTCTCAACGTTTGTTGGATCTGCCCACGCATCTCCTCCCAACACAAACAACGCAAAGGTCCGAAACAATCAAAGCATCCGAAGCAACCAAAGCGACCGACGGATCGAAACCAACAAAGGATTCAACAGCAACGCACACAACCCAAACATCCGAAGCAAACCAAACAACCGATTTGTCCGAAGCCATCGTCGTCTCCACGCTGATGCTCGCCTCCCAGACGGAACCATCCAAAGCGGCAAACTGATCATCGAAGACGCCCCCCTTCCCCGATCTGCTTTTCCCACCCAAAACGCCGACTGTTGGCCCTACGTCCGACGCCACCAACTGCGGCCCTCAAGACCCCATCGACACTATCCAAAAACGGTTGAAGAGGCCGTCCAATGGCTACTTGCGGCAAAAAAACGCGGGCGATTGTTTTTCCAACAAGGTGCGATCCTCGGACACCTACAAAGTGTGATCGACCAACACACACACGGCGATCTCTACCTATTCTTCGGCAACAACCACACCATCACAAAACACTACCGCTTTTTTAATGAAGCCCTTCATCTCGGAAAAGACGGACTCCAACTCGCGGGCATCACCCATCTTGCCCTCGAAGCCTTTGTCACAGACTTTCACTCTCCGCCCTTGTCTCGACAAACCATCCGATGGCTGCGCGAGATCTGGGGAAAAAACCAACGCGATCTGCTGCGCGATCCATCCCGCCGCCAACGCCTTGCACGCCTCCTGCTCACCAGTCAACAACCACTCGTCGATCTCTATCTCCACCACAAACAAGACTGGGCCTTTCGTCTCCTGACCGTTGTCAATCGCTTTCTCCTTGGTCGCGCCTATTCGCCCTCCTTTCTCAAAGAACTCGAAGCCACGCTTCGCCACGCTCGCAACCATCCCAACGGCCCCATCGATGTGATCGCAACCGATATGTCTCTCTCTCTCCGTCAACGCTTTTACCACGTTTATTGTTGGATCTATCCTCTACGCGAAGCCTTTGGCCTCCAGATCACCCAACGCCGCATCCAAAAAAAGCCCAAAAAACGCCGTGTGATCGCCTTTATGTGGGGGGCTGACCACATCCGCAAACAACACTTCCCGCGCTTTTTGCCCACTACCACGCCCACCTATTCCGTTCGTCTCTCGGGCGGTTTCAAGCCCGATCTGTGGGATCTTGCCTTTGCTCGGCTCGGTTGGCCCCTGCGCGCCTTTGCCCTCGACACTCCCAACGCCGAAGAGGCCGACCTCTTGATCCATTTTCCCCCCAAAGGTTCCTTTGCCCTCGCAAGCACAGAGATCCGCCAGATCGCTCTCGCACGCCTTCTACGCCAAACCCAAGGCCCCCGATGGAACGACTTTTCCCCTGTTTCCTTGACCTACCAAAACAACCTCCGCCAAGTTCTCCAATTTCTTCAACCCCGCCTTGATCGCTGCCACCGACACGGCTTTTCCCCTCTGCACATCCAACTCCATATCGGCCCAAGCGGACGCATTATCCGCACGATCATCCAAGCCAACCCTTTCCGCGCTTGGTCCGAACGATGTATCCGCCTCGCCCTCTGGCGCTATCCCCTTCCTCCACCTCCACGCGGCGCACCCCTCCGCCTTGATTTTGTACTCCAACGCACCAAACTCCGCTGATCGCTTGCCTCCCGCAGCGTTTGTGTTCTTGTGCTTGACGGGCGCGGTGGGGGATGGTAGAACGCTAGGTCTTGCAAAAAGGAAACGGCACCCCCCACGGGGTCAAGCCCCTAGAAATAAAAGGAAAAGGGAAACTCATGACGATGGACTGGAGCCAGATCCCCGCGATCAATCAGATCGATTTGACCGGCAAACGGGTCTTCATGCGCCTTGATCTCAATGCCCCGATCAAAGACGGAAAAGTCAAAGACGACACGCGACTTCGCGCTGTTCTTCCCACCATCAACTACGCTCTCGCCCGAAATGCCCGCTTGATCCTCGCCTCTCACCTTGGACGACCCAAAGGCGTGGACCCCTCCCAAAGCCTCGAACCCGTCGCCGCAAAACTCGCCGAACTCCTCAACCACGAGATCAAGCTCTCCGATTATCCCGTCGGAGACGCCACCCAAAAACTCGTCTCCGAACTCCGCAACAACGAGATCTTGTTGCTCGAAAACCTCCGTTTTGACAAAGGCGAAAGCAAAAACGACGAAGAACTCTCCAAACAATTCGCCAGCTATGCCGACGTCTACATCAACGACGCCTTCGGAACCGCACACCGCGCCCACGCTTCAACCGCCGGCATGATCCCCTTTGTCCAAGGCCCCTCTGGCGTCGGCTTCCTCATGCACAAAGAGATCGCTGCCCTCACCCACCTGCTCAACGATCCCGCCCGCCCCTTCGTGGCTGTGCTTGGAGGTGCCAAAGTCTCCGACAAGATCGGACTGATCCAAAACCTCCTCGGACAATGCCAATCCATCCTGATCGGCGGGGCCATGGCCTACACCTTCCTCAAAGCCCTCGACCTCCCCGTCGGTGCCTCCCGCTTTGAAGAAGATCAACTCCCTCTCGCCGCTACCCTCCTCAAAAAAGCCGAAGCTCGCGGCGTCAAACTCCTCCTCCCCGAAGATCACGTCGTCGCCGCCGAGATCAGCGCCGAAGCCAAAACCCGCATCATCACCGACAAATTCCAAGCCGAAGACATGGGCTTGGATATCGGCCCCCGCACTCTCGCCACCTACAGCGAGATCATCCACAACGCAGGCAAAGTCTTTTGGAATGGTCCGATGGGCGTCTTTGAAGTCGCCCCCTTTGCAGCAGGCACACGCGCTGTCGCCGAAGCCATGGCCAAAACCAACGCTTACACTCTGATCGGTGGAGGTGACTCTGCCGCTGCCGTCGAACAGTTCGGTCTCGCCGACAAGATCAGCCACATCTCCACAGGTGGCGGAGCTTCTCTCACCTTCCTCGAAGGTGAAGTCCTCCCCGGACTCGAAGCCCTCCGCCTCGCCAATCCCCCGAAAAAAGACTGATCCTCTCGCTTTGTAAGCCCTTCCCCCGTACGCCAAAGCGCCTCCGCACCCCGTACGCACAGGGCTTTTCTGTTGCCTTCCAACAAGACCGTCGTGCGGGATTGTTGGAACATACGCCACCCAAGCAAAGGTATGCCCGTCAATAACCCACCCCTAAAGGGGCGGGCTTGTTTCGGCAAGTCCGGTTGACCAGACGACAACAGAGGAAGTGGCGCAAGCCAAGTTGTTTGTAAACGATAGAGAGCATGTAGAGACCCTCGGATGCCGCCTCAGTTCGGGGCCCTCTCGTGGCGCTGTAAACATCTGCTTGGGTAAGCGGAAGTCAACCACAATGCGAAGGCTCTTCTATCCCGTCGAGAGGATGTCGGATTCTG
>CAUJFU010000298.1 GCA_963169055.1 Myxococcota bacterium
CCCGCTCCCTCACCTCGATGGCTGCGAAGGAGAAGCAGGACAACAGCATGGCTCTTGGTTGCTGTTTTGCTCTCTGTCGTCGCAGAGAAGTGGCGGCGACACGGCGAGGAGAAGTCTGCATCGTCCTCGATCCTCCGCATTGCTTCTCCCCCTCGCCTCTGCGACAGCAGGGAGAGGGGGCCGGGGGGTGAGGGTGACACGAGATATGTCCCTGTCTTATTCCCCCGTTGGATGGGCTTTACAGACGATGTGTCCGAGTGTTAGCCCCCTGTGGCTGCCCCTACATTTTTACGATCACACTCTGGGCGGATTTCGTATGATCTGTTGAAGGATGGCTTGGGCTTGACGGTCGAGGGCGTCGATATCGGCGGTGGGTACGTCATCTTGACCAAAGCGCAATGTGAGGTAGTGATCTGTCAGCGTTGAAAACAACGCAGCGATGGGAGGTTCCAACCAAGGAAGGGATGCTACGTGATGCTTTGTCGCGCCGGTAGAGACGGATGGCTTTGTCGAATCGACGGGAGTGGCCTGTGGCGATCGTTTTTCGGGGGAAACGGTCGATGGAGTGGAGAGGCCGAAGGGGGGGTCGTTTGTGAGATTGTTGTGGTTGCCAAGAACAGATGAGGCATCCAAAGTGGCGGAAGATCGGGATAGATCGGCAAGGCGCGAAGCGAAGGCTTTTTGGGTTTCGGCGGGATGACGTGCGACGCCACGCTTTTCGAGGGCATCAAGGAGGGCGAGGTAGATGGTGCTGACCCGCGAAAAGGCTTGTTGCGCGGTCAGCGTACGTGCGCGTTGAAAACGCCTCCGCCAAAAGAGAAAGCCGATCCCACCGAGTAAAAGCAACAGCACCACAGGAAGCTGGATTGTGCGCCAGATATCCCGAAGCGAAGAGCCTCCCGAAGATTCGCCGCTCCACGCGCTGCGTGCGGAGCGAAACGTTGCAGCGATCTGGCGCAAAAAGCCCAACTGTGCTTCGAGATCGTACTCGATCACCCACTTGTACCACTGCAAACGCAACGCATCAAACCGATCTTCCGCCCAAGCCGTCCATGCTCGGCCTTGCGTCGTGTTGATGGTTTGGTAAGGCGTGGGATCGAAGCGATACCAACCCGCCCGCACGTCTAGCACTTCGACCCACGAATGCGCGTGGCTTTGTCGGACAGCGTAGAAGTTTCCGTATGGATTCCACTCAGCCCCCAAAAAGCCCGTCACTTGGCGCGCAGGGACACCGATCGAGCGCAACAACATGATCATCGCAGTAGAAAAATACTCGCAATGACCGCTCTTTTGACGAAACAGAAAATCTTCCAACGGATTCTCTTGGGCGGGTTGGCGGGTCAGACTGTAAGCGTAGCTCTTACGAAGGTAGGCTTCGATCGCTCTAGCACGATCAGGCACCGTAGTTTTTCCGCGTGTGATCTGTTCTGCGAGTGTTTTGAGGCGAGGCGAAAAAACCCCTTGGGGCATCTGCGTAAAAAGCTGCAACATCCGCCTTCGTGCGTCAGGTTTCAAAGGCCGCCGAAACCGCCAGAAATCCGAAGGAACAGACTCGACATAATAACGAAAGCCACTTTGTTCTTTGGGTGGATAGGAAAAGAAAAGCGTATCGTTGTTGGGGTCGGTCGAAAGCGAAGGCGCGTTGCGCAAACCTTCACGCAAAGAAAAGGGGATGGTGACGCGTGAAGGCCGCTCGATGCCAAAGAGGACGTTCATCGGAAGCGGCTCTTGGTAGATCTCTTGATAAACAATGCGTTCGCGCTCTTCGTCGGACACGCGCCTCAGGGCAAAAGACAACGCCCCAACCGAAGCACCCGCAAATTGCACTAGCTGTTTTTGGGCGTTGGGTTGAGAACGCCGCCACTCACGACCGTCATACAGATCGAATGCAAGACCCCGAAAGTAATGATGCAACGGCTGCCCTGATTCACCCCAGACTTCGACACGCAAGACCACGCTGCGATTTTGCTGGATGGTCCCAAACGAACCAAGTCGCACACGATCCGAAAAGCCTGCGACGGCTCGGGGAGGATTGTTTCGCTGAAAAAAAAGCCGAAAGCCCACACGCGGAAACACCACAAAAAACACGCTGCTGCCCAAGAAGACCAGCAGCGCCATCACCGATGTGTATGCAAGCAAAGATCCCCGAATCAACGAGCGCGATTGCAAGATCTGCGCAACACCGACTTGTTCGCCTTCGCCCCATTCTTCTTCGTGGCGCGTAAGCTGCGTATCCTCCAATTCACGCCGTAGATGTAGCATCATCAGCGCCCACGTCGCAAAGACCACATACAAGAGGAAAAGTACCGCATACGAAAGCTCGATATTCAGGACGCTTCCGAGCGTGAGCATCAAAAAACTGATCAGGTAGATGTGCAGATAATCCCGTCTCTCGGAGCGATTGTACAGCTTGTTGATCTGCAACAGACTCAACAAATACGCGCCGACGATGATCGGCTCGGAAAACACCCGAACCACGGTCAACAACAAACTGCCCACGAAAAGCGCGACCGTGATCTGCGTCCACGTCTGACGATAAAAAGGATGTTGGATCGCAGGCGGCTCAAAGCGCCAACTCACGATCACCGCCACCCCCACAACCACCCACATCAAAGGCGAAAGGATGTTGGGGATCAAAAGCGCCAAAAAGCCCACAGCGGCCAAAAGATAAGTGCAGAGCTTGTGTAGCTGCAAAAAAGAAAGATTCAAGAGAGGCTCCCGAGATCCCGTTGGGGTGGGGATAGATGGCGATCTAGCTTGGCGGGGTTCAGGGTTTGGGGCGCGGCAAAAACACCTCGCCACGCGAAAGCGCAAGGAAAGGAGAAGGCCCTTCGGGATTGAGGGTTGCTCCCCCCAAAACTACCAAAGCCCCGTTGAGTAGGACGGTTCCAGCGTGAAGGAAGCGATCTTTACGTTGCACCACCAATAACGGCTCTGGCGAAAGTCCCAAGCCTTCGGGGGTATAGATCTCTGTGCGATCCGCAAGGCTGGTGGCTCCTGTCGAACCGCCATAGATCAGCAAACGCCCGTCCTCAAGCAGGTGCGCAGAATGGAAAGCTCGTGATTGTTTAAGCGTGCCGTTGTATTGGGCGTTTTCTTCGCCTAGCGCGGTAAACATCTGAATCGAACCGACCACGCTCTTGGGCCGCAAAAAGTCCTTGGCTTCGGGAACCATCCCGCCCGCGATCACGATCTGGCCGTCGAGAAGCTTGGTGGCCGTGTGCGCAGCGCGTGCCGCTTTGAGCGGCGTCGGCAACGGGATCAACGTCACCGTAGCGTCGTCGCTGGAATACTGCAACGAAAGAACCGAAGACAGCGCCTCCAGATCGCCTTGTGCGTTGACTTTCATCCCGCCAGCAAAAAAAGGCCGCCCGTCCCCAAGCAACGTAGCACTGTGCCACGCACGTTGTTGATCCAACGGGATATCTCCCGTACCGATCGGCGAACCTTTGATATCAAAGATCTCCCATTTTTTGGCCATACTCACGCTGCCATCGGCTTGATAGTGGATCCCTCCAAAGATCAGAATGTGATTCATGGACGGCGTGATCAACGCAGAATGCAGTCCCTTCGGTTCCGCCATCTCAAAGGAACTCTTTTTGGTCAGGCCCTCTTCTGTTAACTCGAAGATATCAACCGACCGAACAGAGACCAGTTTCTGTGTGGCTTCGTCGAACTTGAGACCACCCGCGATCAAGACTGTATTTTGTGAAACGGTGATCGAATGAAAAGCACGCGGTTCGCTCATCGGTATCCCGTCCGTGATGCGGCCCGTTTCAGGATCAAATATCTCTATACGGTTGGAAACGCCGCCGACACCGCCTTGATCGTTGAACGTAAAACCGCCCGAGATCAACAAACGCCCATCCGAAAGTTGGCGCATCTGATGACCCGCCCGCTCCTTCAGCATCTGCTCGGGAGCGGTGGCACCCTCTTCGTACTTCGTTAAAGAAGAAAACACCTCGACAGGCGCAACAAAGACGCTCAAATCGCGCTTGGCCCCGCAAGGATTGAGGATGGTTTGTCGGCCCACTGCAACGACCTTCCCGGCATCATCGAGCCCGTGCACCTGAAGATCGAGTTGCTCAGCTTTTTCCTTCCCGCACTTCACATCCCCAAGAACCGAAGCACTCAGGCCCGACGTGGTGTCAAAGTCCGCACTCACCGGCCCATCCGTCAACGAGGCTCCGCTCACCTTGATCCGAAACCCTTTGATCTGCGCATAAGCGGCTTTTCCGTCATCTCCGTACGGATAGAACAATGTAAGTTGTAGCTTGGCTTTGGGCGCACAAGCCCCACCCCAAAGCACCGCAAAGCCCACCAACCAAAACCAACGTCTTCGCATACACAAGATCCTTCTTCTGCTCTGCGCCGCAGCGCTTTTCCAAACGATACCCTTACAGGCATCGATATCTTCTCAGAGGCGTTTGCATTTATAAACCAAGCGATATTCAGGGAGCATTGACACGCGGTGTGTAGATCTCTCCTGTATCAAGGCCCACAAACACACGGCCACTTTCTCCAACGCTATTTGCACCGCCCAACCAAAACGACCGTCCATCCGCGTCGACACGCACAGGTTCACAACGATAACGACCGCTTTTTTCTTGGATTTGTGGGCGTGATTCAACCGCAAAACTTGGGATCTTCACAGATTCGCCTTGGAAAACAGGCTTGAGTCCGCCGCTTGAAGTGCTGAGTCCTCCGCCCAACAAGACTTCCTTTTGCTCGGGAACCCAGATCGCTCCGTGGCCATAACGTGTTTCTGTGAGGTTGGTGGTGCCTGTCACTAATTTGCCTTGCTTGTCCCAGATCTCCAATGGGCGCAACATCGCGTTGGTTTCGATATAGCGGCCTCCTGCCACCACCACCCACTCGCTGTCTCCGTCCTTTGCGAGGGTGGCAGTGTGATCGAAACGCTTGCGCCCGCCTGCACTCTCCACTTCGATCACGGAGAGGTTCCAAGACGTACCGCTGCGTTTCAAAAGCAAGTGTTCATCGGCTGTTTTGCGTTTTCCGTTTTCGTCGATGCGCAATCCGCCCGTCACCAAGACCGTATCATCTGAAAAAGCCGTAGCGCGATGCCACACTCGCCCGATCTTCGGGTCAGGTGAAACGCTCGCCACCTCGATAAACTTTTCTGAAGAACGATCAAACATCTCCAAAAACAACACCTCTTGGCCTTGGCGTGCGGTTCCGTCGCTTCCAAGCAGCGGGTTGGCAACTCCCCCAACAAACAAGACCGAACTATCCGAGAGTGTGACTGCGCGGTGAAAAGCTCGTGCGCGCTTGGGTTGATCGGGTGCAGCGACAATGCGGATACTGTTCGGATTTGACACATCGACGATCTCAGCAGAACCGAGGGATTGCACTTGAAAACCGCTGGATGTCCCGATCACGCCGATACCACCGACCACAAGAATGCGATTCGCGTCCAACCACGAAGCCGAATGAAACGCTCGAGGATTGGCAAACTCCTGTGCGGACGTTGTAAACGACCCATCATTGGGGTTATAGATCATCACGCGCTTGAGTAGATGTTCGCGGGCTTCGAGTGTCACGAGCGCGTTGTCTTCGGTAAATTGGGTCACTCCGCCGATCAACAAAACCCGACCATCGGGCAAGGCCATACTTTGGTGACCGACGATCTTGGAGATCAAGGTGCTTCGGCCATTTTGCGCGCCATCCATCCGCGTCAACCAGCCAAAAGAATCTGTACGGCTCAACAAGATACGAAACACCGAGGGATTCGCGTTGGGGAAGTCAAACCGACCTGCCCCAAATGCCTGCACGTTAGAATTCGCGTTCAAACCGATCGCTTGAACGCGCAACCATTTCTCTTTGGCTTCGGCGTCCAAGACGATGCCCGGATTCTCCACCTTCCCGCTTTGTACGGAAGCGTCAAAAGCCAAAGGCGTGTCACCTTCCGCCTTTTTTAAAGCAGGCCCTGTGATCTGAAAAGACAAGACATCCAAATCAGCAAAACTCTGACCGAATGTAGGTACAATTTCCATTTGAAAAGGAGTCTGGTTGCAAGCCATCGTCCACGAAAGCATCCACAAAACAACAAGCCGAACAGGTAGGCGCATGACAAATCGCATATCCAAGATCCTCGAAAGCGTCCGCCAAACAGCAGCAACACGCTCCGCACGGGGGTTCTTTAATTGGGTGGGTTGACATTCACGAAGACATCATAGGCCGTCGGAGGCTGGGCTTGGATGATCGCAACTGTGACACCTGCAACCACCGCAACAGAACCCACACCGATCAGCGTCCAGAACCACCATGTTTGCGTGACGGGGACGGCTTTTCCGGGCACAGGCGTTGGAGGGCGAGTGATCGGCGCCATCGCGGTGCGTTTTCCACCATCCAGCGAGTCGTCATCAGGATCGGTCCTGCGAGGCGATTCGGGCCGTGGTTCGGGCCGTGGTTCGGGTTGTGTAGGCGTTGGTGCGGGGCTGGACGAACGGGGATCCTCATCTCGGGGTTCGTCATCGCGAGGCGCAAGACGCGCCACTTTGGGGATGGGGTTGGACCAATCGATATCACGATCCGCGTTAAAGCCGTTGCGGATATCGTCGGGCGGGCGGAGCGCTTGTTGCGCTTGGGAGATACGCGGGGCTGTTGTGCGCGTAGGTTGTGGAATGGGACGTGGTTCAGGCCGTGGTTCGGGCTGTACAGGACGTGGCTCAGGTTGTGGCTCAGGTCGCAGTTCAGGTCGCGGTTCAGGTCGTGGTTCGGGTCGTGGTTCGGGCTGCACAGAACGTGGTTCAGGCCGTGATTCGGGCTGTACAGGTCGTGGTTCGGGCCGTGGTTCAGGCCGTGATTCGGGCTGTACAGGTCGTGGTTCGGGCCGTGGTACAGGTCGTGGTTCGGGCCGTGGTGCGGTCTTTTTCCCGCCCATCATCAATTCGTCGTCTTCTTCGGGAGCATCGTTGGCACGGCGGGGTGTTGGTGGGTTTGTACTCGTGGGGGGTGTGGGTGTGGCGGTTGGGTTGGTTGGGTTGGTTGGGTTGGGGGCGGGTGTTGCAGAGGCAACGGCCGATTGTGACCAAGTAGCGGTGGGTTGGGCATCAAAGGCATCGATGACTTTTTTGATCTGACGGGATGCCTCAAAGGATTTGATATCGACTTCCAACAATTCGAGGTCGAGCTGAAGTTCACCAGCTTTTTTGAGGATCTTGTCTTTGTGTCGGTAGACAAACAAAGACAGATCATAGCGAGTTTCCGCACGCGTTGCATAACCCAAGACCAGAAAGGCGGCAGAAAGGCCGTCTGCGATCTCCGAGCAGATTCGGCGCAATTCGGTGTCGGTGGTTCCAAGGCGAAGGCGAGCACGGGCTTCGGCTCCTTGGGCAGAAAGATCGGTGGCTCCTGAAGAAGAAGCGGCTGCTCCGGCCTCCAACTCGACACTCAAAGGAGTGGTCGCCCCCGCCTTGAGTTCGATGGTTTGTGCGTGGGTTTTGAATCCGTCTTTTTTCACCCACACATAATGCTTGCCGGGCATGAGTTTTCGTACCGTAAAAGGAGACGACCCCGTAAGTGTTTGGGCGTTTAAAGTGACGGTACTGCCTTCGGGAGCTTCGATTCGCAAGATGGCGCGGCCATTTTTGGCCTGACGTTGGGCGCTTTGGAGGATGCGCAGAAGCACAGGGATCATCTGGCTGCGCGCATACTTTCGCTCAGGAGCCAGATAGCCCATGTGTTGAATGGCCCGCTCGCCTTGTTCGTTCATTCCCAACTGGAAAGCGGAAAAGCCGATCAATCGGTAAAGTTCCAAGATATCGTCAAAGTCCTTGACGTGAACAAGCCCTTTTTCGAGCTTCTCCATCGCGGATTCAAGTTCTTTTTTGGCTTGCTCGGGTTTTCCTTGTTTGAGCAAGGCAGAACCCGCTTTGTGCTGTGCGATCCCTTCGGTGTACTCCTTCAAAAACGGAAGAGCCGCGACTTTGGGTTGGATCTTGGCTCCCAAAGCCGACGCCGAAAGATTGACCTTCTGCAAAAAGCTCGCAAGTTTGGGCGAAACCTCAGCAAGAGCATCGATCTTGTCACGCGAAGACGTCGAGACAAAAGGCAACACCACCACTTTTGTCTGTTGCGCCCATGCCGCTCCCTCCCCAAGACCCCATCCGATCGCCCAAAGACAACACATCCAAAAGAGCTTTCGCCCGTTCTGTCGGTTCTTTCCGTACAAGTACATGTTCAATCCCATCACACAAACGAAGCCACACCGGCGCTTGGATGCAAGCAAACAACGCATCACACCCCGCGACAAGCGGCTGAGTATAGACAGGATTCGACAACGGCGTCAATCTGCAAGCCATCCAAAGCCAAAAGGTGGGCAACACAAAAGGCAGAAGCTTTTCCTCCAAGGCTCTTTGAGGATCAAATCAAGGCGCTGATATCGTCGTAGGAGCGGTTGCTATCGTCATAAAACGGTGTCCCCACGCGATGCAAACGAATGCTGTTTTCCGAGACGATGACGACGCAATCTTCGCTCTCTGCGAGATGATAGCGGCAAAGAAACTTATCCATTTGCGGGATCATCTCTTCGAGCGGTCCCAGCTCGTTTTCCCAAACAAACGATCGCGTTCCCCAGTACGAGATCATCCGCCGCGCCACCACAGGCGAAGGGGTAAAAGCTACGATCTCGGCGCTCGGTCGATACGAACTCACCAACCGTGCGGTGGTTCCCGTGTATGTGAACACAACAAGCGCCCGTGCATTGAGCGTTTTGGCGATCAACGCTGCGGCTTTGGCGATCAGGTTTCGGAAAGGCTTGGGATCTTGGATCAGATCGGGAGGTTGAGCCGCACGCGCATGAGACGCTCGTTCTGCTGCACAAATAATCCGCGACATCATTTCCACCGACTGAACGGGATAACGGCCCGATGCAGACTCCGCGCTCAACATCAGCGCGTCCGTTCCATCGAACACAGCGTTGGCGACATCGGAAGCTTCGGCGCGAGTGGGCATCGTGCCTTCGGTCATCGACTCCAACATCTGCGTCGCGGTGATCACCAGCTTTCCGCGTCGATTGGCTTCTTCGATCACGCGCTTTTGCAAGATCGGCACTTCTTCTGTGCTCATCTCGACCGCAAGATCGCCGCGTGCCACCATCACACCATCCGATTCAGCCAAGATCTCGTGCAAATTTTCGATGGCTTCGGGCTTTTCGATCTTTGCGATCACTTGAACCTGACGGCCTGATGCCGCGATCGCTCGGCGCAACCTTGTGATATCGCGTGCATCTCGAACAAAAGAAAGCGCCACCAAATCGACGCCCAACTCCAAACCAAACTTCAAGTGTTCGTGATCTTTTTCCGTAAAAGAGGGGATGCTCAACGTCGACTCGGGCAGATTCAGCCCCTTGCGCCCGTACAAATTCCCTCCCACGATAACTTCGCAATGCACGCTCTGCCCGTCGACTTCGTTGACGCGCAAAACTACTTTTCCGTCGTCGATCAGCACCTTCTCGCCCTGCCGAACGTCCCGTGGCAACGCTTCAAATGTCGTATAGGCACGCTTTTCGTCCCCTTCTCCATCACCCACCTGCAACGTAAAGAGATCGCGTTCCTTGAGCACCACGCCCTCTTTCATCGTACCGATGCGGATCTTTGGACCGGGAAGATCCTGCAAGATCGCCACTTGGCGTCCCAGACGTTCCGAAACACGACGGATGCTTTTGTAGACCTCGGCGTGCATCTTGTGCGAACCATGCGAAAAATTCAGGCGCGCCACGTTCATCCCCGCCCACACCAACGCTTCGATCTGTTCTTCTGTACTCGAACTCGGCCCCAATGTGGCCACTATCTTTGCTCGCCGTGTCAACTCAACTCTCCTTACTTTAACGATCTACAAGGCCCCTTCCCTCCGCGCTTGTTCGCGCCAACGGGCCTTCTCTCTCACATTGACAGCGCACGGAGGATAATCTACCCTCCCCCCCAATTGCAACTCTTCTCCAAAAGAAATAATTATGAATTTCCATTCATTTAGCGCATCACGGAGAGACGGCGGATGCAAGATCAAGACAAGATCCCTGTGTTTTTGAGTTATTTGGGGTTTGTTGGTTTCGTTCCCCCCTTCGCAGCGTATTTTTTGCTTGCGAAGAGTCCGTATGCTCGCTTTCATGCACAACAAGGCATCCTGATGACGCTGTGCTTTTTGGTGGGGGGGCTTGTTTTGGGGGGAGCGCGGTGGGCCTTGGCCTTCCAAGGTGTTTCCTTGCGTGTGGTTTACCTCATCGCCTTTCTTTGGTTTATTCTCTTCATCATGTGCAATTTGTTTGCAGCCGTTCTTGGGTTATGGGGACGCACATGGAAGTTTCCCTTGCTTCATCGCATGATACGCATTGCCCCCCCCTTGGTCTGATCTCAACCCAACGTCACAGGAAACCACGAGATAAAGTAGGCCCCATGTCCCCAGACCTCTTCCGAAAAGAATTCCTTTGGCTTGCGCTGGGTGTCGCATTTCTCACGCTGCTGTTTTTGCGTTCTTGCCCTGCTTCGCCGCCACCACCCGTACAAAAACGCTCCGCCCGCCTGCCTGTTCTGATTTTTCAGTTGACAAGCACACAAGGGCTAGGCATTATCTCTGCCCTCAGAGAGAAGGCACCTGTGCCATCGCCATGGGCAGTTCGCTTCCCCCGACACAACGCGAAGCTACCACCCACCTGACGCCCCCTATCCTTTAACACACAACGCAAACCTCCGCCGTGTTGTTTGCGCTCGATCCCTGATCGCGATCCAAGCGCAAGCGGATGTTTCTGTGCAGAGAGACCATGTTTGAAAGCCTAACAAGCAAACTTGAGGACACCTTTCGCAAACTGCGTGGGCAAGGCAAACTCAACGAAAAGAACATCCAAGACGCGCTCAAAGATGTGCGGATGAGCCTGCTCGAGGCGGATGTCAATTTCAAAGTGGTTAAGCAATTCATCCAAGATATCAGCGAACGCTCCGTTGGTACCGAGGTGATGAAATCCCTGACTCCTGGCCAACAATTCATCAAGATCGTCCACGACGAGATGATCCGTTTGCTTGGTTCCGAAGAAGAAACTGCCCTCGATCTCGCTCACAAACCCCCCGTCGCGATCATGGTCGTCGGCCTCCAAGGTTCGGGAAAAACCACCACCTGCGGCAAAATGGCCTATATGCTCAAAAAGCAAAAGCGCCGACCTTATCTCGTCCCCGCAGACGTGTACCGACCCGCCGCCATCAGCCAGCTCAAAACGCTCGCCAAGCAGATCGGCGTTGATGTCTGGGATACCAACCCCGAAGATGATCCCGTCGATGTCATCGAAGCCGCCCTCAGCTACGCACGCAAAAACGGATACGATACCCTGATCGTCGATACCGCTGGACGCCTCCACATCGACGAAGACATGATGGCAGAGATCGCCGATATCAAAGAAGCGCTCGATCCAAAAGAGGTCTTGTTTGTCGCGGACGCCATGACCGGCCAAGACGCCGTACAAGTCGCCAATACCTTCATCGATCACCTGTCCATCACAGGCGTCGTCCTCACCAAAATGGACGGAGATGCTCGCGGTGGTGCGGCGCTTTCCATCCGTTCGGTCACGGGAAAACCCGTAAAGCTCGTTGGGATGGGCGAAAAGGTCGATCGCCTCGAACGCTTTTATCCTGATCGGATCGCCTCCCGCATCCTCGGGAT
Source organism: Myxococcota bacterium (assembly GCA_963169055.1). GTDB lineage: Bacteria > Myxococcota_C > UBA6777 > UBA6777 > UBA6777 > JAKLKB01. Next base: position 11,671 of record CAUJFU010000298.1, read on the forward strand.
GGGTGATGTCCTTTCTTTGATCGAGAAAGCCCAAGAAAACTACGACGCAAGCAAGGCCGAAGACCTTCAACGCAAGCTTGTCGAAGACGACTTCACGCTTGAAGACTTTCTCCAACACATGCAACAACTCCGCAATATGGGGCCGATCACTGATCTTCTCGACAAGATCCCTGGCATGAGCCAACAAATGAAACAGATCGACCTCACCAAAAACGACCCCGAAAAGCAGATGCGACGGGTCGAAGCGATCATCCTCTCCATGACTCCCGAAGAACGGCGAAACCACAACATCCTCAACGGTAGCCGACGCAAGCGCATTGCTCGCGGAAGCGGTACCCAAGTTCAAGACGTCAATCAACTCATGAAGGACTTCTTGGAAATGAAGAAGATGATGCGGCGCCTTAAAAAATTCGGTATGTTCGGTGGCGGCGGAGGCATCGGACAAAAAGTTCGTGGCCTCTTAAAAGGCAAAAAGAAGAAATAATCCCCTTCATTCACTTGTACCGCGCTGTGCGCAGCGTATACAACCGCTTTATCACCCAAAAGGAGTTTCTCATGGTCAAGATTCGTTTGGCTCGCTATGGCTCGAAAAAACACCCCGTCTACCGTGTCGTCGTATGTGACGAACGCGCCCCTCGTGATGGCCGTTTTATCGAGCGTGTGGGCTTCTTTAATCCCCATATCGACACCGATGCTTCTCTCCAACTCAACCTTGAACGCGTTCAACATTGGATCAAAAACGGCGCACAGCCCACAGACAAAGTCAAAAGCTTGATCGCTCGCCTCAACAAAGCCGTTGCAGCCGCCTAATCTACAGCTTCTCCCTCGACCTCAAAAAGTTCCCACCGCTGATCAATCAAAGATCAATCAAAACTTGATCGAAACCATCACAGCGCTCCCACGTCTACAAACGCGCTGTTTCTGTGCCCCGCTCACAAAGGTGGAATCCACCCTTGACCCAACGATCGAACGATCTATGTTTAGGGGACGGAAGCGGCCCTGCTGGGACACTTGCTGCGCCACATTGTACATGCGCACGATGCACCGTCCTGTTGTCGAATCGCCATGCGGCATGCCCTAACTATCGAGAGGTGGAAGATGCTTAAGGAACTTGTTGAGTTCATCGCGAAGGCTCTGGTGGATCACCCCGATCAAGTCAAAGTTATCGAAATCGAAGGGGAACAAACCTCAGTCATCGAACTGAAGGTCGCCAAAGAAGATCTTGGAAAAGTCATCGGAAAACAAGGACGCACGGCGCGAGCCATTCGTACCATCCTCAGCGCTGCCTCTACCAAACTGCGCAAGCGCTGTGTCCTTGAGATCATCGAATAACCTTTCTCCCTTCTCTTCCAAGCTTCTGTATCGTCCGTCCTTCGGGGCGGACGAGCATTGAAACAAACATACAGACAAACAAGCAAACGAGGTTGCAAATTCGCCAACCTCGTTGCCTTTCCTCGTAGCGTCCGCCCTTCGGGGCGGACGAGCATTGAAACAAACACCAAACATGACCAAACACAACCCTTCGCGGCCCACAACGCCCACTCCACCGCCGCGCCTCCCGCTGTTGCGCCCTTCCACAACCCAACCCAACCCCGCCACGTCCGCGCCTCCAACAGCGCGCCGACATGGGCCAACCGCCTCCACAAACCAACCCCACCCCGCCGCATCCGCGCCCTCCCCCTCCCCCAACATCAACCTGCCTCCGTTCGCAACGCACCAACCCACCGAAAAAGACTTGATCTCTCTCGGCTACATTACGCGTGCGCACGGCCTTGATGGAACGGTTCACCTTCACCTCCACAACCCCCACGGCGAGACCCTATTCGAGATCGACTTCCTTTTGTTCAAGCGCGAAGGCGAAAAACGCTTCCGCAAAACAGGTATCCGCTTGTTTCGCGAACACTCCGACGGCTTTCTCTTGCAACTCGAAGGTGTCAACCATCGCGATCAAGCCGAAGCCCTCCGACGCACCGAGATCTTCGTCCAACGCGATCAACTTCCCCCGCTCAAAGATGGCGAATACTACTTCTTTCAACTCGAAGGTTTCCCCGTCTACAACGCACAAGACGAACTTCTTGGACACGTCCTCCACGTCCAAGAAGCACCCGCTCAAAATCTGTTGGTCATCCAAACCGCCCACGGCGAAGCCATGATCCCGATCGTGCCGGCCCTTGTCCCTTCCATCGATACCAAAGCTCGTCGCGTCGTCATCCATCCTATCCCCGGCCTTCTCCCAACGCCTGACGACACAGTTCCCCCCACCGAGCGAGTTCTATGACCGAAACCAAACGCTACCTTCTGCTCACCCTCTTCCCCGAGGTGGTTCCCGGCCCCTGTGGCATCGGTGTGGTCGGGCGTGCCGCAGAAAAGGGCTTGCTCCAATTTTCCGCCCTCAACCTCCGTGAGTACGGCGAAGGTAAACATCGTCTCGTCGACGACACTCCCTACGGCGGCGGCGATGGGATGGTCATGAAACCCGATCCGCTTGTGCGCGCCATCGAAGATGCTCGTGCCGCCATGCCTCTCGGTTCCCCCGTAATATTGATGAGTCCGCACGGTCCCCCCTTCAAACAATCGATTGCCCACGAACTCGCCGAACTGCCCGGCCTGATCATGGTGTGCGGAAGATACGAAGGCATCGATCAGCGCGTTCGTACACACTTCGTTGATCGCGAATTATCCCTCGGCGACTTCGTTCTCTCCGGCGGTGAGGCCGCTGCCCTCGCCATCCTTGACGCAGTCGCTCGCCTTGTGCCCGGTGTTCTCGGAAATGCCGAGTCCATCCGCGAAGAATCCTTCCAACGACCCTTCCTTGAATACCCCCAATACACACGCCCTCCCCTGTTTCGCGGCCTGCCCGTTCCTGACGTATTGCTCTCAGGAAACCACGCCCACATCCGACGGTGGCGACTTCGCGAAGCTCTCCGCGCTACGCTCCTCCACCGACCCGATCTCCTGCAACATGCAGATCTTACCCCCGAAGAAAAAAAACTCCTCACACAAGTTCAACAAGAAACCACTTCCACACACCATGCGCCTACAACATCCGCATCGATCATCCAAACAATGACCCCACCACCTCCCCTTGCTTCGGGCTCTTCGGACGAACGACGCCTCTCCTCGGTTCCTCCCGATCCATCCGAGCAATCGAACCATTGAATTCCATACACGCGCATTGACTCGCCCGATAGGAGGCATGATCCGATGAAGCCGACAGCTCCCCTCTACCTCGCTCTCTTACATCATCCCGTCCTTGATCAACACGGCGAGATCATCACCACTGCCGTCACTAATCTCGATATCCATGATGGTGGCCGTATCGCCGCAACCTTCGGCATCCAACGCTACTTCCTCATCACACCCATCCTCGAACAACGCGCACTCGTCCACCGCGTCCGCTCCCACTGGGTTGAAGGCCCGGGCGCTCGCAAAAAAAGTGCTCGCCACACCGCGATGGCTCTTGTCGAACCCATCTGCGATCTCCAAGCCACCTGCGATCAGATCGAAGAGCGCGAAGGCTTGCGCCCCCGAATCATCGGCACCAGCGCACGCCCTCTCCCTGAAAAGAAAGTCTCATACGAAGATGCTCGCGGCCTCCTCCTCCAACAAGAAACCCCTCTGCTCTTGCTTTTTGGCACAGGATGGGGCATCGCTCCCTCGATCTCTCCATCCATCGACCTTTATCTCCCACCCATCTACGGACCCACCGAATTCAACCACCTTTCTGTTCGCTCCGCCATGTCCATCATTCTTGACCGCCTTCTCGGTTCTTAAACAACAAAAGTTCTTTCGCGATCAAAAAGAATCCTTGACAAGCGAATCGGCCTCCCTTATCCTCCCCGTCCTATTGCGCGCTTTGCTTGCGTTCGCCCACCCACAACACGATCCCTTCCCAACGGGATCTTCCCCAACACCCTTGTGGAGGCGCTCAAACACCAACCCATTCAAAGTAGCGTCCGCTCGAAGGACGAGCATTGAAACGCCGAAGGACGAGAATCGAAACGCCGAAGGGCGGACGAGCATTGAAGCAAACAACAAACAAACATTACGCATGACTTTGGAGCCAAGATCATGAATATCATCCAACAAATCGAGCAGCGTCACTTACGCAGCGATATTCCTGCGTTTCGCGCTGGCGATACCCTCCGTGTTCACGTCCGTATCCGCGAAGGTGAAAAAGAGCGCGTCCAGCTTTTCCAAGGCATCTGCATCGCCAAACAAAATGGCGGTGTCCGCGAATCTTTCACCGTCCGCAAGCACTCCTACGGCGTAGGCGTCGAGCGTACCTTCCCCGTCCACTCCACCATGGTCGACAAGATCGAAGTCGTTTCCCGTGGTCGTGTCCGTCGCGCCAAACTCTACTACCTCCGCAATCTCCAAGGCAAAGCAGCCCGTATCCGCGAGATCAACCCCGGCCAATCCGAAAAATAACCCCCTCCGCCTTCTCCCCTCGCCCCTTCTTTCTCCTCTTCAACCCCAGAGATCCAAATGGCCAAGCGCTCCGCCCAACAAACCTCTTTGTTTGCCACGCCGCGCTGGATGGAAGAAGAACTCGCACAACAAGGTCTCCATCGCATCGCAGGAATCGACGAAGCGGGCCGAGGCCCCCTCGCTGGCCCTGTTGTCGCAGCCGCTGTCCTGCTCCCGCCTTCTTGCGATCTGCCCGAACTGGACGACTCCAAGCGCCTTACCGAAGCAATCCGCCGCACACTCTTCGATCAGATCCACCAACAAGCCCTTGCCATCGGCGTTGGCGTCGTCGATGCTCCCGAGATCGATCAACGCAACATCCTCCAAGCCACCTTCCACGCCATGTCCCTTGCTCTCGATCATCTCTGCCGCCTACTCCCTAACCCCCCACAGATCGTCTTGATCGACGGCAACAAAACCTTTCCCCACCCCCTCCCCTGCAAAGCCGTCGTCAAAGGCGATCAACTCTGCCAAAACGTCGCCGCCGCCTCCATCATCGCCAAAGTCCTGCGCGATCAGATCATGGACGCCATGCACCCCCTCTATCCGCTCTATGGCTTCGACAAGCACAAAGGTTATCCCTCTCCCGCACACAAACTCGCCCTCGCCCAACACGGCCCCTCTCCCCTCCATCGTCTATCCTTTCGCGGCGTTCTCTCTCCCGACACTGACACCGATATGGAACCATCGGACGCCGACACTGATCTCCCCCTGAGACAGAAAGAACACACGAGTTGACCCACCCCACACAAACCTCCCATGCCACCCACCGAACCAGCCGCTTTCTTGCGCGCTTACCTGCTCTCCCTCCCAAATCGCGCAAACACACTCCCACAAAACGCGGCCAATCCGCCGAAGACATCGCCGTCTTCTGGCTCACACAACGACACATCCGCCCGATTCAGCGCAATCTGCGCACGCGATGGGGTGAGATCGACCTGATCGCTCAAGACGGCGAAACCCTCGTCTTTTTCGAGATCCGACTCCGCGCCGCAAACGATACTTCCGCCGCCATCCTCTCCGTCAATCCGACCAAACAACAACGTATCGCTCAAACGGCCCACACTTTTCTCGCCCAAAACCCCCGCTGGACAAACGCACCGCAACGTTTTGATATCCTCGCCATCGCCCTCCGCTCCGATCAAAGTCTGCTGTTTTCCCATCTACGCGCTGCTTTCGACGCCTCCCCTCCACGCCACCGCACCTAAACGATGTCGCGGTCTGGTGAATTAGATCGCGATATCCAACTTCTTCGGACGACGGCGCTTTCCACGCGCTGCGGCTTCGGCTTCCGCCAAGATCTTCGATGCAGGCGAATGATCGGGGCGTTGCAGCAGGCCCGTAATCGCCGCTGCCAGCGCGTCCGACGCATCGACTTGCGCGGGTTCTGGCAACCCCAATACCGCTTGGACCATCAGCCCGACCTGATCTTTTTTTGCGTGACCATGACCTGTCACCGCCAACTTGATCTGCATCGGCGTAAATTCTAGCACCCGCAATCCCGCATTCAACGCAGCGATCATCGCCACGCCACGTGCCTGCCCTAGCTTCAACGCAGACATCGCATTTTTCGACATAAACACATTCTCTAACGACACCCCTGTCGGTTCGTATTCGCGAATCACTTCGCACAAACCATCATAGATCTCTTTCAAACGCTCCTGAAATCCGTCTTCTCGCGTAAAGATCCCGCCGTTATCGATATGCAACAAACGCCCTTGGATCTGCTCAACCACACCCCATCCCGTGATATTGGAACCCGGATCGATCCCCAACATACGCTCTCGACTCACACTTCACCTCTCGATCTTTTCGATAGATAGGACATCTCTCTTCATCGTTCTTCTTAACACGCCGTCGGCTCGCCCGCAAGAAATCAAGTCGTTGACCTTTTCGAGCGGAAGGCTACAATACCGTCCCGAAGCTCTACTTTGGTACAAAGCGGCAAATCTCCCGCAACAAGGCCGACACACCAAGCCTTGCGCCTCAACGATCGCTCGCCGCGTACCTTGTCGCATCCCTGCCTAGACGGACAAGCATCGCCACACAAACCAGACACACGAGGCACACCGTATGTTTCGCGACGAGATCGTCGAACAAATGAAGCAACTCTCCGAACTCAAACTCTCCGACCTACTCTCCGATCAAGAGTTCGTCGGACGCATGGACGAACTGCTTCATCACTACTGCCACGCACGCCACCTTACGGCACGCGAAAATACCGAACCTCTCCAAATCATCGAACAGCCCGAAGGCCCCATTCCTGCGCTGTTTGCCGTCACTGTACACGGACCTGAAGGCCAACAACGCTACGAATTCAACCAACGCGATATCACCATCGGGCGCTCTTCAGATTGCGATGTCGTTCTCCGACGCACCGACATTAGCCGACGCCACGCCCGCATCCTTGTCCGCGAAGATCGCTTTGTCGTCCTCGACCTCAAAAGCGAAAACGGCACCTATATGAACGGCCAACGACTCGGCTCTCCCCAAGTCGCCCATCCTGCGGACCAATTGAACATCGGCGACTACACGCTCTTTGTCGAACCGCTCTGGTAAACCACATCACACAAAACACACAACACAGTCAAACGCCCCATCACCCCCCTTCTTTCCGACCCAAAAGGCCAAGATCATGCTCCAAAAAAACACGCATTCCACAACGTCCGCAACCTCCCGCAACGCCCGCCTGTTTTTACTTTGCAGCGCGATGGCGTTCTTGCTCCAAGCCTGCCCTCCCGGCTTTCGCTACTACGTCCCCACCGACGCACAAGACCGCAAAAGCCAACAGATCGACTTCAACGTCGGTCGCGTCTTTTCCTTCCGCCGCACCGCCTGCGTCGCCTTCCGTCTGACCAACTGGTCCCAAGCCGCCGTCTCCATCCCCCGCAGCGTCATGCTCCTCCAAGTCGGCTCCGACAAACGCTCCCCCATGACCCTCGAACAAGCCTCCCAAACGGCTGCCTTCCAACGCTCCATCCGCGATTACTACGGTAAATCCGGCGGACGCTCCGCCGAAGAAATGGCCAAAGTCCTCTACGCCCCCGACTCCATCTCCCTCGACCCCAAAGTCGCTCAAACCCGTATGCTTTGCTATTCTCTCCAAGACCTCGAAGAACCCGCCTCTTTCATCATCCAAGGCCTCGAAGTCAACAACAAACCCGTCGACATGAAGCCCTTCCTATTTCGCGAACTCAAACGCCCCTCCTAACCCCCGCCCAAACCCCAAAAAACAAGACTTGCGCTGTGCAGAAAGATGCGATACAGATCACATCGTTGCATAGGAACTTCGCAGATCACAACAACCCCCATCGGGTTGCGTGCCACAAGCCCCATCGGGCCGCGCTTTGCCATACCAAGCGACACCAAACGCTTTCTTTTCGACGATGTCGCGACTTTGGGTGTTTTTTGGCTTCGCGTGTTTTTCGGCCTCACGTTGGAACTGCTCGGTTCGCAAGCAACACCGCCCAAGATCCACCACCATAGGAGGGGTTCGATGTTGTTCAAGATCTTGAAATGGCTTGGTCTCTTCGTTCTTTTGGTTGTTTTGGGACTCAGCAGTTTTGTTGGGTTTCACGGTATCCGCTACGGCCAAAGCATGGCCAAAACCTACAATCTGCCCATTCCCAAAGTCGCTTTGCCCGCCGACGCTGCGGCTCTTGCGAGAGGGAAACACTTGGCTTTTTCTTTGGGAGGATGTGCAACGGCAGACTGCCACGGTCCCAATCTCTCGGGCGGAAAAGAAGTCGGATTCGGCCCGTTGGGCGTCATGCGCTCATCCAACATCACTCGTGGTGGCGTTGGCGGCCAATACACCGACGGCGAGTTGTTCCGACTCTTGCGACACGGCATCACGCGCACAGGAAAAAGCGTGCTTTTCATGCCTGTCCAAGACTTCAACTGGCTCCCCGAAAAAGACCTCTTGGCGATCATCGCGTGGGTTCGTAGCGTTCCTCCTTCTTCCAAAAGTCCCGCCCCCATGCAAGTGAGTTGGATCGGTCGGATCTTTGACCGCCTTGATTGGCTGGTCTTCGATGTGGGCCGACGCATCGACCACAAAAACATCCCTCAAGCCCCACCTCCCGCGCCCACCGCACATTACGGTTCTTTCATCGCTCGCGGCTGCCAAGGTTGTCACGGCGACCATCTCAGCGGTGGCCCCATCCCGGGCGCTCCACCCAACATCCCACCGCCCACCAACCTCACCCCCCACGAAACGGGCCTCAAAGCATGGACGATACAAGACTTTCGCAAAGCCATCGCCACCGCTCGCCGCCCCAACGGAACCACCATCCACTCCTTTATGCCTCTTGAGATCCTCAAAAATATGAACGAGATCGAACTCCAAGCCCTTTGGAATCACCTCCGCAGCCTCCCCCCCCGCCCCCTCGGACAACGCTAGAAAATCGATACTCTCCAACAGGTTCGGGGGCACAAAACAACAACGTTAACGTCCATATCCATCGGATAGTGCGACCAGATCGACTCCTCTAAAACTGCCCTTGCCAGCTCAGTCCCAAAACATGCACCGTCGCGTTGTAAG